>JBFLKP010000055.1:0-2519 GCA_040883225.1 Candidatus Limnocylindrales bacterium | reverse complement strand
GGTCGAGGACCGGGACATCACGACATCCCCCGAGCGCCAGGCTATCGAGCAGGCCATCGCCGATCTCAGCGAAGACCACCGGGTCGTGCTGGCGCTCCGCTACTACCGCGATCTCACCATCGACGACATCGCCACCCTGCTCGGCATCCGACCCGGCACGGTGAAATCCCGCTTGCACCATGCCCAGAAGCGGCTGCGGGCCGCCCTCGAGCGACGCCAGCGCACGGAGGCTCTGTGATGCCCGACAAGGATCTCGACCGCCTCATGCGCGACCATTACGGTGAGGACGATGCGGCTCGCGCCCCCGTCCGACTCGCTGACCGGATCCACGCCATCCCCGATGTCGAGCCAGAGCCCGCGTCGACGATCGACCGTTGGCTCGGGCGCGTCTTGCGGTGGCGCGGCGACCGTCATTCGAGCACCAACGGCAACGGCAGACACCACAGCGTCATGGCAGCGGCGACCACGGCGACCGCCGTCCTTGCGATCGCCGTGCTGGGGGTGCTCGCGCTGCTGGACCTGTCCTCAAGCGAGAGTCCGCCGATCGGTCCCACCGAAGAGCCGACCGTCGCGGTTGACGTCGCGCCCGGAGAGGCGGGCTTCATGGAGGCCCGTTCGGTCACCCTCGCGGCCTGTCGCACCGACCAGGGCATCGCGCCCCGCCCGACCGCCTGGCGTGAGGTCGATGCCGGCGAGGACAGCAGCGACCGGGGTGGCGTCTCGATCTGGAGCCTGTCGTCGGCGGGCAGCATCTTCGACGAGAACGAGCCGCGGCTCGAAGGCGTCATGACCGTGGTCCGGAACCAGAGCTGGACGCACGACACCAATGGCCGAGAGCTGACCGTGCAGCGGAACGCGTACCGCATCGAGGCCGATGGTGGCTCATGGGAAGGCACGTCCACGAGGTTCAGCGGCAACCGCGCGGTTTCGGAGATGGCCCCGGAGGTCGTGACCCTGACCGGGGCCGGCGGGTACGCCGAGATGACGGCGATCCTTCAGCTTCCGGCGTCGGACGACCGCCCCGAGTGCTTCGAGATCCACGGCGTCGTCGTGGAGGACGGCATTGTCCCGATGCCGCTGCCATATCGCGACGACCCGGGCGACATCCCGGTGCTCGTTCGTCCAGTCGAGATCGCGCTGCGCGACGACGGGTTCGGCGATGCGGCCGAGTCCCTAGTGCTCGAGCCTGGGGAGCAGACGATCGTCGTGTTCAACGTCGGTGATCGTGACCACGGCTTCGCCATCGAGGATGCCGCAGGCCGCGTCCTCGTCGGCTCGCCTGACGAGGTCATCCCGCCGGATGAGCGTCGCGAGTATGTCGTCGACCTGCCGGCGTCTCCCGGTGGCTACGTGCTCTACGACCCGCTCGACCGGGCAGCCACCGAGACCGTCGTCGCATCTGCCGAGTAGTCCGGCACGTGGCTCGGCTGGGATGTCCTCCGTTTCGCGCTCGCAGGTGAACGAAACCGACGTCCCAGTCGTCAGGTCGGCATGGGGGACAGCCGACACGGAGGACGAGAGAACGTGAGAACCCGACTTGCACTGAGCACGACCATCGCCGGAGGCCTGCTCCTGGCCTCGACGCTCGGAGCCGCCGCGCAGGACGGCCAGCCGGCCACGCTCGTGACCGGCAGCGTGACCTATCCCGAAGGGTGCGAGGACACGCCCGAGTACACCGAGTGCCCCGGCTTCGGCTTCGAGGCTTCCGATCCGCGCCTCACCGCCGACGGCGTCGTGCGCATCGACATGGTCGACAGCGACGGCGCCGATCCCGTCGAGTTCGCGGTCGCCGTCGGCCAGAGCATGCGCCTGGAGAACCCCGATGGGGCGTGGAGCGGAACTGGCACCAACGTCGCCGTCTTCGGGAACGACGGCAAGCTTCTCGACCGGAGCACGATAGTCCTCACGGGCGAGGGTGGGTATGACGGCCTCACGGCCGTGATCTTCGGAGATGGCGAGGCCGAGGCCTTCGAGGCCCTCATCTACGGGGGCGAGATGCCGGTTGCGCCGCCGGTCCCCACCGAGTAGGTCCGCCCAGGACCGGTACACGACAGCGTCAGCACGGATCCAGGCAGCTGGTGCCCAAGACGGACAGATCGAGGGTTGCCCGGCGCTCGTCTTGGTAGCGGGAGGCGGTGAAGCACGGCCCGTGACCATGGCCGCCTGGATCGTGCCGAGCCACTGGCGAACCCGGCCCGCACAAGCGTGGGGGAACTCATGAAGAAGCCGCTTGCGCTGTGTGGAGCACTGGCCCTGATGCTGGCGGTGGCCGCACCGGCGGCCGCCAACGAGAAGGTCTACATCCCGGAGCACTCCGGCGAGTGGTCGTTCGAGGAGCCAGTCTCGTATGCCGGAGGCTGGGACTTCCAGTGCACCGGTCCCGTCTTCTACGGGGGGTATGGCTCGTACGATCTCTGGCTCTGGTACGAGAACGGCCTGACCGAGGCCCAGATGAAGCCGGAGGGTCGGGCCTGGCCGTGGATCAAGGGCCAAGGCGTCGCCAAGGGCCTCGACTACTT
>JBFLKP010000292.1:0-3065 GCA_040883225.1 Candidatus Limnocylindrales bacterium | reverse complement strand
CCGTCGCCACGTCAGAGGTGACGCTCATCACCGACGAGGACGCGCCCCGCGTCGAGGTGGCGCCGGCAGAGGTGGCTCCAGCGGCCGCTACCGGGTCGGTGCTCAACGACAAGACCAGGGCCAAGCTTCAGAGGATCATCGACAACCAACACGCCAACAAGCGTGTGGCCGGCCTGCAGGTGGCGGTGCGCCTGGCCGACGGTGAGACCTGGCTGGGCAGCGCGGGCAAGGCCGAGTTCGGCCCGGACCGGGCGCTCGACGACGACGACCAGTTGGCCATCGCCAGCATCACCAAGACCTTCGTCGCGGCGCTCATCCTGCAGCTCGCCGACGAGGGCAAGATCGACCTCGATGCGCCCTTCGGCACGTACTTCCGCGATGCGCCGCGCAAGGACAAGGCCACGGTGCGGCAGCTGCTCAGCCACACCAGCGGCATCTACAACTTCTGGGCCAACCCGCGCTACGGCGAGATCACCGAGGCGTGGTGGCAGAACCCCGGGGCCGGCGGGCGCAAGTCGCGCTCCAAGCAGTGGACCTACGACGAGATGATGGGGCTCGTGCGGGCCGGGGACTTCAAGCCGGGCGAGGACTACCAGTACTCCAACACCAACTACCTCATCCTGGGCAAGGTGGCCGAGGCGGTCGAGGGCAAGCCGCTGCACCGGATGCTCGACCAGCGCTTCTTCAAGCCACTGGGACTCAGGGACACCATCTACCAGCCGGCGATGAAGCCGCGACCCGACGCGGCCCACGGACACTGGGACTGGGGTGGCGGATGGACCGACCACACCGGGGACTCGCGCTACGTGCCGTTCATGGCGGCGGCGTCGATCGCTGATGCGGCTGGGGCCATGGCCTCCACGGCGCGCGACCTTTCCGTGTGGGCCTCGGCGCTCTACGGCGGCGATGTCCTGTCGGACGAGATGCTCGCGGAGATGCTGACGTTCGAGCGGCCCGGCTTCTACGGCCTGGGCGCCTACCCGGCCAACTTCGCCGGCCACCGGGGCGTCGGCCACCGCGGCGGCATCCGGGGCTACGAGTCCGCCATGTTCCACTTCCCCGCGGACGGCGTCACCATCGTGCTGCTCTCGAACCAGGGCAACTGGAGCACGGACGCGCCCATGAACAAGCTGGTCAAGGCGGTTCTCGGCCGGAACTAGGCTCGGAGCGCCCGCAGCGCCTCGCGGGCCGCCTCGGCCTCATCCCAGGGCAGCTCTCCAGTGGCCGTCTCGATGGTCTTCTCGTGGCCCTTACCCGCGAGCAGGAGCACATCGTGTGGGCGCGCTCGGCGCACGGCCTCGGTGATGGCCTGGGCGCGATCGGGGACCAGCAGCAGGTCCTCGCCCCGCCGCTTGCCTGCGGCCTCTGCGCCCCGCGCGATGGCTTCGATGATGGCCTCGCGGTCCTCCCCTCGCGGATCCTCGTCGGTGACGATGACGAGGCCCGCGCGCTCCCCGGCGGCACGGCCCATGGGTCCGCGCTTGCTGGGGTCGCGGTCGCCGGCCGAGCCGAAGACGACGATGAGCCGCCCGCGGGGATCGCTCGGCGCCAGCTCCTCGAGCACCTTGGCCAGCGACTCGGCGGTGTGGGCATAGTCGATGACGACGGTGAAGGGTTGGCCTTCGTCGACCCGCTGCATCCGCCCCGGAACGGCAGGCAAGGCGCTCAGGCTGGCCGCGGCCCGGTCCAGGTCGAGCTCGAGCGCCACGGCCACGCCCATGGCCGCCAGTGCGTTGGCCACGTTGAAGCGACCCGCCAGCTGCAGCGGCACGGTCCCCGCCCACGAGCCGGAGCGCATGGCCACCCGCAGGCCCGACGGCGTCTCCTCCAGCCCCGTGGCCACGATGTCGGCTTCGCCGCCGAGCCCGTAGCGGACCACGCGGGCTCCGGCCTCTCGGGCCACCGCGGCGCACGGCTCGCCTTCGGGGTCGTCGGCGTTGACCACCGCGTGCTTGCCCCAACCCTTGTCGGGGTTCTCCTCGCCCACCGCGAGGAGCGCGAAGAGGCTGCGCTTGGCCGCCTTGTAGGCATGCAGGGTGCCGTGGAACTCGAGGTGCTCCGAGGTGACGTTGGTGAGCACGGCCACGTCGTAGGCGGTGCCCCGGACGCGCTGTTGGGCGAGGCCGTGCGAGCTGGACTCGACCACGGCCCAACGGTCGCCGGCCGCGCGCATGGCCGCCAGGTGCGCCTGCAGCTCAGGGGCTTCTGGTGTGCTCGTGCGAGCCGCGTTGCCCAGGCTTCGTCCGCCGGCGATGACATCGGTCGTCCCGAGCAGCCCGGCCGTCCCGCCCGCACCCTCGAGCAAGGCTTGCACGAGGTACGCCGTCGTGGTCTTGCCGTCGGTGCCGGTGATGCCGACGATGCCCAGCGCGTGTGACGGGTCGCCGGCGTGCCAGGAAGCTGCGATCCCCAGCGCGACCTTGGCGTCGCCCGTGATGAGCTCCGGGACCGTGATGCCCGGCACCGGCCGCTCGACGAGCACTGCCGTCGCGCCAGCGTCGACGGCCTCGGCCACGTGCTCGTGCCCGTCCGCATGCTGGCCTCGACGGGCCACGAAGAGATCGCCGGGCCGGACCTTCCGCGAGTCGTAGCGGACCCCGCCGATGAGCGGGTCGCTCTCCGCGGCGTGGGCCGGCAGTGGCTCGGAGGCCAGCAGGCCCTGACGGTGAAGCCGCGCGCCCAGCTCGGAGAGGCGAAGCTCGGTCATGTCACGGAGCGGGTGCCACGGGCGTGTCGGGATCGAGACCACCGCGCCGTCGGGCGAGCCGGACCCAGGCCCGGCGTCCGCGCCGATAGAGCCCGTGGACCGGGGCATTGAGCACGAGGTCGAAGGTGCCGCCGTACTCGACGACCCGCCCCCCGAAGCCCTGCTTGAAGTGGGCGATGCCCCTGGTCGAGCGGCCCCACATGTCGAAGACCGTGGCCCCGGCAGCCTTGCTGCGGACGATGGCCTCCCACTCGAAGAGGTGGCCGCTGCGGGCCTGGCTGCCCGCCTCCGTCAGCCCGCCGTAGAGCTGTGACATGCGCCCGCCGCTGGTGATGACCATCTTGCTCGAGACCGGCGT
>JBFLKP010000054.1:0-8320 GCA_040883225.1 Candidatus Limnocylindrales bacterium | reverse complement strand
GAGCCGACAGCGCCCCAGCCTCCGGTCGCCGAAGCTGACGACGTCGAGCCAGCTACCGCGGCCGATGTGCAGCCGGCACCGCGGGCGCCCGAGCCCGAGCCGCCCGAGCCGACGGCTCCCGCTGAGGCTCCCGAGCCCGAGCCGACGGTGCCCGCCGTGTCGCCGGCTCCCGAGCCCGAGCCGACGGTGCCCGCCGTGTCGCCAGCTCCCGAGCCCGAGCCCGCGCCGGCGGCGGAGGAAGGACCGGAGCCCGAGCCTGAGCCGCAGGCTCCGGCGATGGTGACGCGCACCGTCTCACAGGAGGTCGCTCGGCAGCTGCACGCGGCCGGTGCCCGCTACTGTTTCACCGTTCCGGCCGAGCCGATCCTGCCGCTGCTCGATGATCTGGCCGCTGTCGGCATCCGCGTCGTGACGACGCGACACGAAGGCGGAGCGGCATTCATGGCCGAAGCGCTCGCGCAGTCGACCGGCCGTCCGCAGATCGTGGCGGTATCACGTGCGGTGGGCGCGGCCAATGCGGCCGTGGGTATCCACACGGCGATGCAGGACTCGGCGCCGCTGATCGCACTGACCGGGCAAGTCGATCGGGCCGTTGCCGGCCGAGAAGCCTTCCAGGAGGCGGATCTCGTCGGTGGGCTCGGATCGCTGGCGATGTGGGCCGGCCAGATCGATCGCCCCGCGGAGACGCCCACCGTGCTGGGCACGGCCTGGCGCCGCCTGACCACGGGCCGACCCGGGCCGATACTGCTGTCGGTGCCGGTGGATGTGCAGGCCGAGCTCGTCGAGCTGCTTGACGAGCCACCGCCGAAGGCACCCGGGGCTCGCGGACCTGCGGCTGATCGACCCGCCGTGAGCCGGGCCATGAAGATGCTCGCGGCCTCCGAACGCGGTGTCATCGTCGCCGGAGCGGGGGTCTTGCGCGCGCGAGCCACGAAGCGGCTGGTGGCCCTTTCGGAGGTCCTCGCGGTGCCCGTCATCGCCGCGTGGCGGCGCCCAGACGTGTTCCCGAACGACCACGTCAACTACCTCGGCATGGCCGGATCCTGGGCGGCTACGACCGTCCACCAGCGCCTGCTCGATGCCGACGTCATCCTGTTCGTGGGCACGCGGCTCTCGGAGATCACCACCGGCGGCTACGCCGTCCCAGGGCCCGGTACCCGCTGGATCCATGTCGACGTGCAGCCGCGCGTGACGCACGCGGGCCTCGACGCACCCACGCTTTCGATCGCGGCCGACGCTTCGCGCTTCCTCGACTCGGCTTGGTCCGATCTGCGCGCGGCCGCGCTGGACAACGAGATGCGCAGCCGGCGCGAGGCGCGAAACGCCGCCGATCGCGAGGCGTATCGCGCGGCCAGCGATGTGGCCGCAGGGGAGTGGAGCGGACCTGGCGCCCACCCGGGCAGGATCCTCGCCAGGCTACGAGCGGCGCTGCCCGACAATGCCACCATCACCACCGACGCAGGCAATCTCGCGGGCTTCGTGGCTCGTGGCTTCCGTTTCCGGCGGGCCGGCACGTTCGTGGGCGCGACCTCGGGCACCATGGGCTATGGCTTGCCCGCTGCCATCGCCGCCTCGCTCATGGACCCCGATCGCATCAGCGTGGCGCTGTGTGGCGATGGCGGCTTCGCCACGACCATGCATGAGCTGGAGACGGCGGTGCGCGAGGGAGCCCATCCCATCGCGGTCGTCTTCGACAACCAGCGCTACGGAACCATCGCCGCGCAGCAGCTCAGCGATGGACGACCGACCCGCTCGACCACACTCGGGGCCATCGACTTCGCGGCCGTCGCGCGGGCGCATGGTGCGCTCGGCTTCACCGCCGAGGACGACGCCGGGTTCGCGGAGGCGCTGCGCGAGGCCATCACGTCCCGCCAGACGTCGGTGATCCATGTCAAGGTCGACCGCTCGTGGCTCTCGGTCGACGAGGGTCCGCCCTCCGCGTCCTAGCCGTATCGAGCGCGCCACGAACACGTCCGCATCTCGCTGTCGTTGCGCAAAGACACCACTGTTGACAGAACGCACCGCACCACCGGTGCGTGGAGTCACCGCCCCGTGGGTGGACACCCGCGACGAGCGGCACAAGGTTCAGGCGGGGGAGCGGATGTCGCGTCGCATGGCCAGCGCTCCGAAGCGCGCGCCCGCATCGGCGTCCTGACCGCTGCGGATGACCTCGAAGCCAAGGTCACGGTAGAAGTTGATGGCATCAGCGTTCGCTCCATAGACCCAGAGGATCGTCTCGGCTGCGTCCCAGCCGCGACCCCAGGTCTCGAGGGCCTCGATGAGCGTGCGCCCGACTCCGAGCCGGCGCACAGCGGGGTCTACCCACATGCTGAAGAGCAAGAGTGTGGCAGGGCGGCGCTTGCGGCCCTGGACGAGCCCGACCGCACGACCTTGGTGCTCGGCGATGAGCCACGTGCGGTTGTCGCCGCGGGACGACCTTCGGGCGCTGCGGTGCCACTCCTTCTCGGGACGGCCGCGCGCTTCTTCGATGGGCTGTCCGAAGGCGCTCGGAGCATCGGCGATGCTGCGCAGGCGCAGGTCGCGCAGCGTCAGGCCATCATCGGGCGTGATGCGTCGGACGCGGACGACCCGGCTGGCTTCCATCTACCCACGGTAGCCGAAGCACGGTCGAGCGCTACTCGACGGGCGCTCCAGCCGCGGCGAGGTCGGCCAGGCCGCCGGCATCGGCGATGTCCTCGATGCCCACATCCTCCATCTGCGATGCGGCCTGGGCACTGCGATTGCCTGAGCGGCAGTAGACGAGGAACGGCTCCTCGGGGTCGAGCTCGGCGATGCGATCGGCGAACTCGGGGCCATTCACGTCGATGTTGAGCGCGCCCACGATGTGCGCCTCGGCGAATTCAGCGGGGCTGCGCACGTCGATCACGGTCCGCTCGCCAGCCTCGATCAACTCCACCGCCGCGTCGGCACTGACGGTGTATGCGCCAGGGGCGTCGGACGACGCTTCGCTGTCGTCGCACGCGGTGATGGTGAAGACCGCGACGAGCGCGAGGATGAAGAGCGCGAGCAAACGGCGTGGCATGGAGAACCCTCGTGGCGACGGATGCATTGTTCACCCCTATCATTCCACTACTTGCGCAATCACGCAAATAGGGACGATCCGGCGCCCCGGTATCCAGTCCCGGTCAACCGACCCGGATCCGGGGCGGCAACGCCTGGAGCCGGTCGCAGGCCCGGGCCACGCTCGATGGCCGATGTCCACCAGGTCCGTCCCGGACCTGCACGCGGCTTCGCTTCAGGCGGGCCAGTCACGAGCTCACCGCCCGGGTGGTCGGTGACTGCCTTGGAGTTGGGCCGGGTTCCGCTCGACGGTGAGGTCGTCAGTGGTCCGGTGATGGGCTGCCCACGGTCGAACGGGAGGCGTAATGTTACATAACTTACATTATCGGAAGTGCCAGGGGGGGCGACGTGGCGGCCTCGAGCCCTGCGTCGACCCTGGGGCTGCGCCACGCTCTGTGCCCGAGTATCGTCGCTCCATGACCGCACGCCACGTCCTGACCGTCGCGGGTGCGTTCGGCATCGATACGAACGTGTACCCCGCCGGTGAACGCGTCGGTGCCGAGACGACCTTCGCTCACACGACCGACGCGCTGGGGGGCGCCGGCTGCTACAGCGCGCTGGCCGCTGCGGCCCTGGGGCTGCGGACACGGGCCATCGCGGCCATCGGCGACGACCGGCTCGGCGCCTGGATCCGCGAGGACCTCGCGAACGCCGGCGTGGAGCTCACCGAGCTGCGCGACCCGGGCGGCACCCATCGCAGCGTGAATATCGTGGACCCCGACGGCTCACGGCGCAACTATTTCGACCCGCGGGCGGCGAGCGAGACGGTCGTGGACGCAGCGTCCTGCCGCCGCGCCCTGGTCGGCGCCGACGTCGTCCACGTCCATCTCGACGACTGGTGCCGCCGCATCCTGCCGCTGGCGCGAGCATCGGGCGCGGTCATCTCCTGCGACCTGCAGGATGCGTCCGACGTCGACGATCACTATCGGGCCGACTTCGTCGCCGCGGCGGACGTCATCTTCCTCTCGGCGGCCAACCTCGACGACCCCGGAGGAGCGGCTCTGGAGCTGGCACGGCGGCGAGCAGGCCGAGTCGTGGTCGTCGGCGCGGGCGCTGACGGCTGCCTTGTCGCGCTCGGCGACAGCGTGGAGCGCTACGAGGCCGTCGACCTCGCCGATGCGCCGGTCGTCGACACCAACGGCGCCGGTGACAACTTGGCCATCGGCTTCCTGAGGGCCTACATCCTCGGTGGTCTGCCGCCCGCGGTGGCCGTGCGGCAGGCGCAGCTCGGCGCGCGCTGGATCTGTGCGCAGCGGGGAGACCGGAAGCAGCCGGTCACGCCCGGGTTGCTGGCCTCGTTGGAGACACGCCTGGGCTAACCATCCTCGCCGGCCGGGGCAAGCACGCGGATGTCGACCGCGCCGGTGTTGCCGCCGCTCGAGGTCGCCACGTCGAAGCGCAGCACCTGCGCGGTCAGGCCAAGCTCCTCGAGCTGGCTCACGGGCTCGTCAGGCCGGAACGGTCCGTACTCCACGCCGTCAGCGGTCACGGTGTAGCTGTCGGTGATCGCCGACCCGTCGCTCATCGAGCGGGTCTGAAAGACGATCTCGCCGATCGCCCGCGGAGACCCAAGGTCCACCTCGACCCAGGCGTCATCGCCGTCACCACTCGACGACCACTCGGTCGAGGGGTCGCCGTCGAAGGCATTGGCGGCGGCGAAGGCCTCGGAGAACTCCGAGCTGACACCAGTGATCGTGGCGCCGAGCGCCAGGTCGGTCGGCCCCTCGGCCGCCGCGGGCGTCTGGAACGTCATGACCTCGCTGACGTACATCGTTCCGTTGGGCGCGGTGCCCTGGAGGCGGTACAGATAGGTGGCCCCCGGCTCCAGGCCGCCCAGGACCGGGCTGTGGTCCTGGTGCGCACCACCGTCCATGTCGTTGTCGACCGCGATGCGCCCGAACGTCCCGTCGGTGCCGTAGACCACCGAGCAGGCCACGTCGATCGTGGTGTCGACCTCGAGGATCGCCGCCCGGCCGCTGGGGTCGGGCGTGATGACCACCTCGGACGCCTGGATCTCCTCGAATGGCCGGAGCGAGTCGAAGGGCCGCTGCGACTGTGCCTGGGTCGTGGCCATGAGACCGAGCAGGAGCAGGATGACGATGGAAAGGGCGCCGGATGAACGGCAGGCGGATCGGAGCATGGAGGCGAGAGCCTACCGCACCCGTGTCACGAACCGGTGACGCCTGTGCCCTGCCCTGTCCGTACGCAAAGACAGCCGCGCGGCCCGGTCAGCCTCGCATCCTGTGGCGGACCCAGGCCTCGTAGCCGGGAAAATAGCGCTCGATGACCGGGAGGTCGAACCGGCGCAGGATCGACTCCCTCGGCTCGCGCTCGAGCAGGTAGGCGAACGAGGTCTCGACGAGCACGTGCGGGTCGTAGTGGCCCGGGGCCAGACGGTCGAGGTCATCGTGACTGACGCTGACCTCGTGTCGGGTCGCGGCCGGGTCCGTGCCGACGCTGACATCGCAGACGAAGCCATCAGCGGTGCCACGACAGATGACGTTGACCGGATGGCTCACGTGGCGACCTCCTGCCTTGCGACCTCCCAGCGTGCGGCGGCGGCGCGCAGCTCACCTGCGAGCGAGGGCACGACACGACCGTCGATGTGGACGTCGCTGTCGCGGTAGTCGACCTCGACGGTGCCCCGCTCGCGCACACGTGCGAGGAGCTCGCCCTCCGAGTACGGCAGCGTCACGTCGACGTGCTCCCAGAGTCCGGCCATCGCGCCCGAGAGCGAGAGGCGCAGCGTGTCCAGCCCGTAGCCGGTCACGGCCGAGACCGGCACGACCTCGCCCATCACCGGCGCGGGGGTGTCCGCGGCGGCGTGGGCGCGATCGTAGAGGTCAGCCTTGTTGAGGGCCACGACCCGCGGCTTGTCCCCTGCTCCGAGCTCCTCGAGCACGGTCTGCACGGTCTGGCGGTGCTCGCGCGCGTGCGGGTCCGCACCGTCGACGACCTCGAGCAACAGGTCCGCGCGAGTGACCTCTTCGAGCGTGGCCCGGAACGCGTCCACGAGCTGATGCGGCAGCTTGTGGATGAAGCCCACGGTGTCGGTCAGGACCACGCTCTGCCCGTCGCCGAGCTTCACCTGCCGGCTGGTCGGATCGAGCGTGGCGAAGAGCTGGTCCTCGGCGCGGGCGGCTTCGCGGCCGCTGAGCGCGTTGAGCAGCGACGACTTGCCCGCGTTGGTGTAGCCCACGATGGCCACGGAGGGCACCAGGCGGCGGTCACGGGAGCGCCCGGCGGTCTCGCGCTGCTGGCGCACGTGCTCGACGCGCTCCTTCAGCTTCTTGATGCGCCCGCGGATGACGCGTCGGTCGGTCTCCAGCTGGGTCTCGCCGGGTCCGCGGGTGCCGATGCCGCCGCCGGTGCGCGAGAGGTGGGTCCACATGCGCGTGAGACGTGGCAGCTGGTACTCGAGCTGGGCCAGCTCCACCTGGAGCCGTCCTTCGTGGGTGCGGGCGTGCTGGGCGAAGATGTCGAGGATGAGGCCCGAGCGGTCGAGCACCTTCACCTCCAGCAGCTCCTCCAGCGCCTTCTGCTGCTTGGGGCTGAGCTCGTCGTCGGCGATGAGCATGCTGAAGCCGGTCTCCCGCTTGGCCTCTCGCAGCTCGGCGGCCTTGCCCTTGCCGAGGTACCAGTTGGGGTCGACGTGGCGGCGGTTCTGCCACTCGACGCCCACGACCTGCGCGCCGGCGGTGTGGGCCAGGCTGGCCAGCTCCTCGAGCGAATCCGCAGCGGTCCAGCCCGCGTCCTCGTCCGTGTCCACGGCGATGAGGAAGGCGTGCTCGACTTCCGGGGTCAGGTCGATCGTTCCGTTGCGAGTCATCCGGCACCAGCATAGTCGTCGCGGCCGATCTCCTCGAGCCAGGGCGCGATCGTCGTGCGCGCGGCCGCGAGCGACCCCTCCCCCGCCTCGATCCAGGTGATCCCGGGCTCCGACCGGAACCAGGTCCGCTGGCGCCGGGCGTAGGACCAGGTGCGGGCCGCATCGGTGGCCTTGGCGCTCTCGGGATCGGCACGTCCCGCGAGCACGTCGAAGGCCTCCCGGTAGCCCATGGCCGAGAAGGCGCGGAGATCCTCGGGGAAGCAGGCGCGGAGGCGCTCGGCCTCGTCGAGCAAGCCCGTCGCGAAGTGCTCGTCGATGCGGCTCTCGATGCGCCGCCGGTGCTCGGCGTCGTCCAGGCGCAGGCCCAACCAGAGCACCGGTGCGGGGTAGCCCTCGGGCTCGGGCGGGGCGGCGTGGCCCGTGAGCGTAGCCCGCTCGAGCGCACGCACCACCCGACGCGGGTTGTGCAGGTCGAGGGCCGCGGCGCCATCCGGGTCGAGCGCTCGCAGCTCGGCCACGAGCGGGTCGAGGCCGTCGCGCTCGAGGCGCGCCTCGAGCTGGGCGCGGAGCTCGTGATCGCTATCGTGGTGGCCGAGGGGCAGGCCGCGGGCGATGGTGCGCAGGTAGAGGCCCGTGCCGCCGACGAGGAGTCCGATCCCACCGCGGTCGGCGATGCCGGCGAGGGCCTCCAGCGCTGCCTCACGGTAGTCGGCGACGGTGAACCGCTCGTCGGGCTCCACGAGGTCCAGTCCGTGATGCGGCGCAGCCGCGCGCTCCGCGGGCGTGGGCTTGGCCGTGGCGATGTCCATGCCGCGATACACCTGGCGCGAGTCGGCCGAGACGATCTCGGCCCCGCGCAAGCCCTCGGCAAGGGCGATCCCCAGCCTCGTCTTGCCGGTGGCCGTGGCGCCTGCGACCACGATCAGCGGCGGCAGCTCAGGCGTGGCCGGCGCCCTCGGCGCGGTGGCCCGCCAGCGCGTAGGCGCCAGCGCGACCGACCTCGACCTCGACGAGCGTGCCCACGAGCGACTCGGGGCCGTCGAAGTGGACGAGCTTGTGCTCGCGATTGCGTCCCACCAGACGTGGGCCGTGATGCCCGGTGGTCTCGTGGTCGTGCGAGCGTGGCTGGCGCGCCTCGTCCACGAGCACCTCGGTGCGGCGCCCGATCCAGGCCTCGTTGCGCTCGCGCCCGATGGCCTCCTGCACCGCGAGCAGCTCGTTGAGTCGGCGCTTCTTCTCGTCGACCGGGACATCGTCCGCCAGCTTGGTGGCCGGTGTGCCCGGACGCTCGGAGTAGGCCGCCGCGAAGACCTGGTCGAAGCGCACCGTGCGCAGCAGCTCCAGCGTGGCGTCGAACTGCCTGGGCGTCTCGCCGCAGAAGCCGGTGATGACATCGGTCGTGAGCGCGAT
>JBFLKP010000291.1:0-3022 GCA_040883225.1 Candidatus Limnocylindrales bacterium | reverse complement strand
GGCTGGGCGGCGCCGACCGCGAACACCGGCACCCTCGTGCGGTACTCGCCGGCGGGCGTGTGCAGCACGAAGGTGTCGCCCTCGCGCGAGGTCCCGAGCCAGGGCGTGTCATAGCGCACGGCGAGACCCGTGCGTCGCACGAACTCGAGCAGGCCGGCCTCCATCTCGGCACGGGACGGGAACTCCGACGTGCCATCCATGAGCCCCGGCATCACCGCCCGGTTCTCCGGCTCGAAGGCCACGAGGCTGTTGAAGTCGTACCGCTCGTACTCCCGGGTGTGGTGGGCGAAGGCCGTGTGCGGCTTGGTCCACGAGAGCAGGCGCTGGAAGAAGGGGAACTGGCGGAACATGCCCCCGGGAGCGGGATCGGCCGAGATGACCGCGTGGTCGATGCCCAGGCGCGAGAGGTAGTAGGCCACCTGCAGGCCACCGGGGCCGCTGCCGACCACGACCACGCCGTACTCGCCGGGCGGGAAGGGCCGCGGGTCGACGCTGCTCGGCTCGGTCACGGGCTAGCTGCGGCGGTTGGCTCGGTCGAGTCGCCGGCTCACCGCCTGCAGCATGCGGTACATCACGGCCGGATAGGACAGCAGGAACTCACGCAGCTCCGGGCCCGCCAGCTGCAGCGCGTTGACCGGGCTGGTGGCGGTCACGTCCGCCACCGGTGGCTCGCCAAGCAGCAGCGAGATCTCACCGAAGAAGTCGCCCTTGCCAAGGGTGGCCACGGCCGCCCCGTCGACCTGCACCTCGACCTCACCCTCGAGGATGATGAAGAAGCCGCTGCCCGAGAAGCCCTGGCGCAGGATGCGCCCGCCAGCGGGGAACGACTCCTCGCTCATGGTGTGGGCCACCGCCTGCAGCTGCGGGCGCTCGAGGTCGGAGAAGAGCGCCAGCCCGGCGAGGACATCAAGCAGCTGCTGCTCATTCATGCGCCCGTCTGCACCTAGTGGCGCAGCTGCTCGTCCGCCTGGCGCAAGCGTCCGGCCAGCTCTCTGAGCAGGTTGGCGGCGAGGTGTGGATCCTGCTCCATGATCGACAGCAGGTCCCACGAGGCGAGCGCCAGGCAGACCGTGTCGCCGTCGGCATAGGCCGAAGCCGAACGGGGCTGCTGGTCGATGACCGAGAGCTCGCCGAAGAAGTCGCCCGGGCCGATATGGGCGAGCACGTCCGTGCCGGCCACGATGCGGACCCTGCCGCTGACCACGATGTAGAGGCCGTTGCCGACCTGGCCCTGCTGGACGATGGGCGCGTCCGCGTGGAACTCGAACTCGCTCGTCACGTGTGCCAGGCGGTCGAGCACCGCGGGGCTGCAGTCTCGGAAGAGGGGGACCGATCCGAGCCTGGCGCGCTTCTCCTCTAGCGTCAGCGACATCTCGCCTCCTGCAGGTCACTGGGCGGTGCCCCACGGTAGCAGGACGGTCACCGCCCGCATAGTCCGTGGCGGGACTCCCCGTGGGGTCGGTCCACCATCCGACCCTGGACGAGGACCGATATCAGTCTCCGCGGTGCGCTCCGCTGCGGATGGTGAAGCCGACGATGTTGCCGCGGGCTGGCTCGTGGCGGGCATCGACGCCGATCACCGACGCGCCCGCGGGCCCCTCCCACAGCAGCAGCACGAGCTCGCTCAAGGTGGTGTCGGAGCCCTCGGCCACGACCTCGACCGAGCCGTCCTGGCGGTTGGCGACCCAGCCGTCGAGCCCCAGCCGTGCGGCTTCGCGCTGAACGTACCAGCGGAAGCCGACGCCCTGGACGTGGCCGCGGACGGTGGCCACGAGCCGGGTGCCGCCGACGTTCACGCAGCCGTCCCCGCCGGGGAGCCCGTGGGGCGTGGCCACGTCAGCAGCAGAGCGTCGAGGGTGAGCTCGGGGCTGGCGTAGCCCTCGATCGCCAGCGTCAGGCGGTCGAGCCGGTCGAGGAAGCGCCGCAGGGCCGCGGGCTCGAGCCGAGACCCGAGCTCGCGGAGATCCTCGAGCTGGTCCAGATCACGGACCCCCCGGCCGTCGGCCTGGGCGGCCACGGCCAGGTCCCGCCCCAGGTCGCGCCAGACCTCGATGATGAGGGTGACCGCGCGGCGCCGCTCGACCGGCTGCAGCTTGCCCGCGGGCGCGATCTCACCGCGCAGGGCGGCATCGACGGCCGCGCCGTCGCTGATGAGCTCGGTGGCGGCGCCGAGGCGAGCTCGCCGGCCGGCCGTGACCAGCTCCAGCAGCGTGGCGCTGATGCGGGCTCGGGCGAGCACGGCCTCGGGCTGCTTCGCCAGCCGGATGGCCAGCCCGGTACGGCCGGCGGCGGCCAACGCCATGGCACGCGCCTGGGCCGGCTGGGCGTGTCCCCGGGCGATGAGCACCGCGGTGAGCGTCCCGATCGGCGCGGGCGCCAGGCGCAGGCGCGCACTTCGAGAGAGCACGGTCGGCAGGAGCGGCGCAGCATCATCGGCGCAGAGCACGAGCACGGTGGCCGGCCCGGGCTCCTCGAGGGTCTTGAGCAGCGCGTTCTGGGCATCGAGGTTGAGTCGTTGGGCGGCGCAGATGATCGCCACCCGGAAGCGCCCCTCCATGGCCGTCAGCGCCAGCTCCGAGGCCAGCGCCTGCACCTGTGCGATGCGGATCTGCTCACCGGCGCCCTCCGGTCCCACGAGGTGGAGGTCAGGGTGGTTGTCGGCCGCCACCTTGCGACAGGCGGCGCAGTCGCGGCAGGGGCGGGTGGAAGGATCGCTCGCGAGACAGAGCAAGCCGGCGGCCAGGTCGAGCGCCAGCGTGGTCTTGCCCACACCCCGTGGTCCCACCAGCAGCAGCGCGTGGGGTGGATGCTCGCTGATGACGGCTCGCCGGACGGCGGCCAGAGCGGCCTCGTGGCCGAGGGTCAGGAAGGTGCCGCCGAACTCGCGCGGCTCGGCGACACCATCGGTCATCGGAGGCTAGGCCTCGTCCGCGGGCGCCTCGGCCTCGGTGGCCTTCTTGGTCGTGCGCCTGCGCGTGGGGCGCTTCTTGGGCTTCTCCTCGGCCGCTTCGGCCGTGGGCTC
>JBFLKP010000290.1:0-4811 GCA_040883225.1 Candidatus Limnocylindrales bacterium | reverse complement strand
TCGCGCGTCGTGACCGTGGTGGGCATGCACCGCAGCGGCACCAGCTCGCTGGTGGGCAGCCTGGAGGCCGCGGGCCTGCCGCTGGGCGAGGTGCGGCGAGAGGGCGGGGACTCCAACGAGAAGGGCCACCGCGAGCCGGGCGAGGTCATCCGCCTGCACGACGACGTGCTCATGAACAGCCGCGGGGCGTGGCACCTCCCGCCCGCGAGCGTGACCTGGTCGCAGGAGCAGCGGGACCGGCGCGACGCCTTCATCGCCACCCACGCTGGCATGCCCCTGTGGGGCTGGAAGGAACCGCGCACCCTGCTCGTCATCGACGGCTGGCTCGAGGTGCTGCCGCATCTCGAGATGGTGGGCACGTTCCGCCACCCGCTGGTGGTGGCTCGCTCCTTGAAGCGGCGACACGGCAACGACACGCCCAGGATGTGGCTGGAGGTGTGGCTCGCCTACAACGAGATCCTGCTACACCTCGTCGAGCAGCGGCACATCCCGCTCATCGACTTCGACCTGCCCGCGGCGGAGTACGCGACGCGCCTGCGCGCCATCGCCGACGAGCTGCACCTCCCCGGTGGTGACGACGACTTCTTCGACGCCACCCTGCGCACCTCGCAGAAGCAGGCGCCGCAGGACGCGGACCTGCCCGCCGAGGTGGCGCGGGTCTACCGCGAGCTGAAGCGTTCGGCCGCGAGCCAGGCCGCTCGCTGATGGGCCCCGACCGACCCTAGCCCCGGTACAGGGCTGCGGTCTGCTGCGCGATCGGCCCCCACTCGATGGTGTCGGCGTACGCTCGCGCTCGCTCCCCCATGGCCACCAGGTCGGCGGTCTTGGCCGCGCCCATGGCCTCGACGAGGGCGTCGGCGGCGTCGGGGTCGTAGAGGAAGGTCGCCTCGTCGGGGAGCGTGCCCGGGAGGCAGCCCATGGCCGGCGCGATCACCGGCCGCCCGTGGCTCAAGGCGAGGATGGCGCTGCCCGAGGTGAGGATGTCGCGGAAGGGCAGCACGACCACGTCTGACGCCCGCAGGACGCGGGTCAGCTGCGCCTCCGGCAGCCGGTCGAGCTCGAGCACGATGCGCTTGTCCTGGCTGGCCAGCTTCTCCAGCTTGCGCCCGAACTTGGGCGGGTAGGGCCGGCCGGCGATGAAGAGCCGGTCGTCGGGCGAGAGATCCCTGAGGCGCATGAAGGCGTCGAGCAGCTCGCCCACGTTCTTGTAGCCCCGGATGGAGCCGACGAAGGCGAAGATCGTGCCCGCATCGGTCAGCCCCAGGGCCCGCCGAGCGGCGGCCTGGTCAAGGTCCACGTCGTACTGCCGAACGTAGGAGCCGTGCAGCAGCACGTGCATCCGCGCGCGTGCCTCGGCGCTGGGCTGGTACATCTCGATGAGCGCCTCGCGGGCGTACTCGCAGTGCAGGATGATGGCATCGGCGCGCTCGATCATGATGCGATGGGCCGCGGCGTCGTTGGCGTGCCCGCCCGAGGCTGCGTGACCCTTGAGGTTGTGCACGGTCCAGACGATGCGCACGCCGGCCCGCCTCAGGGTCCGCAGCTGCCAGTCGAACCAGCGCACGTTGCGGCCGGTCGGCGTGCCCTTGCTGCCGCCGAGGAACTCCTGGATCCAGTGCAGGTGCATGACCCCGGGTCGGCCCTGCCGCAGCCACGTGCCCAGGAGCGGCGCGCGCCGGGGCCAGTCGTGGACGGCGGACGCCGGGAACCCGGCCTCGGTCACCGCTTCCGCCAGCAGCCGCTGATACGGGTTCCACTGATACGACGGGAAGAGGATGGCGCGGGGTGTGTCGCTCACTGCTGCACCATGCCTGGCGCCTCTTCCAGCTGCCGCGGCGCGGCCGGGAGCCGCAGCAGGTGCGCCGCGATCCGCTCGCCGGCGTGGCCGTCCCAGCCCGGCGGGCCGTCGCCGATGCGCTTCTGGGCGCCGGCCAGCGCGCCGTCGAGCGCGTCGCCCAGCGATCCCGGGGTGACCAAGCGGTTGGTGCCGGCGGTGAGCGTGATCGGCCGCTCGGTGTTGGGCCGCAGCGTGAGACAGGGCACGTCCAAGACCGTCGTCTCCTCCTGGATCCCGCCCGAATCGGTGATGGCCACGGCCGCGCCGCGCAGCAACGAGATGAAGTCGATGTAGCCCAGCGGCTCCACCACCCGCAGGTCGGGCACGTCGGCCAGGCCCGCAGCTTCCAGGGTGGCCCGACCGCGCGGGTGCAGCGGCAGCACCACCGGGAGCCGGTCGGTCGCCGCACGCAGCGCCCCGACGAGGCCAGCCGCGGCCGCGGCCGTATCGACGTTGGCCGGCCGATGCAGCGTGGCCACGCCGTAGTCCCCGGCCAGCCCGAGCGACGCCTGCACCGGCGCAGGGTCGAAGCGATCGAGGTTGGCCAGCAGGGTGTCGATCATGGGGTTGCCCACGAAGACCACGCGCTCGCCGCCGATCCCCTCGCGCGAGAGGTTGACCTCACCCTCGGGCGCGGTCACGTAGAGCGGGTCGCTCAGGATGTCGGTGACCCGGCGGTTGATCTCCTCGGGCATGGAGTCGTCGAACGAGCGCAGCCCGGCCTCGACGTGCGCGATGGGGATGCCCAGCTTGGCGCAGGTCAGCGCCGCCGCCAACGTGGAGTTCACGTCGCCGTAGACGATGACGCGGTCTGGCGCCATCTCGCCGAAGGTCTCCTCCATGGCCACCAGCAGGGCCGCCGTCTGCGTGCCGTGCGTGCCCGAGCCCACGCCCAGGTTGAGGTCGGGCTCGGGCAGGCCCAGCTCCTCGAAGAAGATCTCCGACATCCGCCGGTCGTAGTGCTGGCCGGTGTGGATGAGCTGCTGCTCCGCGCCGGCCGCCCCCAGAGCGGTGATGACCGGCGCGGCCTTGATGAAGTTCGGCCGTGCGCCGACGATGTGGATGAGTCCGGGCATGGACGCAAGGATGCCATCCCCGCGACCCGCCCGCGCCCGATGCTAGAGTCGGGAGACCTTGGAAGCGCGCACGACCCCGATCTCCACCGTCGGCATCATCGGGCTGGGCTATGTCGGACTCCCGCTCGCGACCGCCTTCGCCGGTGCCGGGCTCCACGTCATCGGCTTCGACCTCGACGGGGAGAAGGTGGCGATGCTCAGCGCCGGCCGCTCCTACATCGAGGACGTGTCCTCCGACGAGCTGGCCTCGCTGATCGCTGCGGGGACCCTCGAGGCCACCGCCGACGCCGCCCGCCTGGCCGAGTGCGAGGCGCAGCTCATCTGCGTGCCCACGCCGCTCGGTGATCATCGCGAGCCTGACCTGGGCTACGTCATCGCGGCCACCGAGACGGTCCTGGCCAACCTCGCTGCCGGCGCGCTGGTGGTGCTCGAATCCACGACCTGGCCGGGCACCACGCGCGAGGTCCTGGCACCGATGTTCGAGGCCGCTGGGCGGCGGATCGGCGAGGACGCCTACCTCGCGTTCTCCCCCGAGCGCGTCGATCCCGGCAACACCCGCTGGGGCATCCGGGAGACGCCCAAGGTCGTGGGCGGCCTCACGCCCGCGTGCTCCAGCCGGGCGCAGGCGCTCTACGCGCGGATCTGCGACACCGTCCACCCGGTCTCCACGCCGGAGTCAGCGGAGATGTCGAAGATCATCGAGAACACCTACCGCGCGGTGAACATCGCGCTGGTCAATGAGCTGGCCATCCTGGCCGACCGCATGGGCGTCGATATCTGGGAGGCCATCGAGGCCTCGTCGACCAAGCCCTTCGGTTTCATGCCCTTCTGGCCGGGTCCGGGGCTCGGCGGCCACTGCATCCCCATCGACCCCTTCTACCTCGCCTGGCGTGCCCGGGCCTTCGACATGGACAGCGAGTTCGTGGAGCTGGCCGGCCGGGTCAACGTCAACATGCCCTACTACGCGACCTCGAGGATCGCGCGCTCGCTCAACTCCCGCGGCAAGGCCGTCAAGGACGCCAGGGTGTTGCTCCTGGGCATGGCCTACAAGGCCGATGTGGGCGACCTCCGCGAGAGCCCCTCGCTCAAGCTGCTCGAGCTGCTGCGGGCGGAGGGTGGCGTGGTCACCTACCACGACCCGCACGTGGCCGCGCTCCCCGACGAAGGGCTGTCCTCGGTGGACCTCTCGCCCGAGATGCTGGCCGCAGCCGATTGCGTCGTCATCGCCACGGCGCACTCGGCCATCGACCTCGCGGCCGTGGTCGAGCACGCCGATCTCGTGGTCGACCTGCGCAACGCGGTGCGGCATCGGCTCGGTGGCGGCGTCACCGGTGCCATCCCGCCCAACGTCGACGTCCTCTAGCGCGGCCGTGGCCGGACAGCGGCGCAAGGTCTGGATCGACCTGACCAACTCTCCGCACGTGCTCTTCTTCCGCCCGGTCATCCGACGGCTCGAGACGGCTGGCGTCGAGACGATCGTGACCGCCCGCGACTTCGCCCAGACCCTGGGGTTGCTGGAGCGCTATCGCATCCCGCACACGGTCATCGGCAGGCACGGTGGGGCCTCGGTGCGGGGCAAGGCGCTGGGGCTGGTTCGGCGATCGGGCGCGATGATCGCCTTCGGCCGCGGTCAGGGCATCACGCAGGCGGTCAGCCACGGCTCGAACGACCTCGCCATCGCCGCCCGCACGCTGCGCATCCACAGCACGGTCATCCACGACTACGAGGGCGCGGCGGGCATGCACCGCATCAACTTCCGCCTCGCGAGCAAGGTCATGACGCCCGACGTCATCCCCTACGACGCGCTCGCGAGCTACGGCCTCGATCGCGGCAAGTTCCACCCGTATCGCGGGCTCAAGGAGCAGGTCGCGCTGGCCGACTTCACCTTCGACGACACG
>JBFLKP010000289.1:0-20089 GCA_040883225.1 Candidatus Limnocylindrales bacterium | reverse complement strand
TCTCTGCCCTAGTCGTCAAGCGCAGGGGGTACCGCCTCGTGATCCGTCGTCGTCTTCTCAGCACCGCCATCGTCATCGTCCTGTCGGTGAGCCTGCCCGGGCTCACGCTGGCGCAGGATGCGGGACCCAGCCTCGAAGGCACGGACTGGTCCCTCGTGACCTACTACGACGAAGCGGCCGGTGAGTTCAGCACCGTGCCCCTGGAGGTCAGCCCCACGCTGCGCCTTGAAGACGGTACGGCCGCCGGCTTCGGCGGTTGCAACAGCTTCAGCGGCGCCTACGACCTCGATGGCAGCGCGCTCACGTTCAGCGACGAGCTATCGCTGACGCTGGCCTTCTGCGAGGGTCCGGCCCAGGAGGTGGAGGATGCCTACCTCGCCGCTCTCGGCCAGGTCGGCAGCTGGTCCGTCGAGACTCAGCGCCTGGAGCTCTACGACAACCTCGGCGATCTCGCGCTCGCCTTCGAGGTGCCCAGCATCGCCTGGACACCAACGCAGCTGGCCACACTGCTCAGCGCCCTCGAGGGCCTGCAGACGGAGATCGACATGCTGCGCGACGATACCGACTCGCTCAACGTGCCCCGCCTGCGAGAGCGCATCAAGACGCTCGAGAAGGAGAACACGTCGATCAAGGAGCGCATCGGCGAGCTCGAGAACGCGCCAAAGGTCGATCCCGCCCCGAACGCCCGCAACTCGACGCCCTCGTTCAACGCAGCCGAGAAGGTCCTGCTCAAGGGCATCCCCACGCGCATCGCCGACCGCTGCACACCGCTCCGCTCGCAGCTGCCCAAGGGCACGCAGGCGGCCGTCACCTGCCGACCCAACACGAACGTGGTCTCGACCGTGGACTACTTCCTGCTCGAGGGCAGCCGAGCCATCACCGAGTTCGGCTCGGTGATGACGAACTACAACGTGCCCGAGGTGGGAGCCGGCGGGCAGAGCTGCGTGGACGGCACCAAGTCGCAAGCGCTCCTCCTCGGCAACGGCTGGCAGGCCGAGGGCTGCTATCGCGAGAACAAGACGGCTCAGCTGCGCTTCGTCGACAACGCCACCGACTGCAAGAAGCTGCGCGTCAACAAGCGCGTGCTCGAAAGCCCGGCCTTCTACATCGCCTTGCAGGGCACCGACCAGAACGTCGCTCGTGTCTACGCCTGGGCCACCAAGGGCCTGGGTGCCGGCGCCGGTCGACTGACCTCGATCACCGAGGACATCCCTTCGAACGCCGCAGCCTCACCCGCCTGCGCGGGCTGAACAGGACTTGCCTGGCGAGCTACCGTTGACCCTCACCATGGGGAGGAGTTGAGATGGCCGGCAAGACCACCAAGACCGGCAAGGCCGCCGGAAACCGCAAGTCGAGCAAACCGAAAGGCCGGAAGACCCAGACTGTCGAGCCAGCCACGCGGGAGCAGGCACCCGGTCTGCCCAAGAAGTTCTACGAGCAGGAGCTGGCCAAGCTCCAGGTCGAGCTGGTGAAGCTCCAGGAATGGATCCGCGCCCGCGGCCTGAAGGTGGTCATCCTCTTCGAGGGCCGCGATGCCGCGGGCAAGGGTGGGTCGATCAAGCGCATCACCCAGAGCCTCAATCCGCGGGTCGCCCGCGTGGTGGCCCTGCCCGCCCCGACCGAGCGAGAGAAGACCCAGTGGTACTTCCAGCGCTACGTGCCGCACCTGCCTGCCGCGGGCGAGATGGTCCTCTTCGACCGTAGCTGGTACAACCGCGCCGGCGTCGATCGCGTCATGGGCTTCGCCACCGAAGAGGAGGTGGAGGAGTTCTTCCGCTCCTGTCCCGAGTTCGAGCGCATGCTGGTGCGCTCTGGGATCACCCTCATCAAGTATTGGTTCTCGGTCAGCGACGCTGAGCAGGAGGCCCGCTTCCAGGCACGCATCGACAATCCCACCAAGCGCTGGAAGCTATCGCCCATGGACCTGCAGTCACGGGCCCGCTGGGTCGAGTACTCCAAGGCCAAGGACGACATGTTCCGCCACACCGACATCAAGCAGGCGCCGTGGTACGTGGTCAATGCGGACAGCAAGCGTCGGGCACGGCTCAACGTCATCCGGCACCTGCTCTCGCTCATTCCGTACGAGGACCTCACGCCGGAGCCGATCCGACTACCTCCGCGTGAGCCGGACAAGGGCTACGTCCGGCCGCCCATCGACGAGCAGTCCTTCATCCCAGAGCCCTACTGAGCAGCGGTGCCCGGCTCTCTCGTCGTGGTCAACCCGCGTGCGTCGAAGGTTCGCGATGCGCCGACGATGGCCGCACTGACCGAGCACCTCGGCCGGGTCCTGCAGGCGCGAGACGGCGCTGAGCCGGAGCTGATCGAGACAGCCGCGGAGACCGATGTCGCGCCGGCGGTCGAGCGCGCGGTCGAGACCGGGATGGCTGCGGTCATCGCCGTCGGAGGTGACGGCACCTTGCGCCAGGCCGCAGCGTCGCTCGCTGGAACCGATGTTCCGCTGGGGATCGTGCCGGCTGGGACAGGCAACCAGGTGGCCGCGGTCATGGGCGTACCAGGCTCGCTGGCCAAGGCCATCGATGCGCTGGAGTCGGCGACGCCCAGGGTCATCGACCTCGGCGAAGTCACGATCGGACGCGCCGACGGCTCGACCGAGGTCTCCACCTTCCTGCTCGGCTGCGGCGCCGGCTTCGATGCCGAGCTCATGGCCACGACCTCGACCGCGCTCAAGCGTCGGATCGGCACGGCCGCCTACTTCGTCCAGGGCGCAGGGCTCGCGCTCCGACTGTCGGCGCGCCCGTGTCGCATCATCATCGACGACCGCGCCGTGGAGACCGGCGTCACGAGTGCCCTCATCGGGAACATGGGCCAGCTGGTCCCGGGACGGCTCGGGCTGCGGCTACCCCTGGACCCCGCCGATGGGTCGCTCGACCTCATCGTCGTGAGCGCGGACAACGTCGCGGGTGGCCTCGCGGGCCTCATCGAGCAGCTGCGCCGTACCGAGCTCGGCGGCAACGGCGGAGACCGTAGCCTGCGGCTCCGCGGCACGGCCATCAGCATCGAGCCGCTCGAGCCCATGCCGCTCGAGGTCGATGGCGACCCCGTCGGCGACGGGAGCCTCCATGCTCGCATCCGGCCCGGAGCCCTGCGGGTCCTCGCGCCGTAGCGAAGCGTCGGGGCCCTCGCAGGCACCCGGCGCTTCCATGGTCGTGGTGGCTCGTGGTCAGCCGCCGAGGTCGGGCCAGGTGATGGTGATCCAGCCGTCGGGCCCTTCGGTCACCACACGCTCGCCCAGGGCCGCCGCGTCGGCGAGGCTGGGGTCCTGCGCGATGAGCCCGAGGAACTCCTCGCTGCCGACCTCGACCGTCGGCGCGTCGGTGTCCGCTTCGTAGTCGTCACGCGTCCAGGTCCCGTCCACGAAGTAGTACGTGTGCGAGCCGACGACCTCGGTCGCGCTCAGCGAGTACCTCTGGATCTCCGCGCCGTCCCGCAGGCCGCCCACGGACTTGGCACGCTCCACCGCGGCCTGGCCGGATGAGGGCGCGGCTGCGACCTCCTCCGCTGCATCCATCGCGGCCTGCAGTGCGAAGTCGTCACCGTCGGCCTCGAAGAACCGCCCCATCTCGGGCTCCTCGGCGAGGTAGGCCGTGTAGGGCGTGACGATGCCGAACTGGTTGGCGATCTCGACGACCTCTTCGACCAACGACTCGCGCACGCCCTCGATGCGCAGCTCGGTGAGCAGGTCGGCCACGTAGCGCTGGGCCCACAGCTGCGAGATCGCCGGGTCGTCGGTGTCGCGCTCGGGGAAGACGACGTCGTAGACGAAGGACTCCGGGCCGTCCGCGGAGTTTCCGGTGATGGTGACCGTGGCCTCACCCTCACCCTCATAGCGGCCAGCCAGCAGCGCCTGGCTGCCGGCGAAGATGCCCGGCACGCCGGCGGGTGCCAGGTCCCAGGTCTCGACGCCGTCGATGACGACCTCGACCTCCGAGAGCACCGGAGTCGAGACCTTCTCCCACAGCCGCGAGACCTCGGTGTCGATGCGCTGCTCGGGGGTGACGTAGTGGCTGGAGCCGGTGAACTCGGTGGCCAGCGCGTCGAGCAGGGTCGTGTCCACGTCGTAGCCCACACCGAAGGCGAAGAGTTGCGTGCGGTCGGGCGCGGTCTGCTCGGTCAGGTCGAGGATGCCCTCGGCGGACTCGATGCCGACCGTAGCCAGGCCATCGGTCAGGAACACGACCGTGCCGGGCCGATCTCCGTCAAGGAACTCCATGGCCCGCTCGAGGGCGCCGCTGATGTTGGTGTTGCCGCCCGCGCCCAGGTCGCGCACGTATGCGATGCCGCCCTCGGCATCCGCGGCCGGCCGGAGCTCGTCGGCGAAGGTGCGCACGTAGCGCGAGAAGTCGACCACGGCGAAGCGGTCGTCCGAACCCAGGTTGTCGAGCACGTACTCGGCAGCGTCGCGGGCCTGCTCCATCTTGTCGCCTTCCATCGAACCGGAGCGATCGAGCACGAGCACGACATCACGGGCCACGCTCTCGTCGAGCTCGACGACAGGGGCGAAGAGGATGTTGAAGTAGCCGTCCTCGCCGCGCTCGCGGTAGGCCAGCAGGCGGGTGTCGATGAGGCCCTCGCCGCCGCTGAGGTAGAGGCGGAAGTCGGTGCCTGGGCTCCACTCGTCGGAGGACTCCCAGCCGACACCGATCTCGCCTGCGGCGTGGCGTTCCTGGTCGAGGTCGAAGCCGGGCGCGATGGCCGAGCGGACCTCCCAGGGCACGTCCACGTCGACGTTGACCAGGCCGCTCGCAGGACGTGGCGACATGCGCGACCAGGGCACCTCCACGATGGCCTGCTCGCCCTCGGCCAGCAGTGGTGTGGTCACGGTGAAGCTGACCGAGCGTCGCTCGCCGGCGGGCACGGGGAAGGCCCGCACCTCGTACATGTCGCCCTCGAGCGAGCGCAGCAAGGCCGGGTCGATGAGGCGCCGGACGATGTCCTCGTAGATGCGCGTGGCGTCGTCGGCGTCGAGCAGCTTGCCCTCGAGCGTCTCCGGACCGCCGGAGAGCACGAGGTCGGTCACCGAGCTGCCGGCCGGGACCGGGAAGACGATGCGGCCCTCGGCCCCGGGGCCACCGAAGTCGGACTCGGCAGGGTTGGAGAGCTCGAAGCGGTAGCGAGCGATGCTGACGCCGTCGCTGACCTCGATATCGGCCTCGATGCCGTCGAGCTGGGCCACCTGGTCGACCGGCCACCAGCAGCCCCGACAGGGCATCGGTGGCTCGATGGGCCGCACGTCCTGGGCGCGACCGATGGCCGGCAGCAGGAACACCGCTGCCAGCGCGATGACGAAGATCCGGGACAGGGAACGCATGCTCGTACCTCTCTGCGGTGGGTACGGCTTTGACGCCGCCGGTGCTGTCGCGGTTCCGTCAGTCGGTGCGCACCGTCACCACGGTTCGTCGGCCAGATGGACGAAGGCCCCGACGGACGGCTCGTCACCGATCACGCGAGTGGTGTGGCCGGCGCCCGTGAGGTCTTCGAGGAGGACGACCTGACCGGGACCCATCCGCCGCACCTCGCCGTCACCGACCTCGACCTCGAGCCAGCCGCCGAGGTTGAGATAGAGCTGCCGGCGCGGGCTCGGGTGCCAGTCGCCGAACCAGCCCGCGGGGAACTCGCAGAGCAGCGCACGCGTGGCGGGGATGGGCGCCGAGACATCGAGCGGCGGCGCGGGGGGAGCGTAGTCGAGGGACTCGAGTGCGATGTCGGCATCGTCGAAGTGCGAGGTCCCGCCCTCGTCGGTCCAGATGCGGGCGATCCTCATGGTCGGATCACCGACTGAAAGCCGGGTGCGTCGCGTCGAGCAGCTCGGCGTAGACCGTGGCGGGGGAAGCGTACGAGCCGAGGAGGGCCTCGAGGTCGCGCATGGCGCGATCGATGTCGTCGGCCGCCGAGCGGTGATGACCCTCGATGGTGATGAGCACCTCGGTGGTGTCGCCCCGGGCGGCGCTGGCCTGCGACTGGCGCCAGCACCAGCGCCGGGCGGAGACCTGCTCCTCGTCGTCGGTGAAGATGACCTCACCCGGGTCAGGGTGCTCGGCTTCGCTGGAACCGAGATCGGCCCAGCGTTCCCCGCCGTGGGCCAGCCGGACGGTGGTCCCACCGGCCACGCCGCGCTGGTCGAAGACCGCGACCGGCAGGGCGTAGCGGATGCTCACGAGGTTGGCCAGGTCCACGAGCGTGCCGATCGACGGGATGTCGCCCTGTTTGGTCAGGCGGCGCAGCAGCGCCTCGGCTGCCGAGCGGTACCTCGTGGGGTTGACGCCGAAGCTGCGGAAGACGGCGCGCCAGGCGGCCAGCGTGGGCAGCTCCGAGAGCGGGGTCTGGCCGATGCGCTCGCGGACCGACGCCTGCTCGAGGTGGTAGGCCGCGGTGAGCTCGGCCGGGGTGGGACGGTTGGTGACGCCGTCGGCGTGGATGACCCCACCCACGACGTCCGGGAACCGCTCCACGATCTCGTGGTCGTATGCGAACCGCGTCAT
This sequence comes from Candidatus Limnocylindrales bacterium, assembly GCA_040883225.1. Lineage (GTDB taxonomy): Bacteria > Chloroflexota > Limnocylindria > Limnocylindrales > CSP1-4 > JAFMJV01. Next base: position 13,589 of record JBFLKP010000289.1, on the reverse strand, counting down.
GGCCGGAGTCTAGTGTCCTAGCGCCACCGCTCGCGTCCTGCGACGACGCGCGTCGGGCTGTCGCCCTGGAGGGCGTGGGCGGCCATCACGGCGGCACCGAAAGCGGTCGTCTCCCGCTCCGTGACCCGCGCCATCGGCCGCTCGTAGGCCCGTGCTCGAAGCTCGCGCCAGAACGGCACGAGGGCGGGATGCCCGGCCGCGAGGATGAGCTCGTAGGGACTGCCGGCTGCCGCTTCGAGGCGCTCCACGATGGTGGCCGAACGCTGGGCCAACCCTTCGAGGACGGCCCGCATGATGGACGCCGCGTCGGCGTCGTAGGCCACGGCGTCAAGCCGGCCCAAGCGCAGGTCGTCGGTGACAGTGAAGGTCATGCCGGCTGCGTCCGCCGCCGCCACGGCCTCATACATGGACTCATCATCGACCCCGGGGAAGAGCAGTCCTCTCCACTGCTGGAAGAAGTGGCCCGAGTGGATGTTGATGTGGGCGTACCACGTGTCCTCGTCGACATAGCAGCCCTGGTCCACGCCGCGGGCCGCGTCGCCCTCGAGCGGTGCCTCCAGCAGCGAGAGGTGCGCTTCCGATGTCCCGGCCGAGAGGAACAGCTCTCGGGTCGTGCGGACGCCCGCACCGTAGGCTCCACAGAGGTGGTCGTGCCCGCCGCTCACGAGTGCTACCTCGCCGGTCAGGCCACAGCCACGGGCGAGCTCGGGGTCGAGCGTGCCGATGACCGTCCGGCTCGGTACCAGCCGTGGGAAGGCCAGCTCGAGGCCGACGGCATCGATGGTGGCCGGGTCCCACTCCCGGCGGGCGATGTCGAAGGCGCCGGCGCGTGAGGCATGGGTCCAGTCCATGACCACGTCCGCGCCCAGCCCCTTGAGCACGAAGTCACCGAGGTCGGTCCAGGTCGCGGCAGCGGCGGCCGCGTGTGGATCGTGCTCTCTGATCCAGAGCAGCTTGAAGAGCGAGAACGTGGCATCCGGGGGCCAGCGGCACGAGAGGGGCAGGGCTCCGCCGGGTCCGGCCATGAAGGCGGCAGCCTCGTCGAGGCCACGCGGGTCGTACCAGGCGATGGCGTCGCCGAGCGGTGCGCCAGCCGGATCGAGCAGGACGACCTCTTCGCCCACGCTGGCCACGCACAGCGCCGCCGGGCGTGCCCCGGCGGGCAGCCGATCGACGACCGCTGCCAGCAGCTGTTGGACGGTCCGGAGCACCTCGGTCGGGCGATGCGCCTCGCCCGCCGCGTCGCGCACGACGGGCGTGGCCGCGGACTCGAGCGCGAGCGTCCGACCGGCCTCGACGTCGAGCGCCAGCACCTTCGTGTGCGTGGTGCCGACGTCCACCCCGAGCGTGATCATCCGGCCTCGCTCACGGTCTCGACGGCGACGTCGCGTAGCCAGGATTCGAGCCGGAAGCCCGGCGGCAGCTCGGGTGGCAGGTGCGTCGCGCCGGCGGTGCCACAGGCCACGGCCCAGGCGATGGCGTCGCGCGGGCGCTGGCCAGCCTCGACACCCACCATCAGGCCGGCCAGGAAGAGATCCCCCGATCCGGTCGGGTTGACCTCGGTGACGCGAGGTGCGAGTGCGTGCACGGCGCCCTCCGCGTCGGCCAGGAGCGCCCCCTCGGCGCCCATGGTCACGACCACGACCTCGATGCCGTGATCCCGGATCCGCTGCATCTGGCTGGCCAGCTCGAACCGCGGTGTGGTCGCGTCGAGGTCGGGTGCGCCGAGGAGCTCCAACAGCTCACGGCGGTTGCACTTGAGCATCCAGGGTCGGCTGGCGAAGGCGACCCGCAGCGCCTCGCTGTGGATGTCCACGACGGTCCTGGCACCGGCTTCGCGACCGATGGCGAGGACCTCGGCCACGACGCTGGACGACACGCTGTCAGGCAGGCTGCCGGAGATGACGAGCAGGTCGTCCGGGCCAGTGTCGGCGCGGATGTCGTCGAGGAAGCGCCCGACCTCGGCCTCGGTCACCGGCGGACCGGGCTCGTTGAGCACGGTCGTCCGGCCTTCGTCGGGCTCGACCACGACGAAGCAGACGCGAGTGCCCGCGGCGATGGCCGTGTGTCGGTCGACGACGCCGTCCTCGGTGATGAGCCCGCGCAGGGCCTCCCCCACGTCACCACCCAGGAAGCCGTAGGCCACGGCCGATGTGCCCAGCCGAAGCGCGGCGCGGGCCACGTTGAAACCCTTGCCGCCGGGCACGACCGAGACCTGTACGGCTCGGTTCACGCCTCCCAGGCGCAGCGGCGGCCAGGTGGAGATCCGATCCATGGCGGGATTGGCGCCGACGACACGGATCATCGACCGGGCTCCCAGTCGCGCTCGGCCAGCTCGAAACCCTCGAAGCGAAAGCCAGGCGAGACGGTGCAGCCGACGAGCGTCCAGGCACCGAGGGACTCGGCCGCCTGCCAGTGTCCGGCGGGCACCACCAGCTGTGGTCGCTGGCCCGCTTCCAGGTCCGGGCCGAGGACGTGACGCTCGGCCGTGACCTCGCCGGAGCCGGGCGCGATCGACAGCACCAGGGGATCGCCGGCGTAGTGGTGCCAGATCTCGTCGGCGTCGACGCGGTGCCAGTGCGAGCGTTCGCCGGCCCGCAACAGGTAGTAGATGGCCGAGCCCGCGGGGCGCTCCCCCGCCCCGCCGTCGGTGCGCCAGGTCTCGACGTAGTGGCCGCCCTCGGGATGGGCTCGAAGGCCCAGGGCGGCGATGATGGTCTCGGCGTCCGGCATGGTCCAAGCGTAGCCCGTGCGGCTGGACACGGCGTGTACTGTGGGTCCGCCCATGACGACCCCTCCCCCCAACGGACACACCGCCTCGCAGGTGCAGCGCGTCTATCTGCTGCTGACGCTGCTGACCACGCTGGCAGCGTCGTTCATCTGGGGCGTCAACACGCTGTTCCTGCTCGACGCCGGGCTGAGCAACACCGAGGCCTTCGCGGCCAACGCCTTCTTCAGCGTCGGGATGGTGGTCTTCGAGGTCCCGACCGGCGTGGTGGCCGACACACGTGGGCGTCGCTTCTCGTTCATGCTGGGCGCCGGCACGCTGCTGCTCTCCACCCTGTTCTATCTGGTGATGTGGCAGGTCGAGGCGCCATTCGTGGGCTGGGCCCTGGCCTCGATCCTGCTGGGCCTGGGCTTCACCTTCTTCAGCGGCGCGACCGAGGCCTGGCTGGTGGACGCGCTCACAGCCACGGGCTTCGATGGGAACCTCGAGACCGTCTTCGGCCGTGGCCAGACCATCAGCGGCATCGCCATGCTCAGTGGCTCGGTGCTCGGCGGCATCGTGGCCCAGCTGACCAGCCTGGGCGTGCCCTACGTGCTCCGCGCGATCATGCTCGGAGTGGCCCTGGTGGCGGCCTTCTGGTTCATGAAGGACCTCGGGTTCAAGGCCAAGACGGATGTGAGCACGCGCGAGGCCATGTCCGAGATCACCCGCGGCTCCATCGATGGCGGCCTGCGCAACCGCCCGGTACGCTGGCTCATGCTGGCGGCGCCCTTCACCGGCGGCATCGGCATCTACGTCTTCTACGCCATGCAGCCGTATCTGCTCGAGCTGTATGGCGACCCCACCGCGTACTCGATCGCGGGCCTCGCGGCCGCCATCGTCGCCGGTGCCCAGATCGTGGGCGGGCTTTCGGTCCCCATCGTGCGCCGCTTCTTCAGCCTGCGCACGAACGCCATCTTCCTGGCGGTGGCCTTGCAGTCGGTGATCCTGGGGGCCATCGCGGTCGTCGGCCTCAATAAGGACGCGCTGGGCATGACCGCCTTCTACCTGGCCATCGCCCTGTTGGTGGGTTGGGCGCTGGTCTTCGCCATCGCTGGGCCCATCCGCCAGGCCTTCCTCAACGGGGTCATCCCTTCGGGACAGCGAGCGACCGTGCTCTCGTTCGACTCGCTCATGAGCTCGCTGGGCGGGGTCGTGGCGCAACCGGCGCTCGGCCGCGTGGCCGACCTCTCGGGCTACGCCGCCTCCTACCTCGTGTCGGGCGTGGTCAGCGCCATGGCCCTGCCGTTCATCCTGCTGGCCAAGCGCGAGAGAGCACCGTCGGACCCCATCGACCCGGACCAGCCGGTCACGACCTAGGCACCGTCGGCTTGAGCTTGTAGCGGAAGCTGACGTCGTCGCCCTTCCAGACCTGATCGTGGAAGCGGCGCATGTCCTTGAGCACCTGCTTGTGGGCTGGCTTCCTGGCCAGGTTGCGCAGGTGGTGGGGGTCCTTGCTGATGTTGTAGAGCTCTTCCTCACCACCCTTGTAGCGGGCGTAGACCCAGAGCGTGTCCGAGTACTTGCGCGTGGACTCGACCCCGGCCCACGGCGGCCGGCCCTTGGGACTGCTCTTGTAGTAGACGTCGCCGTGGAGCATCTCGGTGAAGATGAACCTCCGGTCCAGCTCGCTCTTCCAGCCCTTGATCAGCGGCCACATGCTCATGCCGTCGGCCTTGCGCATGGTGCAGCCCGCGAGGCGGCAGATGGTCGGCGCGAGGTCGATGTTGGCGACCGGCTCGAGCACGGTCCTGCTCGCACCCTTGAGCACCTTGGGCCAGCGCATGTAGAGCGGCACCGAGGTGGTGTACGGCGTGAGCTTGCCCTTGAGCCGGTGGTCGCCGAGCGAGATGCCGTTGTCCGCGGTGAGGATCTGCAACGTGTTGCCGATGCGCCTGGTGTCCCTGAGCGCCTTGCGCACCTGCCCCACGACCCAGTCGGAGGTCAACAGCGACTCGCAGCGTCGCGTGAGGTCGTATGACGGCGCCCCGAGGCGCGGGTACTGGCGCACCCATGATGGCTTGTCCGAGACGTCAGCCTCGTCGTAGGCCGGCCCGGACCAACCGGCGATGTCCGCGCACCGTGGATCACCCTCGAAGCGCCGCATGGGCGTCAATGGCTTGTGCCCGTCGTAGAGCGAGACGACCAGGAACAGGCGCCTGCCTTTCTTCGTCCCGCGGATGTGCTCGACGGCCTTGCGTGCGGCCTGGAACGAGGAGTGGTCGGCGTCCTCCTTGGCGTAGTAGGCATTCCTGGCCTTGCGGTACTGGCGCCAATCATAGAAGCGACCCTGGTTCTCCCAGATGACGTCGAGTTGGTTCCAGTCGTCGGCCAGCGAGCGCATCTTCTTGCGCCCGGGGTAGCGCTCGCGCAGGAGGTTGTGGTACTTGCCCACGAAGGCGGTCTTGTAGCCCTTCGCGCGCAGCTTGGGGCTGAGCGTCCCGCGCTGATCGTAGACCCGCATGTCGTTACGGGTGACGCCGTTGTTGTGACCGTACTGGCCGGTCAGGAGTGCGGCCCGAGCCGGGCCACACTGGGGCGTGACCGCGACGGCGTTGCGGAACCGGAGGCCGTGGTTGACGAAGCGCGCGAGGTTGGGGGTGAGGCCGGGGTCGTTCCACAGGCGAGCCGGATAGGGCGCGTTGTCATCGAGGTAGAAGAGGACGACGTCCGGCCTCGGCGGAGCGGCCTGGGCCACGCGCTGCGGCAGGTTGATGAGCGTGCCGAGCAGGGCCAGGACCATAGCCATGACGACAAATGGCTCGCGCAAGGCATGGCTCCCGAACACGAGTGCAGCGAACCTCGGTCCTGAGCCGCCCCGCCGACGGTCGACGAGCGTCACTGGTCCGCGACCGACCGCCATCGCACGCCGTCCCTGTTCCACGACTGGCGCCAGAGCTTGCGCAGATCGCCCAGTCGCGCCTTGTAGCCTGACCACGCAGCCAGGTTCCTGAGGCGGTGCGGATCCTTGGTCAGGTTGTAGAGCTCCTCCTCTCCCGTGCGGTACTGGACGTATGACCACATGTTCTTCTGGTCGTAGCGGATGGTGGTCTGCAGCCCCGCCCAAGCCGGGCGCTTCGTCGAGTTCGGCCTGTAGCCGTACTGGTTGTGCAGGTACTCGATCCACACGTACTTGCGGTCGAGGCTTGCCTTCTTGCGCTTGATCAGCGGCAGCAGGCTCTTGCCGTCGGCATCCTTGATGGTGCAGCGGGCGATGGCGCAGAAGGTGGGGGCGAGGTCTACGTTCGAGACCGGCTCGCGCAGCGAGCGGCCCTGGTTCTTGAGCACCTTCGGCCAGCGCATGTAGAGCGGCACGTCCGTGGCGTAGGCGTTGGCCTTGCCCGTAAGGCGATGATCGCCCATGAGCCAGCCGTTGTCGGCCGTGAGTACCTGGAGCGTGTCGTAGTGACGACCGCTATCGACGAGCGACTTGACGACCTGGCCCACGACCCAGTCGGCCGTGAGCATCGACTCGCATCGGTCCCGTAGCGCGTAGCCGGGCTCGCTCAAACGCGGGTGCTTCTGCACCCAGCGGGGCTTGTCGGACACGTTGGCCTCGTCGTAGGCCGGGCCCGACCAGCCTCCGATGTCAGCGCAGGCAGGGTGATCCTCGAAGCGCTTCATGGGAGTGAGCGGGGCATGGCCGTCGTAGAGCGAAACCACCAGGAAGAGCGGCTTGCCCTTCCTGGTGTTGCGGATGATGTATGACGCCCGCTTGGCTGCCTGGTAGGAGGAATGGTCGTTTGGCGCGCTACCGAAGTGCACGTTGCCGGTCTTGCGGTACTGACGCCACCTGTAGAACTTGGCTGGGTTCTCCCAGATGATGTCGAAGGAGTCCCAGTCGTTCGACAGCCGGCCCATAAGGGAGCGGTTCCAATAGACCGTCTTGATCCGGTTGACGTGCTTGCCCGCGAAGGCCGTCTTGTAGCCCTTGTTGCGCAGCTTGGGTGAGATCGTGCCGCGCTGGTCGAAGGGCTTGATGTTGTTCTGCGTGACGCCGTTGTTGTGCCCGACCTGGCCCGTCAGCACATTGGCCCTGGCGGGCCCGCAGAGCGGCGTGGAGGCGACGGCATTCCTGAACTCCAGCCCGTTGTTCGCGAATTTGGCCAGGTTGGGAGTGCGCGCGGGATCGTTCCACAAGCGCGCCGGGTAGGGCGCGTTGTCATCGAGGTAGAAGAGGACGATATCCGGCTTTTTGGTGGCCGCCTCGACAGCGCGTTGCGGCAGGTTGAACAGCGTGCCCAGCAAGGCCAGGACCACGGCGATGACGACGACGACTCGTGGATGCAATGGGCTTCCTCCCCGGAAACCATAGCGAATACTCCGGTTCGTTCGCTGGACAGCTCCTGGCTATGGCTTGTTGGGGTGCATCTCCACAGCCTCGCGGACGTAGGCGGTGACGAGCGCGACGTCGACGTCACCGGCGTTCACGAAGTCCGCCTGACCGGCCGTGCTCGTGCCGATGCGCAGGATCCCCGCGGGATCGCCGAGGTCGGTGGCATAGAGGAAGCGCAGGTTGACCGCCGCCTTCGAGACGCCGATGGCGACGACCCACTCGTGCCAGCGCTGCGCGAAGGTGTAGACGAGCATCCGATAGGTGACCTTGCAGTCGAAGTCGACCCCTGCCGCCTCCACGGCCAATGCCAGCGCGCGCACGATGTCCCGGGCGTCTTCGCGGACCGTCGGCAGGTACTGCTCGAGCGGCTGATCAGGCATCGGCCAGCACCGGCACGGCCGCGCGCAGGATGGTGCGGAAGTCAGCGTGGGCGCGGCGCGTCATGGCCAGCACCGGCCCCAGGTCGATGGGTGGACCGATGCCCGCTGACATCGTCGAGACGAAGGTGAAGGCCACCACCATCATGCCCGCGTGGTAGCCCGCCATGACCTCCGGCAGGAACGAGTTGGAGGAGATCGAGCAGCCGGCCAGCTGGGCCAGGCGGATCTCGGCGGGCGTCTCGAAGCTGGGCCCGGTCCAGTAGCCGGCCACGCCAGTGGGAAGGGGGACGCCGGCAGCCTCGACCGCAGCGACAACGTCGTTCGTTAGCCGTGCTTCATACAGTTCTGCCATCGACAGGAACGGCGTTTCCCAGCCCTGGCCGAAACGCTCGCTCGAGAGAGGATTGAAACCGCTGAAGTTGAGGTGGTCGGTGAAGGCCATGAACGAGCCGGGCGGGATGTCCTCACGCATGGAGCCGGAGTTGGCCGAGTACAGCAGCGTGTGGCAGCCGGCACGGGCCAGCGACCGTGCGGGCAGCCCGCTCTCCTGCCAGGTGGCGCCATCACAGGGCAGGACCTTGGCCTTGACGGCAGCCACGGTGACGCCATCGAGCTCGCCGACGTCGACCTCGTTCACGTGGTCGGGGATGGCGCTGGGACGAAAGCCAAGGTCTTCGAAGGGGATCGACACGCGATCGCTGAGCACGTCCGTGCATGGCGCGAAGCCGGTGCCGCAGATGAGGCCGACCGATGGCGCCCGGCCGGCTCGCTCGAGGATGATGGTTACCGCGCGGTCGGCAGCGGCTCGCGTGTCCATCCTCCCAGCATACGGCCGGGGGACGGTGCGAACACCTTGCCCCTGCGGTCGTCGCGAACGTAGACTCGGGGCCCGGCTACTCGTGCGTGGAGGTGACTCGTGAGAAAGGTGTGCTCGTCCCTGCTGCTGAGCGTCATGCTGGCCGCTGCGCTGCTGCCCGTGGGTGCCGCTGCGGCCCAGGATGGTGAACCGCAGCGCGGTGGACGCCTCGAGCTGGTGGCGCTGAACGACCCACGCACGCTCGACAACAACCAGGCCGTCGACACCATCGAGTACAACACCGTTGCCGGGGCCCTCTACGAAGGGCTTTACCACTTCACGCCCGAGGGCGAACTCGTGGCGGCCCTCGCCGAAGGCTTCCCGGAGGTGTCCGAGGACGGCCTCGTCTACACCTTCACCATCAAGCCCGGGGCCATGTTCGCCGGTCCCGACTTCGAGCCACGCGAGGTGGCCGCGGCCGATGTGGCCTACGGCATGATCCGCGCGCTCGACCCCACGCCCGACGGCGCTCCGGCTCCCTCGTGGGGCAGCGGCTACCTCTTCCCGATCAAGGGTGCGGCCGCCTTCGCGGCCGGCGAAGCCGACAGCGTGGAGGGCATCGAGGTCATCGACGATCGCACGCTCCAGGTCACGCTCGAGGCGCCCACCACGACCTTCCTGCTGGGCCTGACCATCGCCACCAGCTGGCCGGTGCCGCCGGAGGCCGTGGCGGAGCGCGGCGAGGACTTCGGCAACCGTCCGGTCGGCGCCGGACCGTTCTACCTCAGCGAGTGGAACAAGGGCTCGGACCTGACGCTGACCCGCAACGAGGGCTACGTCGATCCCGAGCTGCCCTACCTCGACGAGATCCACGTGGATCTCGGCGTCGACGAGAACACGCAGGTGCTGCGGCTCGAGTCTGGCGAGGCCGACGGCGTCTACGAGCCCTTCTCGATCGGCCCGGTCGGGTTGCGCACCCTGGCCGAGGCCGAGGGCGTGACCGTGGAACCTTCGGTCGGCCCGCGCATCTACTACCTAGCCCTCGAGAACGACGGCATCCTCGGCAACAAGGACCTGCGCCTGGCGGTGGCCCACGCGGTCACGCGCGACTTCACCCGCCAGTTCGGCGACCTCGCCAAGCCCTGGAACCAGCTGATGGGGTCGGCCACATTGCAGTCGGACCCCGAGGGCACGCGGGTCTACCCGTACGACCCGGAGCTGGCCGGCGCCTACCTCGAGTCTGGCGGCTACGACGGTACGCCGCTCAAGGTCATCTATGACGTGGGTGACCCGTATGGCGAAGCCAACGCCACCGCCTTGCGCCAGGACCTCGAGGCGGTCGGCTTCAACGTCGAGCTGAACGGGCTGCAGACGGGACAGTTCTTCACCGACGTCTACGACCCTGCCGCGCGGGACCTCTCGTCGACGTACTGGAGCGCCGACTATCCCGACCTGCAGGACTACATCTCGACGAACTTCGTCTGCGGCTCCTTCCTCAACATCAGCCACTTCTGCGACGAGGAGATCGACGCGGCCTTCTTCGCGACCGAGTCGATGCCCTTCGGCGAGGAGCGCGACGCGGCCCTGCTCGAGGTCCAGCAAGCGCTCATCGACGAGGTTGCCGGCATCCCCATCATGGAGGTCACCCCGCAGGTCGTCTTCGGCGAGCGCGTCGGAGCCATGCCCACGCTGGCCACCTACGCCCCGTTCGACTGGAAGCGCGCCTGGGTCAAGGCCGACGGCTGACGCGCCCATGACCGCGGGCCATCCCCCCGGGCTGCCCGCACCACCGCTGCTGTCGGTCGCAAGCCTGCGCGTGAGCACCCGCGCCGGGGACATCCTGCGAGGCGTGGACCTGCGCGTCGCGGCCGGCGAGGTCACCGGCCTGGTCGGCGAGTCCGGCTGCGGCAAGACGACCCTGGGCCTGGCGCTGCTGGGCCTGCTGGGCCGAGCCCGCGCCATCACCGACGGGGAGATCCTTCTCGACGGCGAGGTCGTCGGTGCCCCCGGTGTCGACGATACCGCCGCGCTGCGTGGCTCCCGCCTCTCGTTCGTACCGCAGGATCCGTTCCGGGCGTTCGATCCGCTGCGCCGTGTCGGACCCCAGGTCCGGCGGCCGCTGGAGTTGCACCGGGGCCTCGATCGAGGCGCCGCGGACCAGCGCGTGACGGAGTTGCTCGAGCGCCTGGGTGTCCCTGAGCCTGCGGCCATCATGGGCAGCTATCCGCACGAGCTGTCTGGCGGCATGCTGCAGCGAGCCGCCATCGCCACGGCGCTCTCGTGCGAACCTGACCTGGTCATCGCAGACGAGCCCACCACCGCCCTCGACGCCCTCGTGCAGATCCAGGTGGCGGCGGCATTCATGCGGCTCGTGCGTGAGCTGGGCACGGCCGTGCTCGTCATCACGCACGACCTGAGACTGCTCGAACGCATGGCCGACCGCATCGCGGTGATGTACGCCGGGCGTATCGTCGAGTTCGGACCAGCCGAGCGACTGCTGCGTGAACCGCGGCATCGCTATCCCGCCGCGTTGCTCGAATCGTCCGTCCGGGCAGCGATGCCCGGCCAGCGGCTCGAGACCGTCGAGGGCCAGCCGCCATCGCTGCCGGGGACCTTCGAGCCCTGCTCCTTTGCCCCACGTTGCGCCTTCGCGGATGCACGCTGCCGCACGGAGGTGCCGACGTATGAGTGGCCGGCTGACGAGGGCGTGGCCTGCCATCATCCCGCGGGAGGCCCCGCGTGATCGGCCCGACGCTCGCTCCGGCGCGCGTGGGCGAACCCCGATCGTGGGGCCTCTGGATCGGTGCGGCCATGTTCGCGGGGCTGGTCGCGCTGGTCCTGCTCGGGCCCCTGGTCTGGGACATCGACCCCACGTTCGAGTCGTTCGAGAGCCTGACCGAGTTCGGTGAGCCGCTCGACGCGGGCGCCGAGGGCCATCCGCTGGGCACCGATCAGAAGGGCCGCGACGTGCTCGCCCGACTGCTTCACGCGGGACGCCTGACGCTGCTCACCGCGCTCGTCTCGGTCGGCGTGGCCACCGTCGCCGGGCTGCTCGTGGGCCTGCTCGCCTCCAACAGTCGACGCATCCTGGGCTCGGTCCTGATGCGCTTCACCGATCTCGGGCTGGCCATCCCGGGGCTGCTGCTGGCAGCCGCCATCTCGACGGTCCTCGGCCGGGGCACGCTCTCGCTCGTCATCGGCCTGGCGGCCGTGTTCTGGGCGCCCATCGCACGCGTGACCTATGGTCAGGCGGTCGTGCTGCGGGAGCGCGAGTACGTGGAGGCGGCCCGCGTCCAGGGTGCCGGGCCGATCACCCTTCTGGGTCGCCATATCCTGCCGCACCTGCTGCCCGTGGTCGGAGCGTATGCGGCACTCTCGATCGGCTGGGCGGTGCTCTTCGAGGCCTCGCTCGGCTTCCTCGGTGTCGGCGTGCAGGAGCCAGACGCGTCGATCGGCTCGATGCTCGGCGACTACCTCGCCTACTACCGGCGCCACCCCGGCCTGATCCTCTTCCCCGCACTCTTCCTGGCCACGCTGGTCATCGCCGCCAACCTCGCCGGCGAAGCGCTGCGCACCCGGACCGAGGAACGCTGATGGGCTGGTACGTCGGTCGCCGTCTGCTGGCTGCGCTCGTGACGGTCTGGATCGTGGCCACGGCCGGCTTCCTGCTCGTCGAGATCATCCCGGGCGACCCGGCGCTGCAGCTGGCCGGTCCGGGCGCCTCACAGGCCTCGGTCGAGGCCATCCGCGAGGCCTACGGCTTCGACGATCCGCTGCCCCTGCGCTACGTGGACGCGATGCTGCGCATGGCCCAGGGTGACCTTGGCTACAGCTTCGCCAAGGCTGAGCCGGTGCTCGATGTGCTCCTCCGCTCGCTACCCTCGACGCTGCTGCTGACGGCCCTCGCCTTCGCCGTGGAGGTCCTCATCGCCATCCCCCTGGCGCTGTGGGTCGTGGCCCGCGGTGGCCTCGCCGACCGCCTGCTGGTGGTGCTCGCCGGGGCCACGGCAGCGGTGCCGGCCTTCCTGCTGGGCCTGCTGCTGCTGTACCTCTTCTCGGCGCAGCTGGGCTGGTTCCCCCTGGGCGGCACCGACTCGCCGGCCGCCTACGTGCTGCCCGTGCTGACCCTCGGCCTGCCCTTCGGGCTGGTCCTGGCGCGCCTGCTGCGAACGTCGTTGCTGGAGCAGCAGGGCCAGCCCTACATCACCTTCAGCGAAGCCATGGGCGAGACGGCCCGGGCAGTGCGCTGGCGCCACCTGCTGCCGAACGCGATGCTTCCGCTGCTGTCGATCCTGGCCCTCGACTTCGCCGGCCTCTTCTCGAGCGTGGCGGTCGTGGAGGTGGCCTTCTCGATGCCCGGGCTGGGGGCCGACCTCGTGGTGGGCCTGACACGGCTCGATACGGCGCTGATCGTGGGCATCGGCGTCGTCGCCGGGCTGCTCGTGGCGTTGGTCAACCTCATCGCCGACGTGGCCGTCATCGCCATCGACCCACGGGTGCGACGGGGGACCTAGCCGGCGACCGGCTCCGCGCCCATGGCCGCCAAGAGCTGCCTGGTGTAGTCATGGCGCGGGCGCTCGAAGACCTCGTCACGTGGACCGCTCTCGACGATGCGTCCCTGCCGCATGACCGAGACCCGCTGGCTGATGTGGCGGACGACCGCGAGATCGTGCGCGATGAAGAGGTAGGAGATCCCACGTTCTGCCTGCAGATCCATGAGCAGGTTGATGATCTGGCCCTGGACCGAGACGTCGAGGGCGGAGACGGGCTCATCGCAGATGATGAGCTCGGGCTCGAGTGCGAGCGCCCGGGCGATGCCGATGCGCTGGAGCTGACCGCCCGAGAACGAGCTCGGTCGCCGGTCGCCGAGTGCGGGATCGATGCCCACGCGCTCCAGCAGCTCCTCGGCGCGGCGGCGACGCTCGGCGCGGTCGTACAGGCGATGGATGACCCAGGGCTCGGCCACGACATCGCGGACCCGGAAGCGCGGATCGACCGACGAGTACGGGTCCTGGTAGATGAGCTGCATGTGCCGACGCATCGCGCGCAGATCCGCGCCCTCGAGCGCGAAGAGGTCCTGGCCGCGGAAGGTGACCGTGCCGGCGTCCGGCTCCACGAGTCGCAGCAGGACGCGCCCGATCGTGGACTTGCCCGAGCCAGATTCGCCGACGAGGCCGTGGGTCTGGCCCGGCTCGATCGCAAGGTCGACGTCCTGCACGGCCCGAACCTCACGACGGCTCGAGCCGCGGCCGCTGCGGAACGTCTTGGAGAGGCCGCGGGCCTCGAGCAGCACGTCAGGCATGCGCGGAG
>JBFLKP010000288.1:0-23497 GCA_040883225.1 Candidatus Limnocylindrales bacterium | reverse complement strand
CCGACGGCTCCGTCACCTGCGAGGTCCAGCAGCACCTCGGCAACAACTGGGTGCGCACCGTGGCCATGACCTCGACCGATGGCCTGGCCCGCGGTATCGAGGCGGTCGACACCGGGGCCCCTATCAGCGTGCCCGTGGGCCCAGAGACCCTGGGTCGCGTGTTCAACGTGCTCGGCGAGGTCATCGACGGCAAGGGCGAGGTCAAGACCGAGACGACCTACCCCATCCACCGGAAGCCTCCGGCCTTCGAAGACCAGGCCACGGCCACGGAGGTCTTCGAGACAGGCATCAAGGTCATCGACCTCATCTGCCCCTTCGCCAAGGGTGGCAAGATCGGCGTCTTCGGCGGCGCCGGCGTGGGCAAGACCGTCATCATCCAGGAGCTCATCCGCAACGTGGCCCAGGAGCACGGCGGCTACTCCGTGTTCGCCGGCGTCGGCGAGCGTTCGCGCGAGGGCAACGACCTCATCGCCGAGATGACCGAGTCGGGCGTCATCGAGAAGACCGTCTTCAGCTTCGGCCAGATGAACGAGCCGCCCGGCGCTCGTCTGCGCGTGGCCCTGACCGGCCTGACGATGGCCGAGTACTTCCGCGACGAGGGTCGCGACGTGCTCCTCTTCGTGGACAACATCTTCCGCTTCACGCAGGCCGGATCGGAGGTCTCCGCACTCCTTGGCCGCATGCCCTCGGCGGTGGGCTATCAGCCCAACCTGGCCACCGAGATGGCCGCGCTGCAGGAGCGGATCACCTCGACCAAGACCGGCTCCATCACCTCGCTGCAAGCCATCTACGTGCCCGCCGATGACTACACCGACCCGGCCCCGGCAACGACCTTCGGACACCTCGACAGCACCATCCGCCTCGAGCGCTACCTGACCGAGCTGGGGATCTACCCCGCCGTGGACCCGCTGACCTCCACCTCGCGCGTGCTCGACCCGCTCATCGTGGGCCAGGAGCACTACGAGGTCGCGCGTGAGGTCCAGCGCGTGCTGCAGCGATACCGCGACCTGCAGGACATCATCGCCATCCTCGGCATCGACGAGCTCTCGGATGAGGACAAGTCGCTGGTGGCCCGCGCACGGCGATTGCAGCGGTTCATGAGCCAGCCCTTCTTCGTGGCCGCGGTCTTCACCGGTCGCGACGGCGAGTACGTGCCCATCAAGGACACCGTCACCTCCTTCAAGGACATCCTCGAGGGCCGGGCAGACGACCTGCCCGAGCAGGCCTTCTTCCTGGCAGGCACCCTCGACCAGGTCCGCGAGAACGCGGCCAAGCTGGCCGACTAGGCCATGCCCCTGCAGCTGGAGATCGTGACGCCCGAGCGCGAGGCGTATTCGGACACGGTCGACGCCGTCTACTGCCCCGGCACCGAGGGCGAGTTCGGCGTGCTCCCGCACCACGCGCCCATGCTGGCCATGCTGGGCGTCGGCGAGCTGCGCATCCAGAAGGCCGGCGAGGAGGAGTTCTTCGCCATCGCCGGAGGCTTCGTGCAGGTTCGGCCGGACAAGGTCGTGGTCATGGCCGAGCTGGCCGACCTGGCCTCCGAGATCGACCTGACTGCGGCCGAGGATGCACGGGCGGAGGCCGAGCGTGCCCTCGCCGCCGGCTTCGACGAGCCGGCCGACCTGGCCAAGGCCCGTGCGGCCATGGAGCGCGCCCTGCTGCGCATCCGTGTCGCGGAGCGCCGGCACCGAGAAGGCCCGCGCCAGCGCCGATAGCGCTGATGGCTGAGACTACGACCTGATGGGAGTATCTCGGCCGTTCCATTGGGAGTACGAACCGGAGCCCGTGGCGGATGAGACCATCCGCATCGAGGGTGGCCGGCCGCTGCGTGGTGACGTGGCCATCAGCGGCTCGAAGAACGCTGCCCTCAAGATGCTCGCCGCCGCCACCCTGACCGGCGAGCGCTGTCGCTTCACGAACGTGCCGGAGATCGTGGATGTGGCGCTGATGGCGGAGGTCCTCAGCGATCTGGGTGTGGTCGTAGAGCACCCCGCACCCAACACCTACGAGGTCAGCGCCGGCGACATCGACTGGAGCTTCGTGCCCCTCGAGGCCGCGGCCAAGATGCGTGCCAGCTTCATCCTGTTGGGCCCCCTCCTGGCGCGCGTGGGCAAGGTCATCATCAGCAACCCCGGCGGCGATCGCATCGGCCGGCGCCCCGTGGACCTGCACGTGCAGGCCATGGAGGCGCTCGGCGCCACGGTCGAGTACCGCAACGGCTACTACTTCGCCCAAGCCCCCGGCCGGCTGCGTGGCGGCGACGTGGTCTTCCCGCATGTGACCGTGATGGGCACGGAGAACGCCATCCTCGCGGCCACCCTGGCGGACGGCCACACCACCATCCGCCCTGCGGCACAGGAGCCCGAGATCGACGACCTTATCGCGTTGCTTCAGTCGATGGGCGCGGAGGTCGAGCGCACGGCCCCGGACGTCATCGAGGTCGAGGGCCGCCGGCGCCTGCGCGGGGCGACCCACCACACCCTCGCAGACCGCATCGAGGCTGGCACCTTCGCCGTCGCCGCCGCCATCACCGGTGGCGACGTGACGCTGCGCGGCGCCCCCTCGGAGCACCTGGGAGCGTTCCTGGACGTGCTCGATGCGGTGGGCGTCAGCGTCAGCGCTGACGGCGACTGGATCACCGTGCGCGGCGCGGAACCGGGCAGCGGCGCGTACACCGCGACCGACATCGAGACCGCGGCGTATCCCGGCCTGGCCACCGACCTGCAGCCGCCCACCGGCGTGCTGCTCACACAGGCGCGCGGCGCCAGCACCGTCCACGAGACCATCTACGAGGATCGCCTGGAGTGGCTCACCGACCTCGGTGCCATGGGCGCTCAGGCGGAGATCCGTGATGCCCACCATGCGGTCATCAACGGCCCCGCCCAGCTCCAGGGTGCCGAGGTGGAGGTCAGCGACCTGCGTGCCGGAGCATCCCTCATCCTCGGTGCCCTCGCGGCTCAGGGCCGCTCCACCATCCACGGTGTGCACCACGTGCGCCGCGGCTACGAGGGCATCGAGGGCAAGCTGCTCGACCTCGGAGCCGGCATCGAAGAAGAGTCCGAGGCCTAGGCCGCAGCCATGAAGATCGGCATCGACCTGGGCACGGCCAACGTGCTCGTCTACGTCAAGGGCAAGGGCATCGTCATCCGCGAGCCGTCGGTGGTGGCCATCAGCGAGTCGAACCATATCGTGGCGGTGGGCGAGGAAGCCCGGGAGATGATCGGCCGCACGCCCGACAACATCAGCGCCATCAAGCCCATGAAGGACGGCGTCATCGCCGACTACGTCATCACCGAGGCCATGCTGCGCTACTTCATCCGCAAGGCCGGGCGCACCTTCACCAAGCCGGAGGTCATGGTCTGCGTGCCCTCGGGCGTCACCAGCGTGGAGAAGCGGGCGGTGCGCGACGCGGCGCTCAAGGCCGGTGCTCGGGAGGCGTACCTCATCGAGGAGCCGCTCGCCGCCGCCATCGGGGCCAACGTGCCCATCAGCGGCGCCTCCGGCAACATGATCATCGACATCGGCGGTGGAACCAGCGAGATCGCCGTCATCGCGCTCGGTGGCATCGTCGTCAGCCGCTCGCTGCGCGTGGGCGGCAACCGCTTCGATGAGGCCATCGCCAGCTACATCCGCCGCAAGTACAACCTCATGATCGGCGAGCGCACCGCGGAAGAGGTCAAGATCGCCATCGGCACGGCGTTGCCGCTGGAGCGGGAGCTCACGCTCGACGTTCGTGGCCGTGACCTCGTGGCCGGCTTGCCGCGCACGATCCCCATGACCAGCTCGGAGATCATGGAGGCCATGGAGAAGCCGCTCCAGCAGGTCGTCACCGCCGTCCGTCAGGTATTGGAGGAGACACCGCCCGAGCTGGCCAGTGACATCATCGACAAGGGTATGGTCATGACCGGCGGAGGTGCGCTGCTGCGCAACATGGACCGCCTTCTCACGCAGGTGACCGGCGTCCCCTGCCACGTGGCCGAGAACGCCCTCAACTGCGTGGCCCTGGGCACGGGGCTGGCCATGGAGCACTTCGAGTTCTTCAAGTCCTCGCTGGTGCAGAAGGTCTAGCGTGAGCCTCGAGGCCGAAGCGGCTGCTCGTCCGCGACGGTCCTTCGTCGACCTGCACACGCACAGCTCGGCCTCGTTCGACTCGCTGGCCGATCCGCGGAAGATGATGGCCAAGGCCGTGAGCCTGGGCCTGACGCACCTGGCCATCACGGACCACGAGCGTATCGACGGCGCCCAGCGCGCGGCCGAGGTGGCTCCACCGGGCCTGCAGCTCATCGTGGGCGAAGAGATCCGTACCGCGGACGGCGACATGCTGGGGCTGTTCCTGACTGATGTCGTACGGCCCGGGTTGTCCGCAGCGGAGACCGCCGCGGCCATCCGCGAGCAGGGCGGCGTGGTCGGCCTGCCGCATCCCTTCGACGGCTTCCGCAGCTCCGGCGGCACCAAGGCCAGCCAAGCCGAGCAGAAGCTGGAGGAGCTGGCGACTATCGTTGACTACGTGGAAGCCCACAACGCACGTGCCTATCGGGATGCCAACCCGCTGGCCGGCGCCTACGCCGAGCGCCACGGCCTGCCTGGCGTAGCTTCGTCCGATGCGCACAGCGTCCTCGAGCTGGGGGTCGCCAGCACCGTCCTGCCGGGGACCTTCAGCACGGCCGAGGAGCTGCTGGCGCTGCTGCCACAGGCGCGCATCACGCCTGGCCGTGCCTCCTACTACGTGCGCCTGTGGACGCCGCTGGCCAAGCTCGTCAACCGGGCCCGTGGCAACGGACGTATCCGTCCCTCCTCGACGGGCGGCGCCTCGTGAGCGAGCAGCGGCCACCAGAGCCGTCGGAGCAGGAGGACCAGGGCGTCCGCGAACGCACCGAACCGTGGGTCCTCGCGCTCGACGAAGCCTCTCAGGTCGGCGACGCGGCCAGGGAGAACCCGTTCGTCGGGGAGGACCTCTCGGAGGGTGCCGTTCCGCTCGCGGCGCGCTTGCGTGACCGGCGCACGCAGGCCTCGATCATCGTGCCCGTCATCGTGCTCGTGCTCTTCCTCGTGGCCCTGCCCGGGTTCGAGTTCGAGACGCTCGTGGACCACGTCCTTTCGGCCGACCCCTTCTGGCTCGTGGCCGCGTTCGTCGTGTACTACGCCGGCTTCCCCGTCAGGGGTCTGCGCTGGTCGCTGCTGCTGCGCGGCATCGGGGCCAACGTCCGCGTGCGCGATTCGACCGAGATCATCTTCGTCAGCTGGCTCGTCAACAGCGTCGTGCCAGCCAAGCTGGGCGAGGTCTATCGCGCCTGGCTCCTGAAGATCAACTACCCGGTCTCGCTCTCCTCGACGTTCGGGACGATCTTCATCGAGCGCATGTTCGACATCTTCGCCATCGTCATCCTCGGGCTGGGAGCCGCCTTCTGGTCCTTCCGCACCGGGCTCGACGAGACGGTCCGGGCGATCATGTTCCTGGGCATCGTGGTGATGGTGGTCATCGCCATCGGACTCTTCACCCTACGCAACTTCGGCTCCCGACTGGTCAGGCGCCTGCCCTTGCCGGAGCGGATCCGGCAGCTCTACGTGCGATTCGAGGAGGGCGTCTTCTCGATGGATCGCCGGACGGTGCCGATGATCGGCTTCCTGACCTTCGTGATCTGGACCACCGAGGCCTTCCGTCTGCTGTTCGTGACCTGGGCCCTCGACTTCCAGATCTCGCTTGGCATCAGCGGCGCCTTCTTCGTCGCCCTCGTCGCTTCGCTGTTGACGGCCGTGCCCTTCACGCCCGCTGGGCTGGGCATCGTCGAGGCCGGCATCGTGGGCCTGCTCGTGGGCGTCTACGGTGCCGATCCCAACGAAGCCGCGGCCATCGCCCTCGTGGACCGCGCCATCAGCGTGCTCTCGGTCATCGTCCTCGGCTTCATCGCCTACCTGCTGTCGCCCAAGACCAAGGGCCGCCCGACCGACACGCCCGGCTCTTCGGGCTCAGGGGAGGGCAGCGACGAGGATCTTGCCGAGAGCAAGGAAGCGACCACGGCCTAGCTTGGGCACCGCGCCGGGCAGGCGCGACGAGGCCGTGGTCGAGGGATGCTCGCTGGCTGCGGCGTGGCGGCCGCCGCGATCAGTGTTTCTTCTTGGGCTCGTCCGTGCGCGGGACCGAGCGAACCGCCGCCACTGGGCGAGCCGGGGCGTAGCGACCGGTCTGGCGGACCGAGAGTCGGCGCATGCGCAGGGCCAGGTAGTACTCCATGACCTGGCGCACCTGCGGCTCGCTCATCAGCTCGTCCGAGCGCAGCGCGTACTCCACACGGGCGGTGGGATGGGTGCTCGCCGACGAGGTCAGTCCGAAGTAGTGCGGTGAGTCGGTATCGTCGCGGAGCTCGCGCAGGCCCTTGGCCAGCTTCGTCGCCGTGCCCAGCGAGGGCGTGCGGTCACCGCGGAGGAGCCGAGAGATGGTCGAGTGATCGACACCGGACTGCTGCGCCAGCTGGCGCTGAGACATCTTCTTGGCCTTGAGCTGGGCTCGAAGCCACTCGTTGAAGGCCCGTGGGTTCTGGACGCTCATGGCACCCCGACAGCGTCTGTGTTCGTACACCGGGCTGGTGACCCCGCGTAGCCTCCGTTCGGTGGCACGCACCATCATCGGTGCCTGGACGCCACACGTTAGTGGCCCATTGGTACGGGGTGCCCATGGGGACCCGGTCCCGTGTCGAGGTGCAGCGGCCGGACGCCGCCGCCCTGGACGCGTCAGTCGGGACTGTAGCCACCTCCGATGGCGGGCTCGATAAGGCCGTAGCGCCGGTCCTTGCGGCGATAGAGCACAGCGACCCGCTCGTTCTCGGCGTTGACGAAGATGAAGAACGCGTGGCCCAGCTCCTCCATGCGCGTGATGGCGTCCTCCTCGAACATCGGCTCGATCGCGAAGCGCTTGACCTTGACCACCTGGGACTCGGTGTCCGGCTCCTCCGGCTCGGCTGCGACCGCGAGTGGCGCGAGGGGCGTCGAGGACTCCTGGTAGCGGGCCTGCTGCGAGCGGCGCTTGTCTCGCGGCCGTTGCCGAGCCTCGACCACGCGCCGCTCGATCTTGTCGATGACGTCGTCGGCGGCGACACGGAAGGACGAGGCGGTACCGACCCCCCTGAGGTGCTGCCCGGCGGCGTTGACGGCGACATCGACGATGTGGCTGTCGCCCACCTTGCGATTGCCCTCGAGCCGCAGCTCCACCTCGGCCTCGCTGCGGTCATCGAGCATGCGCTCGAGTCGCTGCAGCTTGCGCTCGATGTAGGCGCGGTCCTTGTCCGAGACGGTCAGGTTCTTGCCTCTGATCGTGGTTCGCACCGACGGCACCTCCGGCTATCCGATTGGACCTTCGATGATAGGCCCCGTCGACCACACTCGCCTCGTCCGGACGACGTCTTGACCAGGGACACCTGGCCTGAACGCACCCATCAGCGGTCACGCGCCACGGTCGCTGCCGAGACCGCCCCGGCTCCGCCGTCGAGCAGCGCCGCGGCGCAGCCACCGACCGTCGCCCCCGTGGTCAGGATGTCGTCCACGACCACGATCCAGGCGCCTCCGTAGCGCACTCTGAGCGCGTCCGTGGCCGCGAAGGCGCTGGCCGTGTTGGAAGCGCGCTGCGTCTGTCCCAGCGCGTGCTGGGCCGCCGTGCGCTGCCGCCGCTCGATGAGCCGAGCGGCGGGCAACCGCAGCGCGGCAGCCATGTGCCCGGCCAGCTCCTCTGCCTGATCGAAGCCCCGCTCGCGTCGTCTGGAGGCGTGGACCGGCACCCACGTCAGGACGTCACCGCCCCGGCCCGCGCGCCGCCAGCGTTCGGCGAGGGCTGCCGCCAGCGGCTGGGCCAGGCGCCGTTCGCCACCGTACTTGAGGGCATGGAGCGCCGCCCGCACACTTCCGCTGTACATCGCGCACCACTCCAGCTGCAGGAGCCCGGCCGGCATGGCCGCTGGCAGCCCAAGCGGCAGCCCGGGCGGCTCGTCGAGGCGTCGACGCAGGGGCACGCTGCAGGCCTGGCACAGCAGCGCGCCTTCGAGCCCGCAGCCGGGACAGCGAGGGGGTAGCAGGAGGTCCAGCAGCGCACGCATCGGCCAACGCTGGCACGACCGCGCCGCAGCGGCCTACCGCCCGGCTTTGGCGCGGCTTCGCCTCCGCCTCCGCCTGGGTTGGACAGAGCTCCCCGGCGTTCCGGGCCGGGATCTACGCGGATGCCCCTGCCGCAGGCTCGAAGACGACCTCGTCGCCCTCGGCCACACCTGCTCGAGCGAGCGTCCCGGCAGCCATCTCGACCACGCCTTCGGCTCCGCGCACGGGCAGCACGATGCCCCGCCAGGCGGGCAGGTCCGGCCTGGTCCGCACGACCTGGCGCTTCCCGTCGGCGGCCGCCCTGGACACGAAGAGCGCGTCGATGGGGAAGCGCATGAACATCATGTGGATGCTGTTGGCCGGCAGGTACAGGCCCTCGCCCGGGCGGAGGGCGGCGCGGCCCATGAGGCCCATGAAGCGCTGCCCGAAGGACTCCCCCAGCCTTAGCTCGTCACAGATGACGGCATCGTCCCCGACGCGCCGAAGGCGCAACGGTGTCTGAACCACAGCCGACGCCCTCGCCGGCTAGAGGTTGTTGACGATGAGGATCAGGGCCGGTCCGAGGATGACGATGAACATCGACGGGAAGATGCAGCCGACGAGCGGGAAGAGCATCTTGATGGGCGCCTTGGCAGCCATCTCCTCCGCGCGCTGCCGACGCTCGATGCGCAACTGCTCCGACTGCACTTCGAGCACGTTGGCGATGGCCACACCCAGCTGCTCGGCCTGCACGATGGCGCCGATGAAGTTGGTCAGTGCCGGCACGTTGGTGCGACCCACCATCTCCTTGAGCGCGTCGCGTCGCGGCTTGCCGATGCGGACCTCAGCGAGGGCCCGGCGGAACTCGTCGGTCAGCGGGCCTTCGGTCTTCTCGATGACCTTGCCGAGGGCGGCGTCGAAGCCCAGACCGGCCTTGACCGAGATGGTGAGCAGGTCGAGCGTGTCGGGGATGGCCAGCAGGATCAGCTTCTGGCGCGCGCGGATGCGGGTGATGAGCCAGTAATCCGGCACGAAGAAGCCGGCCGCGAGACCGATGACGGCGAAGATGAGGCTGGAGGCGATGGGGTTGCCCAGGGCCCCGAGGAGCAGGAAGGCAAGACCACTGATCACGAGCGCGGCCACGACCTTGAGGCCCATGAAGTCGATGGTGCGCAGACCGTAGGGGTACCCGGCCTCGGCCAGCCGCTGCTCGGTGCGGCCGACACGCTCGCGCGAGGTGAGGCGTGTACCGATACCCGAGAGCCGCCGCATGAGCGGCCGCAGGGTGCGGTCCATGAACGGCTGCTGGAGCTCGATCTCCTCGAGGCTGGTGACGCCCTCGAGGGTGCCCAGCTGCGTCAGCCGGGCCTGGACGGGATCGGAGGTACGGGCTCCCAGCAGAGCCCAGACGATGAGCAGGACGCCGCCGGCAGCCAGCAACGCCATGAGCAGTGGCAGACCCATGCTAGACCTCGATGTCGACGATGCGGCGGATGGCCAGGAAGCCGACGAGCATCATGATCGCGCCGATGGCCAGGACGATGACGCCCAGCGGGATGCCCACGACGTAGGGCTCCCCGAACATCGGCTCCATGAAGGTGGGTGCGATGACCGAGAGGATGACCACCAGGAAGATGGGCAGGCCGGCCACGACGTAGCCGGATAGCCGCTGCTGGGCGGTCAGCGTGCGGATCTCACCCTTGATGCGGATGCGCTCGCGGATGGTGAAGGCGATGGAGTCCAGGATCTCGGCGAGGTTGCCGCCGACCTGGTGCTGGATGGTGATGGCCGTGGTCATCAGCTCGAGGTCCTCGGAGCGCACGCGGCGGACCATGTTGGCCAGGGCCTGCTCGAAGGGCAGGCCCAGGTTGACCTCGCGGATGACGCGGTTGAACTCGGTGGAGATGGGCGGCTGCGTCTCGCGCACCACCAGCTCGATGGCCTGCAGGAACGAGGCGCCGGCGCGGAGCGCGTTGGCGACGAGCGTGATGGTGTCGGCGAGGTGGTCGTTGAAGGCGTTGAGGCGGCGAGCCTTGCGCCGGCTGACGTAGAACCGCGGGACCCACCAGCCGAGGACGATGGCCACGAGGATGGCGATCGGGTTGCCGATGCTCGGGATGAGGGTCTGGCCCAGGAGGTAGACCACCAGCGGCGCACCGACCACGGCGCCGACGCGGATGGCCAGGTACTCCGACGGACGCAGCTGCAGGTCCGCGCGGGCGAGCTCGCGGGCCATGTTGGCCCCCCAGTCTCGCTCCTGGACCGCGCGGTCGGCAGCGATCGCGGCACGGCCACCGAAGAGGCGTGCGCGCAGCGAGTTGCGCTTGGTGCCTGCGGCGCCCTTGCGCGCCTCGGTGGCAGCGACGGCGACCTGCTCGATCCGGTCGGTGGGCGACTCGCGGCGCCCGCCGAAGAGGCCGAAGAAGAGCAGCAGGACCGCGGCCGCGGCCATGATCGCTACGAGGAGGGCTGCATCCATGCTCGGCTCCTACGACTTGTACCCGAAGAGAGCCGGAGGCAGGCTGATGCCCATGACCTCGAACTTCTCGGTGAACTTGGGGCGGATGCCGGTGGGGCGCAGAACACCCTGGATCTGGCCATCGACCACACCCGTCTGCTCGAAGGTGAAGACCTCCTGCATGACGATGACGTCACCCTCCATGCCCTGCACCTCGGTGATGCTGGTGACTCGGCGGGTGCCGTCCTTCAGGCGCGACTGGTGGACGATGAGGTCGACCGCGGAGGCGATCTGTTCGCGGATGGCACGCAGGGGCAGGTCGACGCCGGCCATCAGCACCATGGTCTCGAGGCGAGCAAGCATGTCTCGCGGGCTGTTGGAGTGGCCCGTGGACATCGAGCCGTCATGGCCCGTGTTCATGGCCTGGAGCATGTCGAGCGCCTCGGCCGAACGACACTCTCCGACGACGATACGGTCGGGGCGCATGCGCAGCGAGTTGCGCACGAGCTCTCGGATGGGGATGGCACCCTTGCCCTCGATGTTCGGTGGTCGCGACTCGAGCGTGATGACGTGCTCCTGACGGAGCTGCAGCTCGGCCGCGTCCTCGATGGTCACGATGCGCTCGTCGTTGGGGATGAACGACGAAAGCACGTTCAGCGTGGTCGTCTTGCCCGAGCCGGTACCACCGGAGACGAAGACGTTCAGGCGTGCCTCGACGCAGGCCTTGAGGAAGTCGAACATCTCCGGCGTGGCCGTGCCGAAGCGGATGAGGTCGTCGACCGTGAACGGGCTGGCCGCGAACTTGCGGATGGTGATGACCGGACCCACGAGGGAGAGCGGGGGGATGATGGCGTTGACACGAGAGCCGTCGGTGAGACGGGCGTCGACCATCGGGCTGGACTCGTCCACACGTCGGCCGATGGGGGCGATGATGCGGTCGATGATGCGCATCACGTGGTCGTCGTTCTGGAAGGAGATGTTCGTCAGCTCGAGGCGACCGCCGCGCTCGATGTAGACCTGGCGCGGGCCGTTGACCATGACCTCGGTGATGGACTCGTCTCGCAGCAGCGGTTCCATCGGACCAAGGCCGACGATCTCGTCGGTGATCTGCTCGAGCATGCGCACGCGCTCGGCTCGTGTGAGGGCCAGGCCCTCCTCGTCGACCGCGATGCTGAAGATCTCCTCGATCTGGCGCCGTACCTCGACCTGGTTGGTGAGGTCGAGCTTGGGGTCGAGGTCGGAGATGACGCGCTGCTGGATGCGGTACTTCGTGTCACGGAAGGACTCGCGCACCGGCACCTGGCTGATGACGCGCTGGGGCATGGGCGGAGGCGGCGAGCCCAGGGCGCCGGAAGCACCGGGCATCGTCGGAGGTGCACCGGGCATCGGCGGCTGGCCTCCTGGCTGCGCTCCGCCCGGAGCTGGCGGGGCGCTGAGGGGCCCGCCTTCGCCGGCCGGCTTGGCGCTTTCGATACGCTTCAGCAGTGACATCTCGACATCTCCCTAACGAGGATCCATGACGACTTCACCGCCGCCCGAATAGCTTGCGTTCAGGCTCCTTGTCGCTGGCGCCTTCAGGGGAGCCTTCACCCTGGACGAGCGCACGTGAGATCTTCAGGATGTCCTCGCTCACCGGAGCCTGGCTGTTGCTCCACACGAACGGGACGCCGCGGTTGAGGGCGTAGACCACGGTCCGGCCGTCTGACACGACCTGATGGTCGATCTTGCGTCCGACCGAGTTCTCCACATCGGCCACGCGGATGCCGAAGGCGGAGTCGGCGCGGTTGAGCACGAGCTTGAGGCGATCGCCGTAGCCGAGCTGGTCCGCGACCTCCAGGAAGAGGCGGACGTTCTTGATGTTGGTGATCTCCAGGGTCAGGACCGTCAGGATCACGTCGGACATGTCCAACAGGGCCAGGGAGACGTCGTTGAAGTGCGGCCAGAGGTCGACGACCGTGAAGTCGTTGGTCTCGCGCAGGCGGCCCATCATGCGCCGGATCTGGTCGACCGTGATGAGCTCGGCCATCTCCGGGCTCGGCGGCGCCAGCAGCACCTTGATGCCGGTGCTGTGGTTGATGAGCGTGGTGTCGACGAGGTCCTCGTCGGTCGAGGCAGGATCGGCCACGACGTCGATGATCGACTTGTTCTTGGGGTTCAAGTTGAGCAACACACCCACGTCGCCGAACTGGAACGAGCCGTCCACGAGGGTCACCGCCTGGCGCTGCTCGCCGGCCATGGCCACGGCCAGGTTCACCGCCAGTGTGGTGCGACCGACGCCGCCCTTGGGCGCGAATAGCGTCACGACCTTGCCGTTCTTCTTGCCGCCATCCGAGTCGCCGCCGCCCTGTGAGGGGATGATCATGCGTCCGCGCTTCTGCTTCTCGCGAACGTGGACTTGGCGGATCGAGGCCGTGAGCTCGTCGGAGCTGAAGGGCTTGACCAGGAACTCGCGGGCGCCCGCGAGCATGGAGCGGCGAAGGTAGTCCGCCTCGCCCTGGACGCTCATCATGATGATGGAGGTCAGGGGGAAGGTGGCCGAGATGCGCTCGGTCGTGGCGATGCCATCCATGCCCGGCATGTTGATGTCCATGAGCAGGATGTCAGGCTGGAGCTTGCCGGTCAGGTCGACCGCCTCCTCGCCGGACGCGGCCGCACCAACGACCTCGATATCTGATTCGAAGGAGAGCAGCTTGGTGAGGTGCTCTCGGGTCTCGGCGATGTCGTCGACGATGACGACACGGATCTGTTCGCTCACGCTCGGTTCCTCAGGGCCGTAGAAGGCAGGCGGCCATCTCGGGTGCTCAAGGGTAGACGGCGGACAGACCCAATACCAGTAGGACGATGGGTGTTCGTCCGGACTGGTACGCGCACGTGCCTCGCGGGAATCGTCGACAAAGAGCAGGACCTCGACTGCTGTGACAGGTGTCACCAGAATCCTATGCACCACACCCAACGTGTTCGATATGACTATCGGGCTATACGGCATAGGAGCCGCGTGCGGTCCCCAGCGACCTCGACGGCTATCATTCGGCTCACACTCCGCCCACCGCCCCTCGAGGTCCCGAATGCGCCAGATCCGACTGCGCAAGCTGCGCAGACGTCTGGGTCTCTATGAGCCCCCGGCTCCCCAGCCCAAACCGATGGACAAGGCCAGCGTGCGTCAGCGGCGCAAGGTCTTCGAGAAGCTGCCCGAGCACCCGCCTTGTCCGGAGGGTTGGACCACGGGGCCGCCCGACTTCGTCATCTTTGGCGCCCAGAAGTCGGGCACGACGTGGTGGTTCCGCCTCATCGAGCAGCACCCCGGCGTGGTCCAGCCGGCGAACCAGCGCCCGGAGCTCCACTTCTTCGACCGCCTCTGGTCGCAGTGGCCGACGGACGAGCAGATCGCCCAGTACCACCGCTACTTTCCGCGCCCAGAGGGGGTGCTCGTCGGCGAGAAGACGCCCGAGTACATGAACTGCGCCTGGGTGCCGCCGATGGCCAAGGCCGCGGCGCCGGATGCCAGGGCCATCGTGCTCCTGCGCGATCCGGTCGAACGCTACATCTCGGGCCTGAGCCACCAGGACCGCGGCGGCTTGCTGGACGAGCAGGATGCCGCCGGCCAGTCACGTGTCTTCGGCGATCGGGTGCGGGTGGTCACCGATGCCATCGAGCGAGGGCTCTACGCCACCCAGATCGAGTGGCTGCTGGCCCAGTACGACACCGACCGCTTGCTGATCCTGCAGTACGAGGCCTGTGCTGCCGATCCGTCCGCCCAGCTCGCCCGAACCCACGAGTACCTTGGGCTCCCGCCACACGAGCTGCCGGCCGAAGAGCTGGCCCGTCCGCGCAACAAGTCCAAGCTGGACAAGGTGATCGTGCCGCCGGAGCACATCGAGCTGCTGCGCCGCTACTACCGTCCGGAGGTGGTCCGGCTCAAGGCCCTGATGCCCGAGCTGGACCTCACGCTCTGGCCGCATTTCTCCGATCTCGCCTGAGTGCCGGACCGAGAGGGCCACACGCAGAACGCGACGCCGGCCCTTGCGGGCCGGCGTCGCGGCAGTCGGCGGCGGTTCCAGGGTCACCGTCAGAGGCGGGCCGTCGAGGCCGCCCCGGGGTCCCGGGTCCCGGCAGGTGGGGCGTCTAGATCTGGACGCCGATGGTGCTCAGGATCGAGGAGATCTCGCCCCCGAGGAAGATGAGGGCGGCGATCGCGATGATGGCGATCAGGGCCAGGATCAGCGCGTACTCGGCCAGGCCCTGGCCACGCTCGTCGTCGTGGGTGAGGCTGCTGAGGATGGACAGGAACATGGCTCCTCCAAGTGGAACAGTACGGCAGGCTTGGTCTTGACAGCCCGAAACCTACGGCCTGCATGACCCTTCGCGAATAGCCCGAGCGGATCATGGGGCCCCGGACCTTGGAGGCTGCGGGATCAGCGCGCGATGGGTGCCACCAGCTCCACGACCTGGCCTTCGTCGCGCATCGACAGCTTCACGCCGAGCGCTCTGGAGCGCCGGTCGATGGTGTCGACGAGGGCGGCCGGTAGCGCGCGCGTCGCCAGGTCCGCCTCTCGCTCGGCAGAGCGGTGCTCCTCCATCATGGCCAGCAGCGCCGGAGGGGTCTCAACGGAGCGAGATGCGGCGGTGCCGCCCGGCTCCACCTCTCCATCGGGGCTGATCCGCGGCCACGTGCCCTCCACCGTGACCACCAGCTCGCGCTCACCCCAGTCGAGGCGCACCAGCACCGATGGCGGCTTGAGCCCGATGTAGCCGGCGATGGCCTCGACGATGCTGCGGTAGACGGCGCTTTCGACATCGCTGTCGAGCCGAGCCTCGACCCCGTGCGAATCGAACTCGATGTGGATGCCGGCTCGCTGCCCGCGATCGTGGGCAAAGCGGCGCACCGTCGGTCCCAGGCCCAGGTCGTCGAGGACCATCGGCCGGACCTCGAAGATGAAGTCCTTCGTCGCGGCCAATGCAGCCTGGACCATCCGACGCAGCGACTCGACCTCCTCGGCCGCGCGCGCATCACCCTTCTGTACGAGCCGTTCGACGATCTCGGCCTGCATGCCGATGTTGGCGATGGACTGAGCCGGACCGTCGTGAAGCTGCCGCACGATCTCCTTGCGCAGCTCCTCCTCTCCCCGCATGGCCGTGGTTGGCTGGTTGAAGCCGGGAGCGCCGCTACCGCCCGCCGCATCGGCCAGGGGGCGCAGGCCGGCCGAGGCGATGGGGGCCGGGCGCGTGGCCCCGCCACCCATGGCCGCGAGGCTGTTGTCGATCTCCGCGAGGCGCTGCAGGAAGCGGGCGAGCACGCGCTGCTTGCCCTCGAGCACCTGGCGCTGGGCGTCGAAGAGCATCTCCCGGCGCGTCATCGCCAGCAGGCTCTCGCGCGCTTCGGCCAGCTCAGCGGGGTCGGGAGCCGCGCTCGCCTCGAGGCTTGCCAGGCGGGCCTCGGACTTGCCCCTGCGCCCCTCGTGGCGCTCGATCTCGGTGAGGACCTGCTCCATGAGCATGTCCATCTCGCTGTTCTCACCCTCGATGCGCCGGATGTCGTCCTCGATCTCCCGACGGAGGGCGAGCAGCGCAGCCTGGGACGGAGCAGCACCGCGCATGGGCATCGGCGGCGGCGCCGGCGCGCCCCCTGGAGGGGGCGGGCCCCCGGGTGGCGGCGCGGGTGCGCTCGGCTGGCCGGGTCCGGCGGGCGAGGGACCGGGAGCGCGAGGTGGCTCCGGCGCGCTCAATCCTCGGGGATCCTGATCCAGCCCTGCTTCATGGCGTACACGACGGCCTGCGTGCGGTCGTTCACGGAGAGCTTGCGAAGGATCGAGCTCATGTGGTTCTTGACCGTCTGCTCGCTGATGGACAGCGCGTAGGCCACCTGCTTGTTGGTCATGCCCTTGGCGATGTTGTCGAGGATCTCCACCTCACGCGGCGAGAGCGGCGCGAAGATGGGCGCAGCCTCCTGGCCATACACCGCCAGCTCGCGGAACTCCTTGAGCACGCGGTTGGCCACCGATGGGCGCGCGAAGACCTTGTCGTTGATGAGGTACTCGCCGCCGTTGACGCGGCGGATGATGGTGACCAGGTCCTCCGGTCCGATGTCCTTGAGCAGGAACGCGGCAGCTCCGGCCTTGATGGCCTCGAAGAGCATGTCCTCGTCCTCGGTGGCGGCGAGGGCGATGATGCCCGCGCTGGGTACTTCGCGCTTGACTCGCTGGGTCGTCTCGATGCCGCCGGGTGCCGGCAGGGAGAGGTCCAGGAGCACGATGTCCGGCGTGAAGCCGGCTGCGGCGTCGATGGCGCTGCGCGAATCGTCGGCTTCGGCAACGACATCGAAGTCGGCCTCGGCATCGAGGATCTGGCGCATGCCCACGCGGAACAGGGCGTGGTCATCGACGAGCAGGATCTTCACTCGGGCACCGGGTTCTCGGCGGTCAGGGCCACCACGGCGTCGTTCAGGTCCTTTGTACTCGCCCGGGGTCATTCCACACTCCTCTCCCTGGGGTGAGGCTCGAGCCGAAGCTGCGTGCCGGTTGCTGATCGCTGTCGCGGGACATGCGATATCAGGCCATCCATGTGGCTCGGAGTATAGGCGTTGCGACCGGGCGCCCACGTGCTCATGCTCACGTCGCACCGCAGCGTGGCGCGAGCTCCACGAGCCAGACCTCGGTGTCGGCCGCCTCGAGCGGGATCGGATCGGCGGCCAGGCAGGCTCTTGCGTCCTCGGTCAGGAAGGCGTCGGGGTAGCGTCCGCGTTCGTCGATGACGACCACCCACGGCGCCTCGAAGCGAGCGGCCAGCTCCTGCACCGACGCGATGTCCTCGTCGGGCAACACGACGGCGTATCCGTCGATGGCCTGGGACAGCCACATCGGATGGTCGGTGATGATCGTCGAAGGCAGGTCGGTGCCACGTTCCGCGGCTACGCGTTCGAGCGCGGCGCCGACGGCCCCCATCTGCTCCTGCCGCTGGCCCGACTGGGACCCGAAGAGCGTCACCTGGAAGGCGGCCATGAGCAGCGCCATCGAGACCAGCGCGATGGGCGCGATGACGACGTTGGGTCGCTCCCACTCCCGGAGCGCGGAGATCTTCGCGAGCAACGCGTCGCCGCCGATCGCCGCCGCCACGCCGAGCCCCACGAGCAGCGCACCCGACGCGTGCATGAACGTGCCTGCCAGCGTGGCTACGGGGAAGAGCAGGTTCGTGGACGCGAAGATGAGCAGGCCGCTGAGCAGCGTGGCCATGAGCGCTGTCGGCCGGCGTAGGAACGGCGCACGCCACATCAGGACGATGGTCAGGAGACCCGCCATCCCGACGGGGAACGGTGGCACCAGGAGGACGTCCACGAGGCCGGCGAGCGCGGCCTCGATGGGGTTGAGCAGGACTTCGGTCGCTCCCTGCGCCAGGTAGGTCGCGGCGCTGGGCGGGTCACTGTAGGCGAAGACGTCCTCGTTGTCCACGAGGAACATGTTCTCCACCGCCTGCCCGGACATGGGCGTCCCCAGCTCCACGACGTTGCGCACCAGCCAGGGCACGACCACGAGCAGCCCGCCGACGATGACCGGCCACAGCCGCTTGGCGGCCTCGCGCAGGCGCGAACCGTTCGGACGCCACGACAGGACCAGTCCCTGCATGAGCAGGACGGTGAGCCCCATCCAGATGACCTCCTGACGCGAGAGGTAGGCCAGGCCCATGGCCAGGCCGAGGGCGAGGCCGGCTACGATGCTGGGCGGCATCACATCGTCGTGCCCGTCCCGAGCCCCGATCACGCGGGGCACGAGCAGGGCGGCGCCGAGCATGAAGACGGTGAACGGCGTGAACGAGTCGGGCACCACCGTGCTTAGCACGAGCGGGCTCAGCACGGCCGCCAGCAGGCCCGCGGTGATGGCCACCGCACGACCTCGGCGAGCGTCGAGGCCCTGTGCGTTGGCTGCCTCCCGGCCGATGGCCCAGGCTAGCGGGGCCACGAGCGCACCCAGGATCGAGTGGCCCAGCTGCGCGGCCCAGAAGGTCTCGCCGGCGACGGCCATGGCTGCCGCGGAGACGAACGTGCTCATGGGCAACCACAGCGTGAACGCCGGCTTGGGCACCTCGATGGGCTCGGTGGCGTAGCTCCACACCGCCTCGCTCACGAGTCCCTCGCCACCCACGAGGTTCTGCGCAACGCCAACGTAGTACGCGCTCGGCTCCGTGGTCGGGAAGGGCATCTCGGTGGCCGCGACGAGTCGCACGATGAGCGCCAGGGCGTAGAGCCCGAGCGGGATCAGATACCTCATCGTCGGCAGCGCTCGTCCTGGGGCGTGAGACAGACGGCGAAGAGGGCGGCGCGCGGCAGTGGCTCAGGCTCCTCCTCCGTCGGATCCTCCACCCTGCGCGGCAGGGCTGGGGTGACCACGATGGGTTCGGATAGCCAGTCGGGCCGGAGCTCCCCGCGCATGACCGGCTGCAACGCCTCGACGGTGTGGGCGCCTTCGAGCGCCAGCCAGCGCACGTCGTAGCGTCGCAGCGCCTGCTCGATCGTCGGCAGGGGGTCGTCGGGTGTGACGATGCCGGCCCAATCGCCGTAGTACTGGTAGGCGCCGGCGTCCGAGCTCATGAGCACGTCGTCGGGACCGGCCCGCTCGGCTAGTGCCGCGAGGACCTCGGTGCGACCGTCTCGCTCCTCGATCCAGGCCTCGACGGTGTTGCGCGTGGCCAGTATCGAGACCACGACGATGACGCCCACGAGCATGAAGCCGAGGTTGCGAGTGGCCTTCTCGGCATCCCAGTGCGTCCGTCGCACGGCGACCCAGCTCACCACCGAGGCAACGCCCACCATGACCAGCAGGTAGGCGTGTGGCAACAGGGCGACCGCGGAGTGGATGAACGTGCCGTAGGGCACGTGCACCGCGGACACGAGTGCCGTGAAGGCGAAGAGCGTGACAGCGTAGATGAACCATGGTGCGAAGTCGGGACTGCGGCGGCTGACCCAGGCGCCGCTCAGCAGCAGCGGCACCAGCAACGCCACCAGCGGCATGGCCACGAAGATGAGCAGAGCGTCCAGCAGCCCGGCGATGCGGCTCTCGATGATGGCCGCCAGCCCCTGCTCGAGGAACGCGCTGAGCGTGGTCTCGCTGGTCACGCTGTAGAGCTCGCGGTACTCGCTGATGAAGAGGATGCGGCCGCCTGCCGACGATGGCGATAGCGAGCCGAAGACCGACAGTTGGCGCAGCAGCCACGGGGCGGCCACGAGGAGTGCGCCGGCGGCACACGCGATGGCTGGCCCCCAGCCGATACGCGACAGCCGAGGCTCGCGCAACAGGTCGTAGAGGAACGCCAGCGCGAACGGGATGCCCAGCAGGACGCCGTCGTTGCGCGAGAGGAAGGCCAGGCCCACGACCAGCCCGCCGGCTGCGAAGGACCACCGCCGGCCGCGCAATCCGCGACCGCAGAGCCAGAGCGCGAGCGCGCCGAGAAACATGTAGGGCGCGAAGTTGTCGGGCTGGCCGAGGAACGGCGAGACGGCCGCCGGGACCGCGACCAGCAGGGCCGCGGCTGCGGACCCCGCCCTGGAGATGCCGGCATCGCGGCCGATGAACCAGGTCAAGGGCGAGGTCGCGGCAGCCACGAGCCAGAAGGGCAGGCCGGCGGCCGTGGCGGTCGGTCCCAGCAGCCAGATCGTGGGCACCTGGATGAGCGCCGCGAGCGGCATCCAGTGCGCGTTCGAGGGGATGGGCAGCTCGCCTTCGGCGGGCAGGGTGCCACCGACCTCCACGAAGTTCCAGATGTAGTCGACGGAGAAGCCGCCGCCAGCGGCCAGCTCCCGGCCGAGGTTGGCGTAGTAGAGAGCGTCGGGGTAGGCAGGCTCCACGAAGAGGACCGCGACCGCGACGCGCACGACGAACGCGATCGCGAAGAGCAGCAAGGGGATCGCCATGTCCGGTCCACGGTAGCAACGGGCACCCACCATCCCGGTGGTACGAAAGGCCCAGCGCCGGGGGTCCTCGAGTCCACTCGGGTGGCCTGTGGTGCGGTCACGATGGGACCAACGAGCCATCCTGAGCCCTTGTCGTGGGCCTGTAGCCTGCCGGGGTGATGACCGACGACCGGGGAGCTCCCCGCCTCACGATCGTGGTGCCGGCCTACAACGAGGCCGAGCGTATCGGGCCAGCCCTCGACGAGCTCTTCGGCTGGCTACATCGCGGTGGGCCGGCTCGTAGCCACGGGCGCTCCTCCGACGAGATCGGTGACTGGGACGTGCTCGTGGTCGACGACGGCTCCGAGGACGACACCGTCGACATCGTCGAGGCGCGGCCCGAATCCCAGCCTGGACCTGAAGGCGCGGCGCCACGGCTGCGCGTGCTGCGACGCCGCCATGCCGGCAAGGGTGCGACCGTGACCGCCGGGATGCTCGCCGCCGACGGCGACCTGATCATCTTCACCGACGCGGACATGGCCACCCCGCCCGACCAGATCCCGCTGCTGACCGAGGCGCTGGCCGAGGCCGACGTGGCCCTGGGCAGTCGCATCCAGCCTGATGGCTCGGACCGGCGCGCCTCACAGCCGCCCTACCGGCGTGCCCTGGGCAAGGTCTACCGCGCCATCGCCGGCGCCTGGGTGACCGGTGACGTACCAGACACGCAGTGTGGCTTCAAGGGCTTCCGCCGAGCCGCGGCCCAGGACATCTTCGGCCGGCTCAGGACCGATGGCATCGTCTTCGACGCCGAGGTCATCTACCTCATGCGTCGGCTGGACTGGAGCTACGCCATCGTGCCGGTGATGTGGGACGACATCCGTGGCTCGCGCATGCGGGTCGGCCTGCGCCTGGGCCTGAGCGTGCTGTGGGACCTCTTCCGCATCCCCATCATCCACCGCGGCGCACGCGCCGGCGCGGCTGCCCCGAGGACGTCAGATCCGGCCTGACCGGACTCAGGAGCGGACGACGCTCCAGTACCGTTCTGCAGCGCCCGTGCCCACGCCCCCGGCGTCAGCGATCCGAGCGGCGTAGCCGGCAACCGCGTCGAGCATGCCCTGCTCGGAGTCGAAGAGGAGTCGCATCACGCCCGCGTACATCTTGAGACCGGCGTTCTTGCGCTCGAGCTGGTCGCTGATATCTGCGTAGCGGGCCTCGAGCGCCAGCCCCTGCGGCAGCTCCAGGTCCTGGCCGTCGAGGTCCGAGAGGCCGCTGAAGCCGTCCCACCAGGCGTAGGGGAAGTCCTCGTAGAACGCGAGCTTGCCGCGGAAGTCGTCCGCAGGCATGACCCAGGCGGCCTCGTCGCGCAGGAGCGCCAGGCCTGCATCGCGGCAAAGGCGGTGATCGACGTGACCACCGATGCCGAGTGGGAAGTAGACCTGCTGCGGCTCGAGGCGAAGGATCTCGCGACGCAGGATGTCGACCGGTGGCTCGTCATCCACGAACGGCTGGCCGAGCAGCTCATCGTCACCCTCGTAGCCACGGTGTACCGCATCGGGCAGGTCAAGGTCGACGAGGGCCGCTTCGATGAAGTATGCCCAGCGCTCGTCCTCGACCTTGCGCAGCGTCGTCGGGTCCGCTTCGGTCAGGTCGTAACGCTCGAGCGTGCCATGCGTGGGCACGTCATCGCGAAGTGGGCGATCGTCATGGGCGTCGTTGGTGACGTTGGCGCTGCGTGACCACGCCGCACGCTGCCAGAACTGTCGCGCCTGGGTGTTGGCGTGCTCCTGGGTGAGCTCGACCCGCACGGGGTCCGCCTCCCAGGGTGCGCCCGAGCCGGCCACGGCAGAGACCGGGTACTCGGCCGCGATGTTCGAGCGGTTGAAGGCCTGTGTCGACGGGTGCAGCGTCTTGGTCCCGAAGCCGAGGGCCTCCCGCTGGTAGTCGGCGTCGCCATCGGAAGGTCCGCCCGAGTAGACGGTCAGGATCGTGACCGACTGGCCGAGCTCGCGAAGGCTGGCCACGAGACCGCCGCACGAGAGCGCGACGTCGTCAGGGTGGGGGGCTACGAAGACGTGGGTCATCGCGGGCGAGGATAGCACCGGCTTCGTGGCGCCATCAGCCAGGGTGGCCGTGGTGGCCCACGAGCGGGACGAAGACGCAGGGGTCAGCCACACGCTCGTCGAACCTGCGTCCGTGCCGCTCGACGATGGTCAGCCGCTGCCGTCGTCGGTCGCCGACCGGGACCGCCAGGCGCCCGCCATCGGCGAGCTGCTCCTTGAGTGGCGCGGGGACCTGCGGCGCACCGGCTCCGACCACGATGGCCGCATAAGGGGCGTTGGCGGGGTATCCGGCGCTGCCGTCGCCGACCAGCACCTCGACCTCGTAGCCCAGCCGCCGGAGGTTCTCGCGAGCCCACGCGGCGAGCTCCTCATCCCGCTCGATGGTCGTGACGCGAGCACCACACTGGGCCAGCACGGCGGCCTGGTAGCCCGAGCCCGTCCCGACATCGAGGACCGACGGTCGAATGCCTTCCCAGGGCCAACCCAGTGACGACAGGTCCAGGGCCGCGGTCATGCGGGCGACCATGTACGGCTGAGAGATCGTCTGGCCGCGGCCGATGCTCAAGGGGCTGTCGGCGTACGGGTCGACCGTGCGGTCCTCGCGGACGAAGGCCTCCCGCGGGACCAGCGACATCGCCGCCAGCGTCGGTCGGTCGTGGATGCCGCGAGCCTCTAGCTGGTCGCGAACCATCGCCGCGCGCGCCGCGGCGAGGGGGTCAAGGTGTCGCGGAGGCCCGCCGTTCACCCCACGACGTCACCCGGCCGACTCGGCCGTGGGCTCCGGTACGTCCGTTGGCTCCGGCGTGTAGCAGGGGATCTCCGGCACGATCGTCGCCTCGGGGTCGATGCTCGCGTCAGGGTCGAATGTGGCCTCGGGATCGAGCGTCGGGCACGGGCCGATGGTCGGCTCGGGCGTCGGCTCGGGCGTCGGCTCGGGCGTCGGCTCGGGCGTGGGCTCGGGCGTGGGCTCGGGCGTGGGCTCGGGCGTGGGCTCGGGCGTGGGCTCGGGCGTGGGCTCGGGCGTGGGCTCGGGCGTGG
>JBFLKP010000053.1:0-2645 GCA_040883225.1 Candidatus Limnocylindrales bacterium | reverse complement strand
TGACGGTGAGCGCGAGCACGGCCGTGCCGGTCAGCGCAAG
The DNA here is from genome assembly GCA_040883225.1 of Candidatus Limnocylindrales bacterium. Lineage (GTDB taxonomy): Bacteria > Chloroflexota > Limnocylindria > Limnocylindrales > CSP1-4 > JAFMJV01. The sequence continues at coordinate 2,605 of JBFLKP010000053.1, read as the reverse complement.
GTGGCGGATGTGCGGTCGGATCATGTCGAGGGCATCATCGGCCAGATGCGCAGGTCGTGCATCACGGGCCGATGTCGATCGATCGTGGACGAGGGCTGTGGATCGATCGTGGACGAGAAGGTCGGGAATCTCGTGACTTCGTGGACAACCCACTTGTGCCGAGGGTCCGCGCTGCCTACCGTAGGTATCAGCCCGGAGGGGTCATCGAAACGGAGCCGGAGAGGCTGGTCCGCCAGTCACTTGGGAGCCGGGACGGCGACCCAGCCGGGCTCTTTCGTGTGTTCGCGAGCTCGTGACACCATAGCTGGCACGGGGACGTGTCAGGTTGAGGTCAACGATGACCCATCAGGAGGACACGCGTCATGGTCAGCATCGATTGCCCTTGGTGCCAAGAAGTCACCGCCCTGCCCTGGCCGCTGTCAGATGAGCCGGAGGCGGCGTTCACCTGTACCGACTGCGGCACCACCATCGACTGGGGCAAGGAGCCGGCCGCGCTGGACCTCGCGGCCTAGACCAATCGCGGGCTCTGCGCCTGCAGGTCCGCCTTCAGCCGCTCGTAGCCCGGCTTGATGACGCCGTTGATCAACCGCAGCCGCTCGTCGAAGGCCAGGAACGACGATTTCATCGCGTTGATCGTGAGCCAGCGCATCTCATCGAGGTCCAGGTCGAAGGTCTCGACGAGGACCTCGAACTCGTCGCTCAGGGTCACGTCGCTCATGAGTCGGTTGTCGGTGTTGACCGTGACGCGGTAGCGCAGGCGCCGCAGCAGGTCGATGGGGTGCTCCTCGATGGAGGCGACCGCCCCGGTGTGGACGTTCGAGGTGGGACACATCTCGAGCGGCACGCGATTGTCGCGCACGAACTGCGCCAGGCGGCCCAGCTCGATGTCGCCGACGGACGTGACGCTGATGTCGTCGACGATGCGCACGCCGTGCCCCAGCCGCTCGGCGCCGCACCACTGCAGCGCCTCCCAGATCGACGGCAGCCCGAAGGCCTCGCCGGCGTGGATGGTGATGTGGAAGTTCTCGCGGTGGATGAGCTGGAAGGCATCGAGGTGGCGGCTGGGCGGGAAGCCATCCTCTGGCCCGGCGATGTCGAAGCCGACCACGCCCTGGTCGCGGAAGCGCACGGAGAGCTCGGCGATCTCGACCGAGCGTGCGAACTGGCGCATGGCCGTCACGATGGCGCGGATGACGATCGGGTGGCCGGCTTCCTCCGCCCGGCGCATGCCGTCTTCGAAGCCCGCGAGCCAGGCCTCCATGACCTCGTCGAGCGAGAGGCCGCCCTGGGTGGAGAGCTCCGGCGCGTAGCGCACCTCGGCGTAGACCACGCCGTCCGCGGCCAGGTCCTGGGCGCATTCGGAGGCCACGCGCGCGATGGACTCGGGCGTCTGCATCACGCCCACGGTGTGCCGGAAACCCTCGAGGTACAGCTCCAGGGAACCCCGGTCGGCGCCCGAGCGGAACCACGCCCGAAGCTCGTCGGGGTCCTCGGTGGGAAGGCCGTCGTAGCCCGACGCTCGCGCCAGCTCGATGACCGAGGCCGGACGCAGCCCGCCATCGAGGTGGTCGTGCAGCAGCACCTTGGGGGCGCTGCGGATCGTCTCTTTGGTGACCATGGTGGCGATGGTACCGCTCATGCGAACCCGGCCGTTCGTTGATACTGGTCCGGTGAGCGGCCAAGGCGACCTGCGTGTGACCTTCATCGGTCACGCCACCATCCTCATCGAGATCGATGGCGTGCGCGTGCTCACGGACCCCATCCTGCGCGAGCGCGTCGGGCCCCTGACCCGCACGACCGGGCCGCCGGCGGCCGAGCTCTGGACGGGCATCGACATGGTCCTCATCTCGCACTCGCACTGGGACCACCTCGACTATGGCTCGCTCAAGATGATCGGCTACGAGGTGCCCATCCTAGCCCGCACGGGCATGGCCGGCGAGCTTGCATCGCGCGGCTTCGCCCGCGTGACGGAGGTCGAGCCGGGTGAGGACGTGAGCGTCGGCAACGTGCGCATCGAGGCCGTCCACGCTGAGCACAAGGGCTTCGGACCGCCGGTGGGTGGCACCGAGCTCTGCCTCGGTTTCATCCTGCACGGGTCGCAGTCGGTCTACTTCGCCGGCGATACGGCCTTCTTCAAGGGCATGGCCGCCTTCGATTTCGGCCTCGACCTGGCGCTGCTCCCGGTGTGGGGCTGGGGCCCGACGGCCAAGCCCGGTGAACACCTTGACCCCATGGGCGCGGCGCGGGCGGTGGCGGTCATCAAGCCGCGGGTCGCGATACCCATCCATTGGGGCACGCTGCATCCGGTCGGGCTCAGCTGGATGCGCCCTTCCACGCGCATCGACCCACCACATCAGTTCGCCCAGCTCGTGCGCCGGATGGCGCCCGACACCACGGTCCGCGTCCTGCCCAACGGGGGGTCGCTGTCGATACCGCCGGCCTCGCAGCGGACCATCCCCCATGGCTCGAGCTAGCGGCTCCTCAGTTCCCGTACGAACGCCGCGGCCTCCTCGAGCACCACGTCGAGCACCGGCTTGAGGCTGTGGCCCACCTTGGGATACATCACGAGGCGCGCGCTCGGCAGCCTCTCCTCGACCGCCCGGCG
>JBFLKP010000287.1:0-16100 GCA_040883225.1 Candidatus Limnocylindrales bacterium | reverse complement strand
CACCGCCAGCGCTGTCCCCAGCAGGGCCACGGTCAGGGAGTTCGTGAGGTAGCTCATGACCGGCACGCCTGAGGCTGTCGCGGGATTGAGGCCGAAGAGCGACTCGAAGGCGTCGAGCGTGAGCGTCTGGGGGATCCAGATCGGCGGCGAGGCGTTGACCTCGAGATTAGGCCGAAAGGCCGTGAGGATGATCCACACCGCCGGCAAGGCCAGGATGGCGATGACCGTGAAGGCCAGCCAGTTGGCCCCGATATCGCGCCAATGGATGCGGCGTCGCTTGGTCGGTCTGGGCTGCACGGCCGCCTTCGGGGACGGCCTCGCCTGTGCCGTATCGGTCATCCCATGTCCTTTCGGAGGCTCATCATCTGGCGGAAGAGGATGAAGGTGAAGACGACGCCGAGCACGACGCCGGTCATGGACATCGCGGAGGCCAGCCCGAATTGCGAACCCCTGATGGCCAGCTGCCCGGCATAGGTCCAGATGAGCTCGGTGCGATGGGCCGGCCCGCCGTCGGTCATGATGCGCACGATGTCGTACGCGCGGGCGATGTCGAGCGACAGCAGCACCATCACGATGATGAAGAACGGCCGCATCTGCGGCACCGTGATGTGTCGCATGCGCTGGTAGACCGAGGCACCGTCGACCGACGCAGCATCGTAGAGCTCGTCCGACAGCGAGAGCCGGCCGGCCAGCAGCACGATGGTAACGACCGGCACGGTCATCCAGATCGAGGCCATCATCAGCGAGATCATGCCGCTGGGTTCGTCGACGAGCCAGGCCACGGGCTCTGATATCAAGCCCAGGGTCAGGAACGCGTTGTTGACCAGGCCCACGGTGGCGTTGAAGAACCAGGCGAACTGGAAGCCGATGAGCACCGGCGCGAACATCATCGGGATCATCAGCAGCACGCGCACCGGCCCCATGGCGAAGGTCATGCGCGCGAGCATCATGGCCAGCCCGAAGCCGATGAGCACCGAGGCGTTCACCGTCACGACCATGAACAGGATGGTGTTCCACAGCGCCCGCCAGAAGACGTCGTCCCGGGCGAGGCGAGCGTAGTTGTCGAACATGCCATCGACCGTGAATTGTGAGGTCACGTCCGGCCGCAACAGGTGGAACGGCGTGAACGAGACGTAGAGCGAGTAGGCCATGGGGTAGATGACGACGGCCACCACCACGATGACGGCCGGGACCGTCATGAGGTACGGGAACCAGTTCCGGTCACGCAGGCGCGACAGGAACGAGCTCCGTCGTGGATCGTCGGGTGGACCGCTCAGGCGGGCTGCCTGGGTCGTCATGGCTCGACTGCCCCCGGTCAGGTCGTGGTCATGGATACGACACGAGGGGCCACACCTGGCGGCGCGGCCCCTCGCTGGCTGGGATGGACTAGTAGCCGAAGCTCTCCAGCAGGTCGGCGGCGTCCGAGACGCCCTTGGCCAGCCCGTCCTCGACGCTCATGTCGCCGAGGATGATCGACTGCAGGGTCGGATACCACTCGTTGGTGAAGCTGATCCAATCGGCGAACAGCGGCGGGGTGCGGAAATCCTCGCTCACCTGCAGGTCGGCCAGCTCCCAGCGCTCTGCATCGAGCGGGTTGCCGGTGTCGGCGTTTGCTGCCACCACACGGTCGGAGACATCGGAGCGCACAGGCAGGAAGCCCTGGCTGTTCGACTCCTCGAAGGCGACGGCCTCGGAGGTGAGGAACTTGACGAGCTCGACCGCGGCTTCCTTGTTCTGAGAGTCCTTGGCCACGCTGAAGGCATGCGCACCAGCCCAGCCGGTGTGGGTCTCAGCGTCCATGCCCACGGGGCCGCGGGCCATGCCGAAGTTGCCCGCCACCTCAGGGCAGGACTCGGGATCCTGGAAGTAGCTGTACCAGCCGTACCACTCGAGGTAGACGGCCACGTCGCCGTTGCAGAAGTTGGCGGCCACGCCGTCCCACAGCAGGTTGGGGGTGTCCGGCGGGACCAGGCCGTTGGCGTAGAGGTCCTGCATCCACTGCGCCGAGGCCATGCCGGCCTCGTCGTCGAAGACGGGGTTGAAACCCTCGTCGAAGTAGTCCCCGCCGTTGGCGAAGAGCAGCTCGTAGAAGCGGCCGGCCACGGCCTCTTCCTTGCCCGCGAACTGGGTGCCGAAGGCGATGGCGCCCTCACCCACGAAGAACTCGGAGTGGTCGTACATCTGGTCGATCGTCTCGGGCACGGCCAGCGGGTAACCGTACTGCTCCTCGAACGCCGCCTGCAGCTCCGGGTCCTCGTAGAGATCGGTGCGGTAGTAGAGCGCGCTGATGTCCGCGTGCCGCGGGATCAGCTGCAGGTTGCCGTCGATGGTCGCGGCCTCGATGATGCTGGGCGAGAAGGCGGCCAGCTCTTCCTCCGTGAAGTAGTCCTGCAGCGGCTCCACGAAGTTGGTGTACTGGGACATGAAGCTGGTGTGGTTCCAGGCCACGTCGAAGTCGACCGTGCCGGCCGCGTAGTTGGTCTTGAGGTAGCGGTCGATCTCGAAGCCGTCGCCGAGGAAGACGATCTCGACGTCCGCGCCGGTCTCCTCCTCGAACATGCTGATCGAGTCGTACATGGCCTCGTAGGGTCCGCCGCCGATGGCCGCCATGTTGATGGTGGTACCGGAAAGGTCCTTGTCGAGGCCCGCATATGCCGGCTCGTCCTGGGCCAGCGCGGTGCCTGCACCGACCGCGGTCAGCGCGAAGGCCGCTGCTACCGGCAGCGCCAGGCGCCTGCTCTTGCTCTTGCTGTCTCGCACGTGTCCTCCTCCATATGGATGGATCCGCTTGCCGTCTCCCTACGGCTGGGTGTGGTCCTCAGCTCCGATGCGCTCGTCGCGCGTCACTCGTCAGTCCGTATGGAATACCTCCTCCATGTCGCTCCACCAATCTCCCTCGGCGCGGTCGGCGAGGGGCTCCTGCATGGGCATCATCCAGTCCCACCAGCGCTGGGTCTCGGGGTCGTCGGCCATCTTCTGCATGTCCGCGTCGAAGTCGTCACCCACGTACTCGAAGTAGGCGAAGAGCTGGCCTTTCCGGTGGAAGATCGAGTAGTTGCGGATGTTGCACTCGGTGATCTTGGCCAGCACGCCAGGCCAGACCTCCGCGTGCGCCTTGACATACTCGTCGTAGTGCTCGGGCTTGAGGCCGATGACCTGTCCGTAGCGCTTCATGCCACCCCCTCGATGTCGTAGAACCTGGCCGCGTTGCCGCCGAGGATGGCGGCCCGGTCGTCACCCTCGACGCCGAGCTCATCGAGCGCGACGTTGGTCTCCGCCCAGACCTTGGCGTAGTCGCCGGCGAGGACGGCGACCGGCCAGTCAGCGCCGAACATCAAGCGCTGTGGGCCGAAGACCTCGAGGGCGAAGCCGATCGGTTCCACGAGATCCGCCCCGGTCCACGACTCCCAGTCGGCGGCCGTGTTGAGGCCGGAGATCTTGGCGCTGACGTTGGGGTGCTCCGCCGCTGCACGCATGCCCGCCTTCCAACCGTCGTACTCGCCGCTGACGATGGGCGGCTTGGCGAGGTGGTCGATGACCATGGACAGTCCAGGACAGGCCTTCGCCAGCGTGGGCACGTGTCCCAGGTGGAGCGGGTAGACCGCGATGACGTCGAAGGGCACCCGGCGCTCCTCGAGCACCTTCAGCCCGTCGAGGACGCCCGGCCGGACCAGCCAGTCGGGATCGGCCTCCTCGTGGTTGAGGTGGCGGATGCCCTTGAAGTAGGGGTCGACCAGGTACCTGTCCAAAGCCTGGGCGGCGGCGTGCGCGTCCTCCAGCGGGACCCAGCCCACGACCGCGCCGATCCAGTCGTACCGCTGCGCGTGACGCAGCATCGAGTCGGTGTCCTCGAAGGAGTTGGCCGCCTGCACCAGCACGGTTCGGTCCACGCCGGCCGCGGCCAGCTGCGGCTCGAGCTCTTCAGGCCTGAACGTGCGGTAGATCGGCCCGTAGTCCGGGACCAGCCACGGATACTCGACCTCCTCGAGGTCCCAGAGATGCTGGTGGCTGTCGACGATCACTCGCGACCTCCTCGTGCGCCGTTCGTGCCGTGGTCCCCCGCGACGACCGGGCCACGGTAGTCCGTCTGCACAGCCAAAGTCAAGCGGTTGACCATGGCCTCGATGATAACGTGACCAGTGGGCCACCGTGGCCTGCCATCGGTCACTTCCACGCTCGCTCGACGTCGCCCAGGGCATCGTCGAGGATGGCCACCATGCGGTCGATCTGCTCCTCGCTGGCCACCACTGCCGGGGCCACGAAGAGCACGTTGCCCGGGTGCAGCAGCAGCGTCGTCAGGCCACGCTCCCGGGCCGCGATGCGCAGGGCGTTCCCCGCAGCGAGCGGGTCGGCGAAATCCTCGCCGGTCCCCTGGTCGCGCACGATCTCCAGGCCCGCCAAGAGGCCCTTGCCACGTGCATCCCAGAAGGATCGATGGCCCGAGAGCGAGCGCACGCCCTCGAGCAGGCGCGCACCGAGCGTGGCGGCACGAGCGGCCAGGTCGTCGCGCAGGACGCGCCGCAGCACGGTCAGCGCCGCGGCCGCCGCGACGGGGTGGCCGGCATAGGTGTGGCCGTGGAGGAAGACCCCCTCGTGCTCCACGAACGTGTCACGTACGCGGGGCGAGACGAGCGCCGCGCCGATGGGCACGTAGCCCGAGCTGAGGGCCTTGGAGACGGTGATGAAGTCGGGCACGATCCCGTCCCATTCGGTGGCGAAGAGCTTGCCCGTGCGACCCATGCCGGTGATGACCTCGTCGACGATGAGGAGCACGCCGTAGCGGTCGCAGACCGCCCGCAGGTCGCGCAGGTAGCCGACGGGCGGGACCGAGACTCCGATGGCCGTGGCGCACGGATCGACCACCACGGCGGCGACCGTCTCGGGGCTCTCCGCGCGGATGGTGGCTTCGATGGCGTGGACGCAGGCGAGGTGGCGGCCGGCCTTGCCGAAGTCGCAGTCTGGACACGTCCCGGCGGGGACCGTGCGGCCCCAGTTCAGACCACCGTCGTAGACCACGTTGCGCGAGGCGAAGTAGCGCCCGTCGAGGGCCATGGCTCCCGCGGTGACACCGTGGAAGGCACCTTCGCGGGTGATGACCTTCATGCGGTACGGCTCGCCGCGCAAGGCGTGGAACTGGCGCGCCATCTTGATGGCGACCTCGTCGGCCTCGGCACCACCGGGCGTGAAGTGGGCCATGGCCATGCCCGGCGAGGCGGCCACGAGCTCCGCCGCCAGCTCCACCTGCGGCGGGGTCACGAAGCGAAAGACGTCGACGAAGGACATCGTGCGCGCCTGCTGCGCGATGGCCGCCACTACCTCCTCGTCGCCGTGGCCGAGGATCAGCGCCTCCAGGGCCGAGGTGCCGTCGAGGTACTCGCGCCCCTCCGCGTCCCACGTGCGAACCCCGTCGCCGTGCGTCATGACGCGGATCTCGTCGCGCACGGAGCCCTGTGCGCCCGGCGGGGAGTAGGGCATCCACAGATAGCGCTCCGCCAGCGCCCGCAGCTCGTTCGCGTCGGTCCTCCCCTGCGAGCTCACCTCATCGGACCTCGATACCGAGAGCAGCCGCCCGCTCGGCCAGGTTCCGCTTGGCCAGCCCGATCTGCGACACGGGCAGGTGCTCCACCACGGCATAGGTGTCCGCGCCGAGGGCTTCGGTCCGCCGCAGCACGGTGTCGATGTCGAGCATGCCCGTGCCGGGGATGGTCTCGGAGATGTGGACCACGAAACGGTCTTCGAGGTAGTAGTCCTTGATCTGCACGGTGCCGCAGAAGTCCCCGCAGATGTCGAAGTACTCGTCGATCATGGCCGTGCCGTCGAAGGCCGTGGACAGGTCGCGCACGAAGTTGACGGGGTCGATGTTGACCGTGACCGAGGCCGGGTCCGTGCGCTCGATGACCCTCCGGACCCGTGCCGGCGAGTCGAGCGTGGAGGTCGCGTGAGCCTCCAGGACCACCTTCACGCCCTCGGCCACGGCGACCTCGAGGACCTCCGACAGGCTCCGCACCAGCCGTTCCTCGCTGGCCGCGCTGTGGTTCTCGGGATGTGGCCACCAGTCGCCGCGCGGGTTGTGGCTGGTCGGCCGCAGGCCGGCCTCCGGCACGCCCAGGCGTGCCGCCAGGCGGACGATGTCGATGGCGCCGGCGACGCCCGCGCGGCGGACCTCCTCGTCGGAGCTGATGATCGTGGGATACGGGCCCCACAGCTGGATGAAGTCCAGCTCGTTACCGGCGATGGCGGCATGCACACGCTGCGCGACCTCGTCGCTGACGGTGGAGGCCGGCACGGTCAGGTGGGCGCCGATGCCGGTGAAGCCGAGCTCGCGAGCGAACGCGGCCTGCTCATAGTCGACGTCGGTCCAGTCGCTCCAGATGACGCCGAGGACACCCAGGCGCATCACCACCACCTCCTCCTTCGTGGACGGCGCGGGCTCCCGCCCCGGTCGTCGCTGGCGACTGACGGTAGCTCTCGTCGGCTAGCGACGTCAACCGGTTGACCAACCACTCCCCAAGCGCGCATGCTGCGTCTGACCATGAAGGAACGGGGTCGCACCACCATCGCCGACGTGGCCCGCCAGGCGGGAGTCGACCGCGCGGTCGTCTCGAAGGTCCTGAGCGGCGATCCTGCCCTGCGCGTGCGCGAGGAGACACGCGAGCGGGTGAAGGCGGCGGCGGCGGCCCTCGACTACCGGCCCAACTTCCACGCCCGCGGCCTGGCCCGCGCGCAGGCCGGCGCCATCGGCCTCCTGGTCCCCTCGGGCAACCCGCTCATCGTGCCCATCATCGCGGGTGCAGAGGAGGTCGCCGAGGAGCGGGGCCTGCTGCTCTGGACCGCCTCGCACGAGGGCGAGCTCAGCGAACGCTACCTGCGGCTGCTGCGGAGCGGCGCGGTCGACGGGGCCCTCGTGGCCGGGTTGCGCGCGGGCTACGACGCGGACGAGCTGTTCCGGGACCCGCGCGTGCCAACGCTGCTGGTCAACCGTCGCTCGGGTGGTGCCGACCGCTGGGTCATCCTCGACGACGAGCGTGCCGCACGCATGGCCACCGAGTACCTCATCGAGCAGGGCCACACCCGCATCGGCTGGGCGGGTGGCCCGCCGGGCGTGGATACCGCGGAGCGGCGGCAGGACGGGTTCCGCGACGCCATGGCCGCGGCCGATCTCTGGCTCGACCCGAGCTGGCTGGTCAGCGCCGAATACACGCCGGAGGGCGGCGCTGCGGCCGTGCGCCGGTTCCTCGAGAGCCCGGAACCGCCGACGGCCATCGTCGCGGCCGACGCCAACGAGGGCCTCGGCGTCTGGTCCGCGCTCCATCGGCACGGGCTCTCGGTCCCGCGGGACGTCTCGCTCATCGCCCTGCACAAGCTGCCCGCCGAGGACTACCGGATGCCGGCCATGACCTGCGTGGAGATGCCCTTGCGGGAGCTTGGCCGACGGGCCGTCGAGCTCGTGCTCGACAACCCCTGGGACGTTCCCATCCACGAGACGCTGCAGGAGACCATCTTCGTGTCGCCGGGCGACACGGTCGCACCGCCACCGCCCGGCGCCGGCCAGCCCGGCACGCCGGCCTACATCAAGGTGCGAACGGACCCCTGAAGGCAGGCCGGTCAACCGGTTGACCAACCGGCGGTGGGTTGATATACAGGCGGGAAGCAGGAGGTACACGGGTGGACACTGCAGGAGCACGGTCGTGATCGGCGCGCTGGCCGAGATCGCGGCTGCCTGTGACCTGTCCATCCCGCAGCGCTACATCAAGCCCTTCGGCATCGTGGGCACGGGCGCGGTCCTCGATGTCGGCCACCTGCCGGCCTACAAGGCCGCCGGCATCCCGGTGCCGGCCATCTGGGGGCGCAATCGCGGCCATGCCGAGCGATTGGCCGAGAAGCACGGCATCCCCAGGGTCCACGACACGCTCGACGACCTGCTCACCGACCCGGAGGTCGCGGTCATCGACATCGCTGTCGTGCCCGAGGCCCAGGTCGAGATCGCACTGCGTGCCCTCGACGCCGGCAAGGACGTCATGTGCCAGAAGCCGCTGGCGCTCGACCTCACCGACGCCAGGCGGGTCGTGCGGCGAGCCGAGGAACGTGGCCGCGTGGTGGCGGTGCAGCAGCAGATGCGCTACGAGGAAGGCATGCTCGCGGCCCGGGCCATGATCGAGCGCGGCTGGCTGGGCGAGGTCGCGACGATGTCGATCTACGTCAACATCGACACCGGCTTCGCCAACTGGGGCTGGCTGGGCCACGTCCCCAGGCTCGAGCTGTACTTCCACTCCATCCACTACATCGACACCATCAGGGCCTTCTTCGGCGAGCCCACCTCCGTCTTCGGCACGCAATGGCGGCTGCCGGGGCAGAAGCCGGTCGGTGAGACCCGCTCCCTCAGCGTGCTGACCTATCCGGGCGACCTGCGTGCGGTGGTCCATGCCAACCACGAGAATCCCGCACGCGACAACGAGGCCCGCTTCCGCGTCGACGGCTCCGAGGGCTCCATCCGCGGCAACCTCGGCCTGCTGGCCGACTATCCCCATGGTCGGCCGGACACGCTCGAGCTGTGGAGCCGGGTCCTGCCCACCGACGGCTGGCTGCCCTACCCCGTCACCCGCCGCTGGGTCCCGGATGCCTTCCTGGGCCCGGTGCGATCGTTGCTCATGGCCATCGAGGACGGCCATGACCCCGAGTCGTGCGCGCACGACAACATCAAGACCCTGGCCCTCGTCGACGCGCTCTACCGCTCGGGCGAGACGGGCCAGGCCATCGCCATCGAGCCGGACGGTCCCTGACCGGCGGCACCAACGAACACAGGCCCCGCGGGATCGGGGCGGAGGGGAGGTCCGACCTTGGCGGAGATGCACCCACTGACACAGGCCATCATCGACGGCGACAAGGCCGCCGCGACGAAGCTGACGCAGGACTGCCTCGATAAGGGAGAGGCGGCCGGCGACATCATCGAGCAACGGCTCGTGCCGGGCATGGCCATCATCGGCGAAGAGTTCCAGAAAGACGAGATCTTCGTGCCCGAGATGCTCATCGCAGCCAACGCCATGAAGGCCTCGCTCGCCATCCTCGAGCCGCTCATCGCGGCGAGTGGCGTCAGGGCCCCCCACACCGCGGTCATCGGCACCGTCCAGGGTGACCTCCACGACATCGGCAAGAACCTCGTGGGCATGATGTGGCGAGGTGCCAACTTCGCGGTCATCGACCTCGGGGTCAACGTCACGCCCTCGGACTTCGCCCAAGCGGCGAGGGAGCACAAGCCGGATATCGTGGGTATGTCCGCATTGCTGACGACGACCGTGCCGCACATGAAGGAGGCCGTGGCCGCGGTCAAGGCCTCCGGCGTGGAGACGAAGGTGCTCGTCGGCGGGGCACCGGTGAGTGCCGAGTTCGCCGCTGAGGTCGGGGCCGACGGGTTCGCGGAGGATGCGGGAGCAGCGGCAGACATCGCAAAGCGCCTCGTCGGCGCGGCCTAGACGACAGGGGGTGAAGAGCCGATGACCTTCTTCGGATCCGCCAAGTACTCGGACTCCATCGAGCGCAGCCCGAACACCCAGGCCAAGCTGGAGCGGCTGCGGAAGACCTTCTCCCACGAGGAGCCGGACCGGGTCCCGATCAGCGACTTCTTCTGGGGCTCCTTCACCGCGCGCTGGCGCGAGGAGCTGGGCCTGCCCGACGATGCCGACCCGTATCGCCACTACGACCTCGACTTCATCGTCACGGTCCCCAACATGGACCCGCACATCCGCCCGTTCGAGACGGTCAGGGAGGACGACGAGGAGGTCGTCATCAAGACCGGCTTCGAGACGACCATCCGCAAGCGTTTCGACCTGCCCATGCCCGAGCAGGTCAGCTGGGAGACCGACACCATCGAGAAGATGGAGGCCTTCGAGTTCGACGACCCCTGGGATCGACGACGCTACTTCGAGGCCGGCGACAACCAGATCGCGGGCGTCGGCGACGGCTTCCAGCGCAACAGCCCAGCTTGGGTGGAGACGCTGCGCGGGCTGTACGCCGACTTCCCCGTCTACGGCAGCATCACCGAGGCCTCGGAGATCACCACCCGCCTGCTGGGCCAGCTCAACACGCTGACCTGGATCGGCGAGTACCCCGAGCGCTTCGGGGAGCAGCTGCTGCGCATCGGCGAGTTCAGCTACGAGGTCACCAAGGCCCAGATCGAAGCTGCCGACGGGCTCCTCGACGGCATGGTCATCTGGGGCGACGCGGCCTACAAGAAGGGCCTCTTCATGGGCCCCACGTATTGGCGCCAGTACTACAAGCCGACCATCGCGCGCATCATCGAGCTCTGCCACTCGCACGGGCTGCCGGTGATGTTCCACGGCTGCGGCAACGCCAACAGCTACCTCGAGGACATGATCGAGATCGGGCTCGACGGCTACAACCCGCTCGAGGCCAAGGCCGGGCTCGACGTGGTCGAGCTGCGCGAGCGGCTGGGTCACCGGCTGACCTTCTGCGGCAACAGCGACATGCGCGTGTGGGAGCGTGGCGACCCGGACGAGGTCCGCCGCGAGGTCCTCCACCGGCTGCACGCGGCCTACGGCGGCGGCTACGTCTTCATGTCCGACCACTCCGTCTCGAGCGACGTCTCGGGCCAGACATACGACCTCATCGTCAAGCTCGTGCGCGAGTACGGGCAGTATCCGCTCGAGCTACCCGAGGCGTAGGCGTGAGCGAGCCCAGCATGACCTCGCGCGAGCGGGTCCTGACGAGCCTCGAGCACCGTGAGCCGGACGGCTTGCCCGTCGACCTCGGCTCGAACCCCAGCTCGGGCATCTCCGCGGTAGCCCACGCCAACCTCGTGGCGCACCTCGGCCTCGCCGACCAGCGCACGCGGGTCTACGACGTCGTGCAGCAGCTGGCCCAGCCGTCGGACGAGCTGCTCGACCGGCTGCGCATCGACGCGGTCGATATCGGCCGCACGTTCAACACCAGCGATGCCGACTGGAAACCGCTCACGCTACCCACCGGGGTCGAGACCGAGATCCCCGCCTGGTTCGACCCCGTGCTGCAGGAGGGTGGCGCCCTGGAGGCCTTCACCGCCGATGGCCTGCGCATCGCGGCCATGCCCCGCGGTGCGGCCTTCTTCGACCAGACGTACTTCCCCTACCTCGATGGCTACCCCGACGACTTCGCCGACCTGCCGAAGGTGATGCCGCTGGTGCTGTGGTCGGGCTTGGTCCACAGCCCCTGGGACCACGCCGGCGACGAGGGCTTCTGGGAAACGCTGCGGGCGCAGACGCTGGCCCTGCGCGAGTCGACCGACCGGGCGCTCATGGTGGTCGTCGGCTGCAACCTCTTCGAGTGGGGCACCTTCCTGCGCCGCATCGACAACTTCCTGATGGATCTCGTGGTCGATACGGCCAACGTGGAGCGATTGCTCGACGCGCTGCTGGAGATCCACTTCGACACGCTCGACCACGTCATCGAGTCGGTCGGCGACCTCGTCGACATCGTGCGCTTCGGCGACGACCTGGGCATGGACAACGGGCCGCTGATGTCGCCCCAGACCTACCGCGACATCTTCAAGCCCCGCCACGCCGCGCTCAACGCCTACGTGCACGAGCGCAGCTCGCTCAAGACGTTCCTCCATTCGTGCGGCTCGCTCTATGACCTGCTGCCGGACATCATCGAGACCGGCGTGGACATCCTCAACCCGGTGCAGATCTCGGCGGCGAACATGGAGCCGGCCAAGCTCAAGGCGGAGTTCGGGTCCCAGATCTCGTTCTGGGGTGGCGGGGCCGACACGCGCCAGGTCCTGCCCAAGGGCACGCCGGCAGAGGTGAGGGACCACGTGCGTCGCAACATCGAGGCCTTCGCGCCGGGCGGCGGGTTCGTCTTCGCCACGGCGCACAACATGCTCCCGGACGTGCCGCCCCAGAACATCGAGGCCATGTTCGAAGCCATCGACGAGTACCGCTAGACGCCGCGGGCCGAATGAGCGGCATGGCCGGACCGGAGCGGGTCGCGGGAGAACGAGCCGGCGTCCTCTGTGCGGGGACCCTGCTCGTCGACCAAGGCAAGACCATCGACGCCTACCCCGCTCGCGACAGCCTGGCGGTCATCGAGGACATCACGACCAGCACCGGTGGCGCGGGCTTGAACATGGCCATGGACCTGCGGCGTCTGGGGGCCGAGTTCGAGATCGGCGTGCTCGGTTGCGTGGCCGACGACGCGGCGGGCGACTACATCCTCGCCGCCTGCGCCGAAGCCGGGGTCGATACCGCCATGGTCAAGATCCGACCGGGAGCGACGACGGCCTTCACCGACGTGATGGTCGAGCGGACGGGCGGCCGACGCACGTTCTTCTGGTATGCGGGCACGAATGCCGACTTCCATGCCGAGCCAAGCGACATCGCCGCCTCGAACGCGCGGGTCCTGCACGTCGGCAACCTCGGCGCGCACCCCAGGATGGAGCAGCGCGACGAGCGGGGCGAGAGCGGCTGGTCGGTCCTGCTGGCGTCCGCGCGCGCCGCCGGCATGCACACCAACCTCGAACTCACCAGCCTGGCACCCGAGCGACTCGAGCACCTGGCCGGCCACTGCCTGCCCCACCTCGACTCGGTCATCGTCAACGAGCTCGAGGCCAGCGCCCTGACCGGTGCCGCCATCGCCGCGCCCGATGTCGACGAACCCGTGGACTGGCCAGCGATGGAGGGACTCGCCGTCGGGCTCATCGAGCGGGGCGTGGCCAGACTTGCGGTGGTCCACTTCCCGGCCGGCAGCGTGGCCGCGACGCCGGATGGACCCGTCCAGCGACAAGGTTCGGTGCGCGTGCCGGCCGACATGGTTCGCAGCACCACGGGTGCCGGCGACGCCTTCGCGGCCGGCGTCATCCTCGGACTCCACGCGGGCTGGCCGCTGGCCGACGGCCTCCGGCTGGGATCGGCAGCGGCGGCGGCCTGCGTCCAGGACGCCCATACCTCCAACGGCATCGGACCGGCAGCCGCATGCCTGGCAGCGGCGGACCGATTCGGGTTCCGCGCCACCTAAGGCAGCCCGTCCAGACGCATCCACAGCGCTGGCACTCCGGGGCCGCGCACTGGAGTAGCGCCGGTGACGCCGGGGGCTCGGGGCGTGGCGCGAAGTGGCTGCTGGCCCGTTGGTCAGGCCACGCAGTGACATCCGGACCCTTCGTTGGTCAACCGGTTGACTTCACGACAGCCGCCCGATACCTTCAAGGCTCAGCACCCCGGCTCCCGAAGGCAGGAGGACCGATGAGCAGATTCGCCGACGCGCTCGCCCGTAACGACGGCAGCGCGACGCTCGTCGAGCTCGTGCCCTGGGCCGGTCCCCTGCAGGACGCCGCGGGCGAGCGCCATCGCGAGGCGGCCAAGGTGCTGGCGGCTGACGAACGGGTCACCGCCCTGACCGTGACCGACAACGCCGGCGGCTACGTGCGCCTGGGCCCGCTCACGCTGGGCAGCGCCATCGAGGAGATGGGCGGTGAATGCGTCGTCCACATCGCCTGCCGCGACCGCAGCCGGGCGGCGCTCCAGTCGACCGTCTACGGCCTGGCCAGCGAGGGTCTGACCAACGCCCTCGCGCTCTCGGGCGACTATCCCAAGGAGGGCTATGGTGGCCGCTCGCGGGCGGTCTTCGACATCGACTCGGTAGGGCTCATCGCCATGCTCCGCGACGCCGGCAGCCACGGCCCGAGCTTCACCATCGGCTGCGCGGTCAACCCCTTCAAGGCGGTCGAGTCGGACCTCGTGCCGCAGTACCTCAAGCTGGCCATGAAGGTCCGGGCCGGCGCGGACGTGGCCATCACCCAGGTGGGCTACGACACGCGCTCGCTCTCGGAGCTGCTGCAGTGGAACCGCCAGCAGCCCCGGCCAGTGCCGCTGATGGCCTCGGTCTACATCCTGAGCAAGGGCGTGGCCAAGGTCTTCCACGATGACGTCGTGCCGGGGATCCGGCTGAGCGACGAGCAGCTGGCGTGGGCCGAGAAGCAGGCGGCGGCCGACGACAAGGGCCGGGCCGCGTTCCTCGAGTTCGCCGCCAAGCAGGTCGCGGTCGTGCGCGGCATGGGCTACGCGGGCGTCTACGTCGCGGGACAGCGCAACGCCGCCGAGATCGACACGGTCCTGCGCATGGCTAACGAGTTCCAGGCCGATTGGAAGACCCTGTTGCCGGACGTGCACTTCCCCGAGCCGGCTCCGTACCGGATGTACGAGCAGGGCGACCTTCCGCAGCTGGCCTCGGCCGTGCCCTCGCGGCCGACCAAGACCAAGCGCGTGCCGCTGTGGTATCGCTTCAACCGCCTCGTCCACGACGTCGCCTTCGAGCCCGGGACGCGTGGGTTCGCGGTGGGAGCGCGGGCCTACGGCACGCTCGAGAAGACGCGCCTGATGTGGCCCGCGCACGTGCTCGAGCAGGCCGTCAAGGTGCCCATGTTCGACTGCAAGGACTGCGGCGACTGCTCCCTGCCGGACATCGCCTACCAGTGCCCGGAGGGCGCCTGTGCCAAGAACCAGCGCAACGGGCCCTGTGGCGGCTCGATCGACGGCGAATGCGAGGTGCCCGGCAAGCCCTGCGTATGGGCCGTCGCCTACGACCGCCTCCGTCCCTACGACGAGGCCATGACCATGCTCGACCGCGCGCCCGTCCTGCAGGACAACGCGTTGCGCGGCACCAGCGCCTGGGCCAACACGTTCCTGGGCCGCGACCACTACGCCAGAGACGACCAGGGAGGGGAATCGTGAAGACGGCTGCCGGCGGCACCGAGTTCATCATCATCGGCGAGAACATCCACTGCAGCCGCGTCGTCAAGCGGGAAGGGGTCCGCGGCGGCGTGGCTCCTGATGGCCGTCCCGGGGTGCGCTTCCCCGAGGGCGATGGCGAGTCGTGGCTCCCCCTCCCTGACTCCATCCTCGAGTCCAAGGAGTTCCAGACCTCCGAGCGCATCAAGCACGTGATGGCGGCGGTCCGCCAGGGCCTCGCCGGCGGGGCCGAAGGCGACGCGGCCGAACGTTACGTGGCCTGGATGGCGCAGCGCCAGATCGCCGGGGGTGCCGACTACCTCGATCTCAACGTCGACGAGATCAGCTCCGATGTCGCCGGCCGCCTCGAGGCCATGCGCTGGCTCGTCGCCGCCGTGGGCCCGGTCTCGAGCGTGCCCCTCTCGATCGACTCCTCGGACGCAGCCGTGCTCGAGGCCGGCCTCGACGCCATCGACCCCGCCTGGGCCGAGGGCGCCACACCGATGGTCAACTCGGCCTCCACCGAGCGCCCCGACGTGCTCGACCTCGTCAAGGAGCGAGGCACCCCGGTCGTGCTCTCCTGCACCGGAGCCTCCATGCCCTCGGGCACGCAGGACCGCGTCGAACGGGCCGAGCAGATCATCGGCATGGCCCTCGAGAGGGGTCTGCCGGAGGACTCACTCCACGTAGACCCGCTGGTCATCCCCATCGGCGTGGACCCCATGGCCGGGCGGGCCTACCTCGACGCGGTCAGCACGATCCGTGAGCGCTTCGGCGAGGCTATCCACATCACCGGCGGCGTCAGCAATATCAGCTTCGGCCTGCCGGCACGCCGCATCATCAGCGACGTCTTCCTTGACCTCTGTGTCGAGGCCGGGCAGGACAGCGGCATCATCGATCCGGTGGCCGACGTGCACGCGGCGCTCAATCCCGATCGAGAGTCGAGGGCCTACACGCTGGCACGTGCGATGCTCACCGGCGAGGATGCCTTCGGCATGGCCTTCATCGAGGCCTTCAGGGCCGGCGAGCTGAGCTAGGCTCGTTGTCAGGAGGGCGCGGGATGACCGCTGAGCAGCTCTTGGGAGGCCCGGTCGCGGCCCAGATCCGCGAGGTCGTGGCCGACGACGTGGTGGACTTCGTGGCCGACCACGCCTACGTGCCGGAGCTGGCCATCGTGGTCGTCGGCGCGGACGCGCCCTCGATGGTCTACCTGCGCCGGATCCTCGCGGCCTGCGAGAAGGTCGGGGTCACGGGCCGGCTGGTCGAGCTGGAGGCCGACTGCTCCGAGTCGGACCTGGCGCGAACCATCGAGGCCCTCGGGGCCGAGCGAGAGGTCGCGGGCATCATCGTCCAGCAGCCGCTACCCGAGTGCATCCCCCTGCGGGT
>JBFLKP010000286.1:0-4656 GCA_040883225.1 Candidatus Limnocylindrales bacterium | reverse complement strand
CTACTTGTCGATGGGCACGGGCGAGCCCACCGCAGCGATGGCCTCGAAGGCCGCTTCCGCCCGATCGGGGTCGTCCGATCGTCGCTGCGACCAGGTGGTGAAGATGATCGTGTCCCCCAGCGTGCTCACCGCGAACTGCGTGTCAGCCACGTAGTTCGTCTGTCCGAACCCCGACTCCAGATAATCGGCCAGGTCGTCCGCGAGCTCGATGGCGGCGCCGGAGCCCGGGGCCTGGTAGATGACCACGTAGCCGTCGTCGGGATCGGCCAGGTCGACCCTGCGGATGGTCCGCGGCAGCTGGAGCAGCGCCGGTGGCTCCGACGGTCGGTAGGCCGCCGTGGGCAGCACGAGCCGCTCTCCGACCGCGGAGAGCGCGCTCTCGACCGCGGCGATCGAGCGTTGCGCCGAAGGATCGATCGAGCGCATGGGTGTGGGCAAGGCGACCTCGTCGGCCTGCACGGACGGTCGGTCGGTGCTGGTGCACGCGGCGAGGACGAGCGCGGCCGCGAGCGGCACCGCCAGAACCTGCGGTCGTGGCATCGAACGGCTCAGCCTGGCGGCCAGGTCATGGCCCGGCCGCCGAGCAGGTGGAAGTGGAGGTGGGCCACCGACTGACCCCCGTCGGCACCGACGTTGGTGACGACGCGGTAGCCGGTGTCGGGCAGCCCGGCCGTGGCCGCCAGTGATGCCGCCACCGTGAACAACCGCCCCAGCAGCTGGGCATCGGTCTCGGCCAGGTCAGCGGCGGAGGCGATGTGACGCTTGGGGACGATCAGCTGGTGGACGGGCGCGACCGGGTTGATGTCGTTGAAGGCGAGCACGAGCTCGTCCTCGTGGACCTTGTCGGATGGGATATCGCCCGCCACGATCTTGCAGAACAAGCAGCTCGGGTCGTTCACTGGCGCCTCCTTCCTTCTAGAACTGAGGTTTGCTCATCATGAGCCAGCCGATGACGCCGATGGCGGCCGCCATGCCGTAGCTGATGTATCGCTGCCGGCGCGCACGGACGCGCCACTTCTCCTTCTCCTCTTCGGTCGCGGCTTCCCGCAGGCCCAGTAGGCGCCGCACGCCGGGCCGCTGCACGAAGAACGAGACGATGAGGATGACCGCGTAGATCGAGATGCCCAACAGCAGCCAGGGCTGCTGCGCGAACTGCGAACCGAGGATGGCCAGCATACCCAGACCGGTGGCCGCCACCCCGGCCCCGATGATGACGGTGCCGTGAGCCTCCAGCCACATCAGCGAGCGCACCGCCCGGCCTCGGTCGCCGCCGACGACCGGCTCTCCGTCCATGCCCCGGGTACGCATCGTGAAGGGCAGGGCGAACGAGGGCACGAAGAGCGAGATGGCCAGGATGATGTGGATCGTCAGGAGGTACGGGAACCACTCGGCCGGGATCACGGGCCGGGACGCTCCAGGTCGAGCGCGACCCAGTCGGTCTCCTGCTCGCGACCGATCACGCGCAGGCCGGCCGCGGCGAACGCGCGCCTGACCTCCGGCTCCCGGTCGATGAAGATGCCCGAGGCCAGCACCCGCCCGCCGCTGCCCGACGCGCCGTCACCGGGCCGCACGGACGCAGCGAGTGCCCCGGCCAGCTCGACGAGGATCGAGGCCACGAGATTGGCGAAGACGAGGTCGAAGGGGCCGTCATCGACCGGCAGGCTGCCCTGCCTGACGTCGACCGCGACCCGATTGCGGGACGCGTTCTGGGCGGTCGAGTCGACCGCGATGGGGTCGGTGTCGACGGCGCGGACCGGACCGGCTCCGAGCAGTGCCGCGCCCACCGCCAACACGCCCGAGCCGCTGCCCACGTCGAGGACCCTGGCGCCCTCGACGAGACCCTCGGTGGCCCACCGCTCCAGACCCTCGAGGCACAGGCGCGTGGTCGGGTGCAGGCCGGTCCCGAAGGCCATGCCCGGGTCGAGGGCGATGACGACGTCGTCGGGCGCGGGCTCGAAGTCGCGCCACGTGGGCTTGATGACGATGCGCCGCCCGAACCGCATGACGGGGAAGTGCGCCTTCCAGGCGTTGGCCCAGTCCTCCTCGTGGACCTCGCGCACCTGGAGCTCGCCGATGGGGCGCAGGTCGAAGGCCGTGAGGTGCCCGAGCCGCTCTCGAGCCTCGGCCACCGCCTGGTCGGCCGCGGCCCTGTCGATACCCGGGAGATAGGCCCGCACGGTGGCCGGGGCACCGATCGTGGGCGACGCCGCGAGGCCTTCCTGCTCGGGGGTGAAGGGCTGCTCCACCGAGACCCCGCCGCTGGCCGCGCGCGAGAGGATCTCGCTCACGGCCTCGACCGCCTCCTGGTCACACGCGATCGACAGCTCCAGCCACGTCCCTGCCGCGGACGTGCCCTCATCGTGCCCCACGGGCACCGCGATCTCGTCGTTCACGTTCAGCCGATGACGTCCTTGATGCGATCGCCCAGAGAGCGCTTGCCGCGCCGGGTGCGCGGGCCGTCGGCCACGCTCGTCTCGCCGTCGGCGCTGAGCTCACCGGCTTCGGCCGCCAGCTCTTCGAGCAGCTCGCGCTGGCGGTCGCTCAGGCTGGTGGGCACCTCGATGTCGATGAGCACGTGAAGGTCGCCGCGCGCGCCCTTGCGCCGCAGGTGCGGAACGCCCTTGCCCCGCCGGCGGATCTCCGTGCCGGGCTGCGTGCCGGGCTTGACCTCCAGCATCTCCTCGCCGTCGGGCGTGATGATGGGGATGTCCGCGCCGAGCGCCGCCTGCGTCATCGATAGCGTCAGCTCCAGGTACAGCTCCGTGCCATCGCGCTTCAGCTGCGGATGCTCCTCCACGTGGGTGACGACGTAGAGGTTGCCGGGCGTGCCGCCACGGGGCGCGGCCTCACCTTCGCCGGTGAGTCGGATCTGGTGGCCGTCGTCGATACCCGGCGGGACCGTCACGCGCAGCGTGCGCTTGCGCTCCGAGCGGCCCTCGCCGCCGCACGTGGGACAGGGCTTCTCGACGATCTGGCCAGTGCCGCGGCAGCGGATGCAGGGCGTGACGTTGACCATCTGGCCGAGGAGCGTGTTGCGCACCTCGCGCAGCTCTCCGCTGCCGTCACAGCGCGGGCAGGTGACCGGCTCGGATCCCTCCTCGGCGCCCGTGCCCTCGCACGTCTCGCAGGTGTCGAGCGCGCTGAAGCTGAGCTCCTTCTCGGCCCCGAAGACCGCCTCCTCGAAGGTCAGCTGGAGGTCGTAGCGAAGGTCGGCCCCGGCTGGCCGACGCGCCCGGCGCGCACCGGCACCGCCGCCGGCGGCACCGCCGAAGAAGGCGTCGAAGATGTCGCCGAAGCCCTGGAAGCCGCCGAAGGGGCCGTAGCCTTCGGCCCCGGCGCCGGTGCCGCCCACGCCCGCGCGCCCGAACATGTCGTACTGCTGGCGGCGCTGGGGATCGGCGAGGACCTGGTAGGCCTCGTTGATCTCCTTGAAGCGCGCGTCAGCATCAGGGTCGGTATTGACGTCGGGGTGCCATTGCTGGGCCAGCTTCCGGAAGGAGCGCTTGATCTCCTCGTCGCTGGCGCCGCGCTCAAGCCCCAGGATCTCGTAGTAGTCGCGGGTCGTGGCCATGCAAGTGGGGAGTATAGGGAAGGTCGGCCGGTGACCCTTTCTCCGCGCGCCGAAGACCGGTGCGTTCACGACGTGCTGGCTCGCTGGCCGTCTTCAGCCGGCGCGGGGATGGCTGCGCTGTCGGACGCGGACGGCTCGCGCGCAACCGCTGGGCGAGGGCGGTACCTGGGCGCGACACCGTCCCGCGGCGCGCGTCACCGCGACCTATGCTCAGGACGTGCGTCCCCTTGCCATCAGCGCGCTCGGCGCTCGGCGTTTTCTCGTGCGGCGTCACCTGCTCGCGCCCGCGCGCTCGCAGACGGCCGGCCTCGACGGCGTGCGGGCGGTCTTCGAGCGGCTGGGCTCGATCCAGTTCGACCCGCTCGCGGTGGCGGGCCGCAACCACGACCTCGTGCTCCATGCGCGCGTCCGCGACTACGAGATCGGGTGGACCAACGAGCTGCTCTACGGCACGCGCGAGCTCTTCGAGACCTACAACAAGATGCTCAGCCTGGTCCCCAGCTCCGAGCTGCCCTGGCACCGGCACACCTGGGCACGCTTCAAGCGGATCCACCAGGACGAGGCGTTCGTGCGTCATGGCGAGGCCATGGAGCACGTGCTCGAACGCATCCGCGCGGAGGGTCCGCTCACGAGCCTCGACTTCGGGCACCGGGGAAAGGTCTCCTGGTATTGGGGGCCGACGACCGAGGTCCGCGCCATCCTCGAGGCCCTCTGGGAGGCCGGCGTCGTCAGCCTCGACCGACGCGAGGGCAACCGACGGTACTTCGACCTGACCGAGCGGGTCTTCCCGCCCGAGCTGCTCGCTGATGAGCGACCCGAGCGTGAGCAGCTGCGACACAAGCTGCTCTCCCGGTACCGGGCCCACGGACTGCTGGGGGCCGGCGGCGAGTCCGCGCTCTGGTACGGGCTCGGTCCCGCGGTCAAGCTGCGTGCCAAGGACCCGCCCGGCACGCCGACCCGCACCGAGCTCCGTGCGGAGCTGCTCGCCGAGGGGGACCTGCTCCCCGTGGAGGTCGAGGGCGTGCGTGGTCCGCGCTACGTCCTCGCGGGGGAGGCGGACGAGCTGCGCGCGGCTGATGGCGGCG
>JBFLKP010000052.1:0-7678 GCA_040883225.1 Candidatus Limnocylindrales bacterium | reverse complement strand
CTTGGACTCCGGCTCGAGTGAGACCGCGTCACTCACGTCAGAGGAGGCCTTGCGGAACTCGCGGATGGTCTTGCCCAGCGAGTTGCCCATCTCGGGCAGGCGCTTGGGGCCGATCACGAGCAACGCGATGACGAGGACGATGACGAGTTCGAGGGGCCCTACGTTGAAGGGCATTTGATCCTCCGAGGAGCGTGCGGACCGGACCGGGGCATCCTAGCACCGCACCCGGGGCGTATCGGATGACGGCTCTATGAACCGGGCGGTGGTGGCGGGGCGTCGTCGAGGGCCGCTTCCGGCTCCTCGCTGTCGTCCGGCTCGGTGGCATCCACCGAGTCCCGGCTGTTCAGCTGGTTCTTGGGGATGTGCCAGGACACGCCAGAGTGGCCGTCCACGGTGCCGTCGCTGGTGACGGCCTTGTCCGAGGCCAACGTGATCTTGCCCCTCTCGCCGATCTCCAGCTTCATCACGCGCACGTCGATGTCGAGCCCGTCCCGCTTGAGGTAGGCGATGCGGTCACCGCTGGGCGAGAACTCGGGGGCGAAGCTGTTGCCGTCGTTGGTGAGCTGGACGCGCTCGACGCCGTTCTTGGCCGTGATGATGGCGATGTCGCGACCGCCGCCATCGGTGGTCTCGACCGCGAGCAGCTTGCCGTCGGGCGACCAGGAAGGGTTGGCGTAGCCGTGCTTGAGCAGCTTGGTCTTGCCGTTGGAGCACTTGTTCCTGGACTGGCAGGTGAAGATGCCCACACGAGGGTTGCCCTCGGTGCCGGCGTTGTCGTTGTAGGTGAAGGCGATCCTGGTGCCCGTGCGATCGAAGTCGGGGTCGTTGTGGCCGAGGTAGATCGTGCCCAGCGCCTGCGACGACGTGCCCACCCGGTTCATGCGCCCCGACCTGGTGTTGACGACGTGCATCGTGACGCCGTTGTCGTCACCGTCACGGCCGTCGCTGACGACCACGACGTTGTTGCCCGCGGGGCTCACCGAAGGCTGCGCGAGGGTGGAGAACCAGAGGCCGCGGCTGTCGTTGATGAGCGCGTTGTAGATCTTCTTCTTGTTGGAGCCGTCAGCGTTCATGCGCCACAGGTCGGTGGGATAGAGCGTGTACTTGCCCTTCTCCCGGGCGCGACCGTCCTTGACCTCCCGCTTCTTGCTGCGGATCCAGTAGATGTGCTTGCCGTCAGGCGACCACGTCGGGAAGGAGTCGGCGACGGTCGACGAGCTGTCGGTCATGTTCTCGAGCGTGGTCCCCGAGGCCGCCCAGATGTCGCCGCCGAGGCGCGTGAAGAGGATGGTGCCCGGAACGTCGGCCCGCTCGTCCGACGGCGGCACCACGAGGATGGGCTCGGCCGTGGTCTCCGGCTCGGGCTCCAGGGTCTCCGATCCGACCTCGGCGGTGGGCTCGGACACCTCACCGGTGGCCTCGGTGGGCTGCGGCTCGGGCGTGGGCTCGGCGCTGGCCTCAGGCTCGGCGGAGGCGTCTGCCGGAGCTTCGGAAGCGTCCGCGGCGGCCGACTCCAGGCTAGTGTCGAGCATGGCCACGGCGGCGAAGCTGACCGCGGCCACGAGGACCAGCGCCACCAGCGCCAGGACGGGCGCGATGATGGGCGACGATCGTCGCGGCTGGCGGGGTGGGATGGGCTCGCGGCCCGGCGGATAGGGCGGCGGCAGGTAGCCTCGATCGGGCGGAAAGCCGGCGCCGGGGGGCGGCCCTTGCGGTGGCTGGGTCATACGTGCGGTGCTCCCTGCGTGCGCATCGTGCGCAGCCAACCGGCCGGGGCGACGTCCCGGATCTCCAGCTGGAGTGTCTCCAGCCCGGCGAACGAACGGCTGGTGAGTCGGGCGACGACGTCGATCTCAGAACCCTCCGTCAACTGCTCCGCAAGCTCGGCACGGCCGAAGGCGATGCCATCGACCACCTCACGTCCGCGGCGCAACGTGAGCTGTGTATGGCCGCCGTTCGCGGCACGGGCCCGGTTCACGGCGAGGCCCGCGATGCCGACGAGCGGCGGAGCATCTCCGGCGCCGTCCAGCAGCGCCAACTCGCGCAAGAGTACGTAATCCGCGGCATCTGCGCTCTGCACGAGGTCGAGCGAGATGGTGGGGCGCTGGTCGGCGGCCGGATGGTCCTCGACGAAGGCCGTGAGGCGGGCGCGCAGCTCCCCCACCTGCGTCGCCTCGACGTGGCATCCGGCCGCGGCCGGATGGCCCCCGAAACGCTCCAGCAGATGGCTGCTGTCAGCGAGCGCAGCGGCCACGTCCACCCCACCCGCGCTGCGAGCCGAGCCGCGCCAGGGCTCGACCGCGCTGGAGAGCACGAGCGCCGGGCGGCCATGCTCCTCGGCCAGGCGTCCAGCGACGAGGCCGATGATGCCGACCGGCCAGTCACCCTCGAGCACGATGAAGGGCGCCTCGGCGGCGTCAGCCAGCGACGCTCGGGCCTCTGACATGGCCTCGGCGGTCAGCTCGCGCCGGCGCAGGTTGGCCAGCTCGAGCTCGGTGGCGAGGCCCGCCGCGGCGACTTCGTCAGACGCCAGCAGCAACCGCGCCGCGACCGTGGGGTCACCGATGCGGCCCATGGCGTTGATGCGCGGGGCGAGCCCGAACGCGATGTCGTCGGTGGAGATGCCCTGGCGCGCGATGCGCGCGTTGGTCATGAGCGCGTCCAGGCCGGGCCGTGGCGCCTGCTCCAGCTGCTGCAGCCCCAGCCGCACGATGGAGCGGTTCTCGCCGAGGATGGGCACGACGTCCGCGACCGAGCCGATGGCTGCCAGGTCTGCCAGGGCCAGCGCTTCCGCCGGCCCTCCCGGCGTATCCCGGAGCAGCAGCTGTGCCACCTTGAAGGCCACGCCCGCACCCGACAGGCGCCGGTCCGGGTAGCGGCTGTCCGGCCGCTGGGTGTTCACCAGCGCGACCGCCGCAGGTCTCTCGGCCCCCAGCAGGTGATGGTCGGTGACGATGACGTCGATGCCGGCGGTCCTTGCGGTCGCGACCTCCTCGACGCTGGTGGAGCCGGTGTCGGCCGTGACGATGAGGCCGTGGCCGCCGGTCACGGCGCGCTTCACCGCGGCCGCCGAGAGCCCGTGACCCTCCGCCGTACGATCGGGCACGTAGGGCTCCACGGTCAGCCCGAGGCGGCGCAGTGCCAGCGTCAGGACGGCCAGCCCGGTGAGCCCGTCGGCGTCGAAGTCGCCCAGCACCATCACCGACTCCCCGGCCCGGCCGGCGGCCGCGACACGCGCGCTGACAGCATCCGCATCCGGCAGCGATGCCGGGTCATGGAGACCGGCCTCGGGCGGGTCGAAGCGAGAGGCCAGCTCTGCCGGGTCGACCGGACCACGGCGGCTAAGCACACGCAGCGCCCGCGCCGACAGCCCGCGGCGCTTGGCGTCCGCGATGGTGTCCTCCGAGACGGGATGCGCCTCCGGGATGACCCAGTGGTAGTACGGCGTCAGGACCGGCATACCGCTCCAGTCTGACCGGCCGGGCTCACTCCCGGCTTATGCGCCGATCGTCTCGGGCTCGGCCTCGGCCGGCCGATCGGCCTTGCGCTTGTCGGCCCACAAGTGCCAATCGAGGAAGAGCGGCGTGGCCACGAAGATCGAGGAGTACGTCCCGGCGACGACACCGATGAGCAGCGCGAAGGTGAAGGGCCGGATGGCCTCGCCGCCGAAGAGCAGCAGCGCCAGCAGCGTGACCACCAGCGTCAACGATGTGGTCAGCGAACGGCCGACGGTCTGCACCAGGCTGTGGTTGGCGATCTGCTCGAGGGGCTCGCCCAGGAAGCGCTGGCGGTTCTCTCGGATGCGGTCGAACACGACGATGGTGTCGTGGACGGAGTAGCCGATGACCGTGAGCATGGCGGTCACGAAGAGGCCGTCGACCTGCAACCCGATGATCGTGCCCAGCACCGCGAAGAGGCCGACCACGATGACGACGTCGTGGAGGAGGGCCAACAACGCAGCGACGCCCATGCGGAAGTCGCGGAAGCGGTACCCCACCCAGATCATGATGGCACCGGCGGCGATGAGCACGAGCAGGAAGGTCTGGTAGACGAGCTCCTGGCTGACCACGGGGCCGACGGAGTTCTCCTGCCGCACCTCGTTGATGGGGCCGAACTCGGCCTGCAAGGCGGCGGCCAGCTCGCCGAAGGTGCCGTCGGTCGGCAGCGTGGGCCCCGAGCCGCCCGCATCGCCGCCGACGGCGGGCGGGACCTCGGCATCGGCCGGGGGCGTGGCCTGGGCATCGGCCGGGGCAGTGGCTTCGGCATCGGTCGTCTCGGCCGGCGTGGCGGACTCGCTGGGGGCAGCCGTGTCCGCAGGGCCATCGGTCGCGGAGGGCTCGGCGGACGCGACGGAGGCTTCGGTCGGCACAGGCGCTGCCGTTCCCTCGGTCGTCAGGACCGGCTCCTCGGTCGCCTCGGCGGGTTCCGGTTCGGCGGATCTCTCAGCGGCCACGGCGGCGGCGGCTGAGCCCTCGACCACCTCGGGTGCCTGCAGCGAGAGTGCCTCCGTACGGATGAGCACGTACTCGGTGTCGTTGGCCTCGGTGATGGCGACCTCGCCGGTCAGGCCCACCTCTTCGAGCACGGCGCGCACATCGTTGGGATCGGGCGTGCCCTCCTCGAAGCCGACCTCCCACACCGTGCCGCCGGTGTAGGCGATGGAGAACTGGAGGCCGACGTTGCCGTTGGGGATGAGCGTGGCCAGGATGAAGATGGCACCGACGAGCGTGAGGACGCCGCTGAGGATGTAGCCATACCGGCGCTTGCCGATGATGTCGATCATCAGACGCTCACCTCGCGGCGGCTGCGGGCATCGACCGAGAGCTCGGAGTCATCGATGCCGAAGAGGTGCCGCTGGCGCGCCCACCGCTGGCGCACGATCCAGCGCAGCATCATGCGGCTGAGCACGATGGCGGTGAACATCGAGAGCAGGACGCCGACACCCAGCACGAGCGCGAACCCCTTCACGACCGAGGTCCCGAAGTAGTAGAGGATGAGCGCGGTGATGAGGGTCGAGATGTTGGCGTCGAAGATCGAGGTCCAGGCGCGGTTGAAGCCGGACTCGACGGCCCCGCTGAGGTTCTTGCCGCTGCGCAGCTCCTCCTTCGTGCGCTCGAAGATGAGGATGTTGGCGTCGACGGCCATACCCACCGAGAGGATGAAGGCGGCGATGCCCGCCAGCGTCAACGTGATGGGCACCAGCTCGAAGATGGCCAGCGCGAAGACGCCGTAGGCGATGAGGGCGAGACAGGCCACGATGCCCGGCACGCGGTAGTAGAGCAGCATGAACACGAAGACGAGGGCGATGCCGATGATGCCCGCGAGGATGGTCTGGTTGAGGAAGTCAAGGCCCAGCGTGGCGCTGATGCTGCTGAAGCCGACCTCGCGGATCTCGAGGGGCAGCGAGCCGAAGCGCAGCACGGTCACGAGGTTGGTCGCTTCCTCGATGGTGAAACCGCCGCTGATCGTGGCCTGACCGCCGAAGCGGGAGGCGTTGATGGACGGTGCCGACTCGACGACGCCGTCGAGGACGATGGCGAACTGCTCGAAGAGGTGCTCGGCCGCGTGCTCGTCGAAGAGCCGTGCGCCGGTCTCCTTGAGCTCGAGGTTGACCACGATCTCGCCCGTCTGCGGGTCCTGACCGATACGCGCGGCGTCGATCTCGGTGCCGTTGAACAGCGGTTCGGTCTGGTCGAGGCACTCGGGCTGCTCTGCGTTCTGGAAGACCTCTGCGGCACAGCCCGGCTCGACGGGCGTGAACTCGAGCACGCCGGTGGTACCGATGAGGTTTCGGATATCGGCCTCGTCGTCCACACCGGGCAGCTCGACCGAGATGCGGTCCTCGCCCTGGGTGACCACGATGGGCTCGGCCACGCCGGTGGCGTTGACGCGGTTCTCGATGATCGTCCGCGTCTGCTCGAGGATCTCCGGCGTGACCTCCTGCTCGTCGGTGGCGACGACCTGGTACTCGCCCCGAAGCCCGCCGACGAGATCCAGGCCCAGCTTGACCTCGATGGTGCTGTCATCGTCCTGCCAGAAGCGGGGCACGGGCGCGACCGCCACCACGAGGGCGACGACGAACAAGATCAGGACAAGGATCGGGGCGACGCGTTGCATCGCTCGTGACGGTAGCAGAGGCACGATCACTCTGCCGATGACCCGTGACGGGGTCGTTCAGCGCCTGTTCGCCCTAGCCGTCGAGGTGCTCCCTGATCCGCTCGGCCAATCCGGCGCCGATCCCGGGCACGGCCGCGATCTCCTCGGTCGTGGCCCCCTTCAGCGCACGGCTGGAGCCGAAGACGCGCAGCAGCGCACGCTTGCGTGCCGGGCCCACCCCGGCCAGGTCGTCGAGCGCCGACCTCGTTGCCGCCTTGCCGCGCAGCTGGCGGTGGTAGGTGATGGCGAAGCGGTGGGCCTCGTCGCGCAGACGCTGGAGGAGGTAGAGCGCCTGCGACGCGGCCGGCAGCACGATCGGCTCCGAGCGGCCGGGTACGAAGAGCTCCTCTCGCTCCTTGGCCAGACCGGCCATGGGCAGATCGTGGAGTCCGAGCTCGTCGAGGACCGCGCGCGCGGCGCTGACCTGGCCCTTGCCGCCGTCGATGATGACGAGGTCGGGCAGGCGCCAGCGCAGCTGTTCCGCCCCGCCCTCCTCACGCTCGAGCGCGCGGCGGAAGCGGCGACGCAGCACCTCCTGATGACTGGCGTAGTCATCCTGGCCCGCGACGCTCTTGATGCGGAAGCGGCGATACTCACCCGTCCGCGGCTGACCATCCTCGAAGACGACCATGCTGCCCACCGAGCTGGTGCCGCCGATGGTGCTGATGTCATAGCACTCGATGCGCTCCGGTGGAGCGGGAAGCGTCAGCGCTTCGGCCAGCTCCGAGAGCGCCCGCTCGGTCTTGCCCAGGTCAGCCAGCCAGCGGGCCTGCTCACGATCGAGCGTCTCGGCCGCGTTGCGGCCGGCCAGGACCATCAGCTTGCGGCCCTCACCGCGCCGGGGCACCCGGATGCGGACCGCGCGCTCGGCCCGTGCGGCCAGCATCGCCTCCAGCTCGTCTGCCTCGGGCAGGGCGAAGGGCACGAGCACCTGCGGCGGGATCGAGCCCGCGCGCGCGTAGTACTGCTTCACGAACGAGGTGAGCGCTTCCTCGTCGGTGTCGTCGGCCACGTTCTCCAGCAGGAAGATGTCGCGCGAGAGCATCTTGCCCTCGCGGATGGCGAAGAGCTGGACAGCGGCCTCCGCCCCGGAGCGGGCGTAGCCGAGCACGTCGAGCACGCGCTTGGCGAAGCCGGCCATCTTCTGGCTCTCCGTCGTCCGCTCGATGGCGCGGACCTTGTCGCGCAGCGCCGCTGCCCGCTCGAACTCGAGCCGTTCGGCGGCAGCCTCCATGTCTTTGCGCAAAGCCGCACCCACCTGCTCCTGGTGACCCTCGAGGAAGAGCATCACCTGCTCGATGTCAGCGGCGTAGTCCTCCTTGCTGATGACGTCGATGCAGGGGCCCTGGCAGCGTTTGATGTGGTAAAGCAGGCACGGCCGCTCGAGCGCTCGCTCCCCTTCGTGGATCTCGATGGTGCAGGTGCGGAAGGGGAAGATGCGCCGGATCAGGTTCATCGATTCGTCGACCGAGCTGGCCGAGGCGTATGGTCCGAAGTAGCGCGAGCCGTCGTTGGGCAGCTT
>JBFLKP010000285.1:0-5160 GCA_040883225.1 Candidatus Limnocylindrales bacterium | reverse complement strand
GGGGCACGCGCATCGTGGGGTCCATCCGGGTCGCACCGACGCCCGGGTCCTGGCCGTGCGCTACGCTGCGCCGGCTTGCGTCCCCCCAGGAGGCCACCATGGTTCGATACTCGTCGCTTCGGTCTCGGTGGACGCGCGTGCACCAGGGCGCGTCCTAGGCCGGCCTCGATGCGTACCTTCGTGGGGGCCGTCCCGCTGTCCGCCGTCGCGCTGCTCGTCTTCTCGCTGCTGGCCCTGGCCCTCAGCCGGGTCGTGGCCGACCGCCTGGGCACAGGCAGGGCCGTCGCGGCGCTCCTGCTGTTCGGCTTCGGGCTGGTGCTGTCGGCGACCCTGACGCCCACCGGCCTGGCGCTGCACGGGTCGGTCACGGAGACCAGCTGCGACACGACGCGCATCGGGCTGGCGCCCATCGCGGAGCTCGTGAGTGTCAACTTCACCAGCCTCAACGTGCTCCTGTTCGTGCCGCTGGGGCTGTCGATCGGACTGCTCCCGCGCACGCGTGCGATGGCCCTGATCACGCTCGCGGCAGTGGCCCTGCCCTTCATCGTCGAGGCCGTCCAGCTGGCGATCACGGTGCTGGACCGCCGCTGCCAGACGGCCGACGTCTTCGACAACCTGCTGGGCCTCGCCGTCGGCGTGCTTCTGGGCACGCTGGCTCGCCCGCTGCTGGCCGCTGTGGGCCCTCCCCGCCGGCCTCGGTAGGGCTTGCCTTCACATCCGCTCGGGTGGGGCCGTTTCTGGTCCCTTCGGCCCTTCCCGCGGGCTCGTCGAAGTGTATGGTCCAGACAGATAGTCAAGCCGCAGTCGACGCTTGGACGGTGAAGGTCCGCCAGGCGCAGGAGTTGAACGATGTCGCCTCTACCCCAGACCGGCCACGAGCATCACGAGCGCATCCGCGAGCACGTCGACCGCCTGCCGGCATTGGCGGACATGCTCGAGCAGCGGCCCGTGCCCGAGGATTTCGCCGCCAGCTTCGCGACCGAGTGCGACTTCATGACGGGCACGCTCATGCCGCACATCCAGGTGGTGGAGGAGACGGTCTACCCGGAGCTCGAGCGGCTGCAGCAGAACCGCCACTCCATGGCCCACCTGCGTCGCGAGCACGAGGAGATGCGAGAGATCATCGAGCAGATGCGGGGCTACAAGGAGCACGTCGTGGCGGGCACCCTGAAGCCGACCAAGGCGCTCGAGCTGCGGCGCCTGTGCATTCGCTTCTACGCCCTCGTCAAGACCCACGTGGGAGAGGAAGCGGAGTACCTGCGCGTGCTCGAGGGCAACCTCTCGGAGGGCGAGCAGGCCGCGGTCGAGCGAGGCCTGTCCCACGCCACGGCCGACTAGCGTCAGCGGCTTCGTCGTGGCCGACGACGGCACGGGCCGTCCCGAGGACCGATACCATCGCCGGAGGATGGACGATCTCGATGTCGGCTCGGTGCCGATCAGCAGCATCAACCCGCGCGACTACCGCTTCGTGATGTCGCTCGCGCGGCGCTACAACGCCATCGTCTTCTGGCATCGTGATCGCAACGGCATCGACTGGCAGCCGCTGCTGATGCCGCTCGAGCCGCGGCGCACGCCGGGTCAGGCGAAGGGCTGATCGGCCGCCTCGGCCTCGGTCGTGGTGTCGGCCGCTCCAGCGGGAGCCGTCGATCCCGCCTCGGCCTCACCGGGACCCTCCCCGAGCGCCTGTTCGACGGCCCGGCCGAGTGACGGCGCGAGGGTCTCGACGAACGTCGCCGTCAGGTGGTCGCGGTTGCGCCAGGCGAGGATGTCACCGAAGACCACCGGGCAGGGACTATAGGGGCAGACGAGCTCGGAGAGGTTGACGTACGTCCCTCCCGCGGCCTCGACCGCGGCCTGCTCGGCCGCGTCGAAGACGGGGTCGATGGCTGCCGATCGTGGCGTCGAGCAGGCCGCCAGGTCGCTGGGATCATCCGCGAGGCAGGTCGCCGGGTTCGTCTGCAGGTAGGGCGTGTCAGCCAGCACCAGCGCCGCGGTCGCCTCGGGCAGGGCCTCGAGGGTGGCTGTCAGGCCTGCGTTCCAGGCCACCGAGCGCTCGTCGCCCGCGATGCGCTGGCCCAGCTCGTCCTCCAGGCGGTAGATCCGTCCGCCGCCGGTCATGAGCACGACGTCGGGCTCGTTGCTGGTGATCCACTCGAGGGCCTCTGAGCGCCAGGCATCGCACGATCGCTGGGCGGCCGACTCCTTGCGCGAGGAGCGGATCTGTGGTGGCGGGCAGGCGGCCTTGGTCAGGTTCTCCAGGCGCCACCCGTTCTGGAAGGCCGCGACCTTCAGGCCCGGCTGCCACTGGAGCGCATGCGAATCGCCGAAGAGCACGACCGTGGTGTCAGCGTCCTTCACGCCGTAGGTGCAGGTCCGCAGCCTGGGCTCGAGGGTATCAGCGTGGCACTCGTCATCGTAGTTGGGCGGACGGTCCCACCATGCGTAGCGCGGGTCAGGCTCGAGCGTATCGGGTGCCGGGCGCTGGTCCTGCTCGATGGCATCGCTGATGCCATCACCGTCGGCATCCTCCTGCCCGTCGAGGGTGCCATCGCCGTCGGTGTCCGGGTTCGCCGGGTCGGTCCCGAAGCGCTGCTCGCCGTGGTTGCCCAGGTCGTCACCGTCAGGGTCTTCGAGGGCGTCGCCCAGGCCGTCGCCGTCCGTGTCCGCCGCGGCGGGGTCCGTCACCCCCCAGCGCGTCTCGAAGGCGTCCTCGAGCCCGTCACCGTCGCGATCGACGGGCTGCGCCGTGGTCGGTGCGGCCGCAGCCAGGACGAGGGTCGCGGAGAGCAGGACGCTGAGGTATCGCACGGTCACGGTTCCTGTGTCTGGGGATCGAGCGCGTCGAGGAGGAGGCGCTCGATCGATGGCTGAAGCTGCCGCGCGAAGGTCTCCGAGAGATGGCTGGCGTCGCGCCACATGAGCACGTCGCCCTGGATGACCGGGCAGGGGTCGTAGGTGCAGATCTGGTCGTAGAGCGTACCGAAGCGTGCCCTCGTGACCGAGGCCGCCTGTCGCAGCCCCACGTCCATGGTGCGGGCATCGGCGGGCTGGCGCCTGGTGACGCAGGCGGAGATATCGCTCGGATCGCGTCGCAGGCACTTGACCGGGTTCCCGTTGAAGTTGCGGGGCACGCCGCCGAGCGCGAGCACCGTCGTCCGCTGTGGCAGCGCCTGCACCGTCCGCTTGAGGCCCAGCCGCCACTGGCCGGTCCGCTTCCACGGCGCGACGACCTTGCCACTGGGCTTGCGCAGCTTGTAGGCCGGGCTGTGAGCGAGCACGACGAGGTCCGCTCGCTCCTTGCCGAGGCGCGATACGACACGCTGTTGCCAGAGCCCGCAGGTCCGGCCCCGGTCGATCCGCCACTGGTTGTTGCCCGAGAGCCCGAGCATGGCCGGGCAGGCGCGCTTGGCCATGAACGTGAGCTTCCAGCCGCGCTCCTCGGCGACCAGTGACATCGGGGTCAGGTACATCGTGGCGTGTGAGTCGCCCACGAGGACGACCTCGACCTTGCCTTCGGGGTCACCGAACTCGCAGACCACGACCCTGGACTTGCCGTGCTGCGTCATGCACGCCTTCTTACGGGGGTGCTCGTCCCGCCCGGCGACCGCGAGGGCCGGTCGCAGGTCGGGCGGCACCGGCCGCTCGTCCTGCTCGCGGCCGTTGGTCCGGCCGTCACCGTCGGGATCCTCGGCGCTGTCGATGGTGCCGTCACGGTCGGTGTCCCGGTCGGTCGGGTCGGTCCCGGAGCGTTCCTCGCCGCCTTCGCCCAGCCCGTCGCCGTCGGAGTCCTCGGCCGAGTCGACCACGCCGTCCCCGTCGCTGTCGGCTTGGTTGGCGGAGGTCACGCCGTAGCGCTCCTCGAAGGCGTCGCTGAGCCCATCGCCGTCGGCATCGGCCGCACTCGCCGGCAGGGCGAGGGCCAGGGCGAGGACCGCGCCGGCGACGAGCGCGTGGGCAGGGCCGGGCGTCAACTCCCCGACCCAAGGAGCTTGCGGTCGAGCAGGTTCGCGATCGACGGCTTGAGCTTCTGCGCGAAGGTCTCGGAGAGGTGGACGCTGTCGCGCCACATCAGGACCTTGCCCTGCACGACCGGGCAGGGATCATAGCTGCAGACCTTGTCGTAGAGCGAGCCGTAGGTCCCGCCGCCGATGAGGGCGCCCTTGGCCACGGCCCGGTCCCACGGCCGCTGGGCCAGTGGCGTCCGCGGGCTCAGGCACTTGGACATGCTCCACACGTGCGCCTCCAGGCAGTCGATGAGCCCACGCTTGTTCCTGGGCACCAGCCCCAACACCAGCACGTCCGACGTCGCGGGGAGCCGCATCAGCGTCTTCTTGACCGCCGGCTGCACGACGCTCGGTACCTTCGCCGCGGGAACGTTCGTGCCCTTGAGCGTCCTGAGCTTGTACCGCGCGAAGCCGTAGACGATGTAGTCGGGCGGGTCTGCCTTGAGCCGCCTGATGACGTTCTGACGCCACTTGGCGCACGATCTGTTGCGGTCGATCTTCCACTGCAGCGTGCCGCGCAGCCCGAGGAATGGCGGGCACGAGGCCTTGACCATCGTCGTCAGCCTCCAGCCGCGCGTGTGGGCCAGCTGCTTGAAGGGCGTGAGGTAGGCCGTCATGGCCGAATCGCCCACGAGCACGATCGTCGTCTGGCTGCTCTTGTCGCCGAACACGCAGGTGCGCACGAAGGTCTGCCCGTGCTTGGCCTGGCAGCGCCGACGGTCGGGCTGCTTGTCAGCGGACGCCCGACCAAGGCGCGGTCGCAGGCCCCTGGGCAGTGCGCGCTGGTCCTGCTCCTTGAAGTTCTTGCGGCCGTCCCCGTCGTGGTCCTCCAGCCCGTCCGAGCGCCCATCGCCATCGGTGTCCCACCGCGCGGGGTGAGTGCCGAAGCGTTGCTCGCCGAGGTTGCCCAGGCGGTCGTGGTCGAGGTCCTCGGCCGAGTCGACGACGCCGTCTCCGTCCGTGTCGGGATCGAGTCGATCGGTCACGCCGTATCGTGTCTCGAAGTCGTCGCGCAGCCCATCGCCGTCGCTGTCGACGGCCAGGGCCGGCGAAGCCAGCAGGACCAGGCCCAGGCCCGAGGCGACGATCGCGCCGCGTGCCTCGTGCGGGATCACCGCTTGCCCCTGGCCGCCGGGGCGATCCCGACGAGTGGCGT
>JBFLKP010000284.1:0-4247 GCA_040883225.1 Candidatus Limnocylindrales bacterium | reverse complement strand
TGGATGCAGCCGTACGCTCGAGCCGAGAACTACCAACGTAGCCTGGCCGCCCAGGGATTCGGGCCCGACGACTGGGAGCCGCCCTACTCGGACCGCCTCATCGATGCCCTCGTGGCCTGGGGCTCGCCCGAGCAGGTCCGCCAGCGCATCGCGCAGTTCCACGCGGCCGGCGCCGACCACGTGGCCATCTTGCCGCTGGCGGTCGATGGCGCTGACTCCTCGCTCGCGGCGGTGGAGGCGCTGGCGCCTGCGTCGTAGGCTCCGACGCCGCCTATACTCGCGAGCGTGTCACCACTGAAGGAAGCGACCATCGCCATCGTCGGCACCGGCGCGATGGCCGAAGCCATGATCGCGGGCCTGCTCTCGGGCGGGCACGTCGCGGTCGCCCAGGTCATTGCCAGCGATCCGCGTGCCGAGCGCCGGGAAGCCGTCGAGGGGCGCTACGGCATCCGCACCACCGGCTCGAACGCCGAGGCCGTCGATGGCGCGGACATCGTGGTGCTGGCCATCAAGCCGCAGATGCTGCTCAAGGTCGGGCGCGAGCTCTCGTCCGTGCTGGCCCCCGACCAGCTCGTCATCTCCATCCTCGCGGGCTCGACCACGCTGGCCCTCGGCAACGCCCTGCGCCACGACGCAGTGGTGCGCGCGATGCCCAACACGCCGGCCCAGCTGGGCAAGGGCATGACCGTGTGGTGCGCGACCGAGCAGGTCACCGATCTCCAGCTCGAGCAGGCGGCGGCCCTGCTCACGAGCCTGGGCAAGGAGATCCACGTCGAGGACGAGAAGTACGTCTCGATGTCCACGGCCGTCAGCGGCACCGGCCCGGCCTACGTCTTCATGGTCATGGAGGCGCTCATCGACGCTGCGGTGCACCTGGGCTTCCCGCGCCACATCGCGCACGACCTCGTCATCGAGACCCTGCTGGGCGGCACGCTCCTGGCGCAGGAGAGTGGTGACCACCCCGCGTACCTGCGCAACATGGTGACCTCGCCGGCGGGCACCTCGGCGGCAGCCATCGCCGAGCTGGAGAAGGGCCGATTGCGCACCGTGCTGTCGGAGGCCGTCTTCGCGGCCTATCGCCGCACCGAGGAGCTGGGCCGGGAGCTCGAGGAGGAGACCGCGGCCGAGTAGGCGTCATCGCCGCCAAGCAGGCGCTGGTGAAGCAGGCGCTGGTACCGAGCAGGCGCCGTTGGCGAGCAGGCGCCCGTGCCGCCGAGTCGGCGCCCGGCCACGTACGCGTCATCGCCGCCGAGTCGCCGCCCGGCCAGGTGCCGGTGCCGCCGAGTCGGCGCCTGGCCAGGTGCACCGCGCGGAACACCCGCCCGCATTCCCAGGTGGGGTGGTACGGCCATCCGCGTGATGCGGGACCCTCGCAGGGCACTCCCCCGGTCGCGCCTAACCCCCCGGGGGCATCGCCCGGCACCGCTCGCTGACGGACCACCCCCACCGGGCATCGCCTCGAACGCGCCGGGCACGGACGGGCTGGTCCGGCCTCGCTCTGCGTTCGTACGACCCCCACCGGGCATCGCCTCGAACGCGCCGCACGGACGGGAGGAGTGTCCCACTGAGTGTTGGGGAACCGGGCAGCGGAGGAGTGTCCCTCCGAGTGGTGGGGTTTGAGCAGCGGCCCTGACCTGCGCCGTAGCGGCCGGCCGTTCATCCTGTGGGCACTGACCCGACGCTCGAAGGCTCCCGGCGAGCGTCAGACGACCCCCGGCGGCATGGATCGTCCTGCTCCAGCGTCGTTCGAGGTCGCCACGGACTGGATCCACGCTCCAGCAGGGCCTGAGGACGGTCTCGAGCGTCCGAGGAGTCTCCCGAGGATGGAGCCTCGCCAAGCGGCGCCACGCGCGCGCCAGTCAGACCCACGCGCGGGCCACGCGGCGTCACGCGCGCGCCAAGCAGACCCACGCGCCCCTCGATGGCCCGACCGGCACTCACCGACTAATCGTCGGGTTCGGCCAGGGGCGGGTCGAAGACAGCGACCTGGTCGAGCGACTTGCGAGCCAGGTCGGGCACGGTCGCGTCGGCCGCGGGGTGGCCCACCGGGAAGAGCGCGAACGGCCGCTCGCCCCGCGGACGCGCCAGGATGGTGCTCAGGAACCCCATCGGGCTGGGCGTGTGCGTCAGGGTGGCGAGGCCCATGTGGTGGATGGCGGTGATGAACACCCCTGCCGCGATGCCCACCGACTCACGTACGTAGTAGTGCTTGCGGTGCCGGCCGTCGGGGAACGTGCCGTGGACCAGCTCGAAGAGCACCACCAGCCAGGGCGCGATCTCGAGGTACGGCTTGCACCAGCCGGTACCGAGGGGCGCCACTGCATCGAGCCACTCCTCGGACATTCGGCTCTCGTATGAGCGGCGCTCCTCGGCCTCCGCGGCGCTGCGGATGCGCCGTTTCGTCTCCGGGTCGCTCACGGCCACGAACGTCCACGGCTGCTGGTGGGCTCCGCTGGGGGCGGTCGAGGCGGTCCGGATGGCCAGCTCGATCAGCCGTCGCGGGACTGGCTCAGGGCTGAAGGCACGCACTGACCGCCGCCCATCCATCTCGGCGTAGAACGCCCGTGCTCGGGCGTCCATCTGGGACGGCTCGAAGCGCACCGGCCGGTAGGGTCTGCGGCGGTCTTCCTCGGGCATCACCGGATGCTAGCAGCGGCATCGGGCCGCGAGACAGCCCTTGTCGTTCGATACTCCCTCCCAGTATCCTGCGACCCACCACAGGAGGCTCACATGACCGACGACCCCATCGCTGCTGCCCTGCGCCAGGGCGGCATCATCGACATCACCACGACCGGCCGCACCTCGGGCGAACCGCGACGCATCGAGATCGTCTTCTTCAACGTGGAGGGCCGGGTGTACATCACGGGCATGCCCGGCACCCGCGCCTGGCTGGCCAACCTCAGGGCCGACCCGAGCATGACCTTCCACCTCAAGCGGGGACTCACTGCCGACCTGCCCGCGACCGCCCGCATCGTGACCGACGAGCCCGAACGGCGGGCCGTCGCCACGGCCGCCTGCAGGGCCTGGAACCGACCCGACCAGGTCGATGCCTTCGTCGCTCGATCTCCGGTCATCGAGGTGGTCTTCGATGACGCGGTGTCGGTCGCGCCCTGAACCTGTCCCGAACAGGCCGATGGCCCCTTGCCAGCTCCCGTCGTGAGCAGAGACGATAGGTCGATCGCGACAGCAGGGGGTCGCCATGCCGGAGTCGCACACGGGTCGGCCGAGTTGGATGGACAGGCTGCGCCGCTGGCTGTGGCTCGACGGTCCACGGCGCACGGACAGCAGCGAGGCGAACCGCGGGTTCTACCTCAGCCGCAAGCCGGTGGGCTGGCGCTTCACGCTCGCGGTCGTGGCGGTGGGCATCGCCATCGGCCTGGTGCTGCTCAACACCCGTGAAGCCGAGGCGCGCTCGGCCGTGGACGAGGCCCAGCCCGCCTCGGCCATCGCGGTCGTGGTGGACGACGCCTCCGCCGGTGGCTGATGGACCACCTCGGTCGGGGCTCCCGACGACGGCTCGCAGGAGCACAGCGCGATCGTGACCAGGCGCGTCTCATGGGCGACCGCGAAGACGAGTCCCGCGACCGCCGTCTGCTGCTCCTGATCGTGCTGGCCACCGTGGTCCTGGCCCTCGTCGTCGTGTTCACCCGCATCACCGAACCGCCTGCCCAGCGGCCCCGGATGGCAGACGAGCCCGCCTGGGGTACGGCCACGCACGAGAGCACCCTCGTGCGACCTCCCGCCTGGTGGCTGACCGAGCCATAGCGAGCTCCCACATCGGTCGGTGCTACCGTGGATGCCGGGCGGTTACACCTTGGTGGCCGTTGCCCTTCGAGCGTCGCGACCGCCGCCTCCTGGACCCCGCGGTGCCCTCACCCGTGGCACACTCCGGCCCACGCACCGTGGCACAGCGGATGACCCAGGGACCGGATCCGCCCAGGGGCCCGCGCACGGTCGA
This sequence comes from Candidatus Limnocylindrales bacterium, assembly GCA_040883225.1. GTDB lineage: Bacteria > Chloroflexota > Limnocylindria > Limnocylindrales > CSP1-4 > JAFMJV01. The sequence continues at coordinate 289 of JBFLKP010000284.1, read as the reverse complement.
GACGAGGAGACGACATGGCTGTGGAGCCCGGAGTGGTGATGAGCGCCGAGGAGATGTCGGCGCTGTCGAAGAAGCACACGATGTTCGACTGGGTGCCGCAGGACGCGGTCGTGCCGGTGCCCATCGAGTACGCCAAGGGCGTCTACATGTACACGCCCGACGGTCAGCGCATCCTCGACTTCAACAGCCAGCTGATGTCGGTCAACATCGGCCACGGCGACCAGCGCGTCATCGACGCCATCACGGCCCAGGCCCAGAAGGTCTGCTACGTCCACCCGTACACGGCGAC
>JBFLKP010000051.1:0-11495 GCA_040883225.1 Candidatus Limnocylindrales bacterium | reverse complement strand
GGCGCATGCCGGCGTGGCCGAGCTGGCGGACGCCCTGGGGATGCTCGGGCCCACCACGTTCGCGACAGACCTCTACGAGCGGCCGGATGTGCCGGGCCACGAGGTTGACGGTGCCGCCCTCGATCTGCAGCTCCCCTTCCACGTAGAGCAGCGCGTGCCGGCGAACCACGCTCCGCAGCCGACCCCAGACCACCGGCCAGAGCGTCACGTTGACCATGCCGGTCTCGTCTTCCAGCGCGAGGAAGACCGTGCCCTTGGCGGTCATCGGGTGCTGGCGCGTGACCACCAGCCCGCCGATCCCCACCCGGCCCGGACGCCGATCTGGCAGCTCGCCCAGCGTGACCGCCCCCAGCTCTCGCAGCGCCGGCCGGTACAGCTCCATGACCTGGTGCCGGGCATCGAGCGAGAGGATGGCGTAGGCGTCGCCCAGTCGCTCCAGCTCCGTCGGCGGCGGGAGCTCCGGCGCCGGCGTCGGTGGCAGGCGGATGTCCAGCGGCCGCCCCTTCGCCGCGCGCGAGCCCAGGGCACGCCCGGCGACCCGCCCACGCGTGGCCACGGCGACCTCACGCAGCTGCCACAGCGCCTCCCGTCGTGGCTGACCCAGCGAGTCGAGCGCGCCGGCCCGGATGAGCCGCTCGACGACCTCCTCCGACAGCTCGGTGCGGGCCACGAGGTCGGCCAGCGAGCGGAATGGCCCACCCTCGGCCCGCGCCGCGTCGAGCCGCTCTCCTTCGGCCTCACCGATACCCTTGACCAGGCCGAGCCCGAGCCGGACGCCGTAGCCGCGCGCGCTGGGTGCCGCGAACCGGTCCCGGGCCGCTTCGTCGGGCACGACCACGGCTGACGAGCGGAGCACGTCGGGCCGGCGCAAGATGCCTGCGTCCGGCGGTAGCGGCGCGCCTGGGAGCCCGACCCACTCGGTCGCCGTCCGGGTGCGGCTGGCGTTGACGTCCACCGGCAGCACCGCCACCCCGTGTCGCTTGGCGTCGTTGATGAGCACCTCGACCGGGTAGAAGCCCATGGGCTGGGCGTTGATGAGCCCGGCCACGAACTGCGCGGGATAGAAGAGCTTGAGGAAGGCCGATTCGTAGGCCGTGCGCGCGAAGGCCGCCGCGTGGCTCTTGTTGAAGCCGAAGCTGGCGAAACCCGCGACCTTGGTGAAGAGCTCCTCACCCTGCTCCCGCGTGAGCCCGCTCGTGGCCATGCAGCCCTCGACGAAGCCGGTGTGCAGCCGCTCCATCTCCCGCGTCGAGCGCCAGGTGCCCATGGCCCGGCGAAAGCCGTCCGAATCGGCCGCGCTGTAGCCGGCCACGTCGATGGCGATCTTCATGACCTGCTCCTGGTACAGGATCACGCCCAGCGTCTCGGCCAGGATGGGCTCGAGGCTGGGGTGCAGGTACGTCACCTCCTCGAGACCTTGCCGGCGACGGAGGTACGGGTGTACGGCATCGCCCTGGATGGGTCCGGGCCGGATGATGGCCACCTCCACCACGAGGTCATCGAGCGTCTCCGGGCGGCTCTTGGGCAGCGTCTGCATCTGGGCCCGCGACTCGATCTGGAAGACGCCCACGGTGTCGGCCGCGACGATCATGCGGAAGACCGCCCCGATGTCCTCCGGCAGACGGTCGAGGTCCAGGCAGACCGCACAGTCGGCAGCGATGTCGCGGAGGGCGTCGTCGATGGCGCTGAGCATGCGTAGCCCGAGCAGGTCGAGCTTGATGAGCTTCATCGTCTCCACGTCGCGCTTGTCGAACTGGACCACCACGCGGCCGGGCATGGTGGCGTGCTCCAGGGGCGCGATGTCGACGAGCGGCGCGCGCGTCACGAGCATGCCGCCGACATGGATCGAGAGGTGTCGCGGCCGGCCATCGATGCGGGCGCACAGCTCCAGCCAGCGGTCCCACGGTGAGAGGCCCAGGGTGGAGCCCCGGTGACGTGGCGGCAGCGGGTCGAGCTCGACGGCACCCACGCTCGTGGGCAGGATGCGCCGCTCCCCCTCCGCGCCCCCAGCCACCTCGTCCTGGCCCGAGCGCAGGGAGGCCAGGGCCAGGCGCCGCTCCGACTCGTGGCGCAGGTAGTGCTCGCTCGCGGGCGTGTCGCCGGGTCCACCCTCGTCGTCGTTCGGGCCCGGCCGAAGGTCCGCGCTGGGCAGGCGCAGCTCGCCCATGTCATCGAGCAGTCGGCGCACGCCTGCGCCGCTCTCCCCTGGCTCGGCGAAGAACTCGGCGAAGCCGCCGTCCGCCTCGAGGTCGCGCCGGACCATCACCGAGTCGTACGTCTCGAGCGCCTTGGCCACGCGGTCGACGAGCGGCCGCGGAAAGCCGAGGGCGTAGCCCACCTCGCGCACGGCCGAGCGGGCCCGGTAGGTGACGATGTTGCAGACCATGGCGGTGTGCTCGGCCCCGTAGCGCTCGTAGACGTAGCCGATGACCTCCTCGCGGCGGGACGAGGCGAAGTCGATGTCCACGTCCGGGTAGGTCGTGCGGCCCTCGTTGATGAAGCGCTCGAAGAGCAGCTCGTGGCGGATGGGGTCGACGCGGGTGATGCCCAGGGCATAGGCCACGATCGAGTCACCGGCGCTGCCGCGGCCCTGGGCGGGGATGCCGCGCTCGCGCGCGAAGCGCATGAGGTCCCAGCAAATGAGGAAGAACTCCGCGAGGCCGGTGCGCTCGATGACCTCGAGCTCGTGGGCCATCTGCTTGAGCACGCGCGGGGTGATGGGGTGGTAGCGGCGCCGGACACCGTCGTGGCACAGCTGCTCGAGGTGCGAGAAGGCGGTCTCGCCCCCGGGGACCGGGAAGCCCGGGAAGCGGTAGCGCTCGAACTCCAGGCTCACATCGCAGGCAGCCGCCAGCTCGCCGGCGCGTTTGATGCCGTCGAGCCAGGCGTGACGCACGAGCGGGTCCGAGTCGTGGCCCGGCGGGAGGCTCGCCAGCTCCGCTCCGTCCTTGAGGGCGTACTCGCCGTTGGGCCGGCGCAGGTGAGCCGCGGCCTCGAGGTCCTGCCCGTGGCGGATCGAGACGAGCACGTCCTGCAGCTCGCGGTCCGAGCGCAGCGCGTAGTGGGCGTCGTTGGTCACGACCGTGGGCAGGCCGGCTTCGTGGGCCAAACGCGCCAGCTCCGCGGTGAGCCAGTCGTCGTCGGGCAGGAGGTGGTGCTGGAGCTCGACGTAGAGGCCCTCCGGGGCACAGAGACGCTCGAGCCGTTCCAGCGCGCGGGCAGCGCCTTCTCGATCGCCGGCGAGGAGGCGCCGTGGCAGCTCCCCGTGGCGGCAGCCGGTGAGGACGACGAGCCCGGCGCGGTGCGCGGCGAGGCCCTCGTGGGTGAAGCGTGGCACGCCCTTGGTACCCGCGAGGTGGGCGGCGCTAGCGAGGCGGCAGAGGTTGGCGTACCCCTCCTGGTCCCGGGCCAGCAGCGTCAGGTGCGGGCCGAGCTCCCGTGGCCGCACCCCGCGCAGGTCCTCCCGCCGCGGATCGCGATGTCCCGGTGGCCGCTGGCGCTCCACCGCGGGACGGACCGGCTCCCCTGCCCGGGCCGTTGGCGGTGATGGCGGGGCTGCCGGACGCTTCTGCCGGCGGCGTGGCACGACGATCCGCTCCGGGTCCGGTGCGGCCGAGTCGAGCAGCTCCACCTCCATACCCACGACCGCGTGCAGCCCGGCCTCACGTGCGGCGGCGCTGAAGCGGACCGCGCCGTAGAGCCCCTGGTGGTCGGTCACCGCCAGTGCGGAGAGGCCCAGCTCCACCGCTCGCTCGACGAGGTCGTCCGCCGGCGAGGCGCCGTCGAGGAAGGAGAAGTCGGTGTGGCAGTGGAGCTCCGCGAAGGCCTTCGTCACCCGGTCGATGGTAGAACATCTGTTCTATCTCGTGGATCCCGGAGCGGGTCTAGAAACGCGCACTGGTGCGTTGTGTCAACACCCCGGCGTTGCTACACTCAGGCGCAGTGGCAGATAGGGGCCTGCGAGCGACGTCCGTGCCCTCGGCGCGTGTAGGCCAGCAAACAGACCCCTCGGCGCGCCGTGATGCCCTCTCCGGGCTACTGACCGGTGGCTTCCTCATGGCCGTCATCGCCATCGCCCTGATCATCGTCCTGGCCACGCCTCAGTACGCCGTTCCCATGGCGGCAGGTGCCGGGGTCGCCGATCCGTCCGAGTCACCCTCTCCTGACGCTGATGACGCGGGCGTGGAGGTCGCGACGGCCATCCTGGAGCCGCCCACCTCCAAGCCGCCGGGCAAGCTCAAGGGCTACCGCTGGCCCGTCCGCGGCGGCATGATCGCGCGCTACTACGAGCCGCACCCCAAGGGCGACTTCCAGATCGATGGCGAGCGCGTGCACGACGGCATCGTCATCACCTGGTTCGATGGCGCTGTCGTCAAGGCCGCGCATGGAGGTGAGGTCGTGGCCGCGGGACGCGATTGGGCCAGGCACGTCGGGTTCCAGGGGTCCCTCGACAAGCTGTACCGGAGCTTCGCCCCCATCGACGATCCCAAGAAGGCCCGCAAGTCGAGCAAGCCCTGGTTCCCGAGAGGCGTGGTCATCGACGACGGCAACGGCTACTACAGCGTCTACACCGAGATCAAGGACCTGCTGGTCAAGCCGGGCCAGAAGGTCAAGGCGGGACAGCCCATCGGTTACATGTCCAAGGCCGAGGGGATGCAGATGATGCGCTATCGCCTGGTGCGGATGGATGGCCTGCCGATGCGCGTCCACAACGCCGCCCGAAAGCGTGGCTTCCCCAACTACGCGGCCGAGCGCGTGGACCCGCTGGCGGTGCTCAAGACCGACGCCAAGCGGATGCCCCAGATCCGGCGCCAGCCGCCGCAGGACCCGCCCCGCCTGTCCGAGTATTAGCCCGCTGTCGGTGAGCACCGCTAGTCATAGAGTCGCTCGAGGTGCCAGCTGCCGTCGAGCACGTCCCGATAGACGAGCGCCAGCAAGCGTGGCCCCACGACCTTGAAGTAGTCACGCACCAGCGGGCGGCGCCACCAGGCCTCCTCGATGCGCCAGTGATTGCAGGCCTCCACCGGCTCCTGCACGCCGGGCCAGCGCAGGTTCACCGGCCAGCCGCGGTCGTCCGTCTCCACCTCGATGGCCGGGTGCTGACCGAGCAGCCGTGTCACGCGTCCGCCCCCACCGCGCCATGCCAGTCGAAGCGGCGCTCGGCGATCGGATCGTCGGTGTCCGCGGTGGTGGCGCGCAGGATGCGATCCTCGCCGAAACGGATGGCCAGGCTGGCCAGCTGCCACTCCAGCCGGGCAGCATGGGCACCTTGCCGATCGAACAGCGTCAGCTGCTGCCCGGCCTCAGGCGCCGTGCCATCGAGCTGCAGCGCCAGCCGCTCCACCGGCGCGGACGGTGGGTCCGCCTCGATCCGCGCCATCAGCAGCCGCTCCAGCAGCTCCGCCGCCGACGACGGCTCCGGCAGCGCCTGCTCGTAGGCCATGGCTCGCGACCCCGGGTCGTGCTGCGGGCGCTCCAGCGAGAGCGTCAGCGCCGCCCGAGCGGCCCCGGCACCGCGTGCGGCCAGCTGCTCGCAGAGCGTGGTGCAGAGGTGGTGGAGCACGAAGCGCAGCGCCTCCAGCTCCCCTGCCGGCGGCTCCAGCTCCACGTCCGCTCCGAGGCGCTCCAGCGGGCGGCGCGGACGCAACGGCCGGCGATCCATGCCCCGAACCAGGTCGTGCATCTCCGCGCCCGCCGGCCCGAACCGCGCCACCACCGCGGAGTGGTCCAGCGCGGCCAGCTGGCCCATGGTCTCGAGCCCCAGGACGCGCAGGCGCTCGTGCACGCCCGGTTCTGCCGGCAGCAGCGTCAGCGGCAGTGGCGCGAGGAAGGCCGCTTCCTCTCGCCGGCCACCGGCCGGGATGGCGTCCACACCGGATCCGATACGCGCAGCCACGCCGGCCCCGAAGCGGGTATTGCCGATGCCCACCCGCGGTGGACCCGGCAGCAGTGGCTCCACGATGGCCAGCGCCCGCTCCACGAGCGCCGGCTCGTCACCCCACAGGCGACCAAGCCCCTCGATGCCGATGAAGACGCGTCCGAAACGCGGGTCCGCCGGATCGACCTCCCCTTCCACCGCCGGCGCGAGCGCGTTCAGTGCATCGAGCGCAGCCTCGAATGGATTCGCCAGCCCTGCCGGATCCAGGGGCAGGAAGAGCGCCTCCGGGACGAGGCTGTGGGCCGTGCCCAGCGGCTGCCCGCGACGAACGCCCAAGGCGCCCGCGGCAGGACTGCGGTCGAGCACCGGACCCGGATCCCAGGGCCGTCCGCCGAGCACGACCGTCTCGTCGGCACCGGGGTCACGACCGAGCGCCAGCCGAAGCGGCAGGTGTGGCCAGTCGAGATAGAGCAAGCGCATGGTTCGGGGTGGGGCTCGTCAGCGAGGCGGCGGTCACACCACGACCAGCCGCGCGGCCGGCATCTCCACTGGCCGCGACCCGAATGGGACCGGCTCCGGCCATCCGGCCACTTCATCCGTGACGAGCCGGTGCGTGGCCAGCGAACGTTCCCCCTCGGCGAGGTAGTGGATGTCCAGGTCCACGCTCCGGCCCGGCGGCCCGTAGCGGTTCTTGGCCACGGCCACGGCCGTGCGCTGCCCGACCACGTCCCGTCCGAGGCGCAGCCACGAGCGACGCTCGAGCTCCAGGCGCAAGCCGGTGCTGCCTGCCAGCGCCGCCTGCAACGGCGCGGCGACCGAGGGCGGCTCCAGCACTACGAGGCGGGCACCGACCCGGCGGGCGTGGGCCACGAGGCGGCGCAGCTGATCATCCAGCCGACCGCGCAGCCGGGCCGGCAGGTCCACCACCAGCAGGCCGACGCAGCGCCCGCTGAGCAGCGCGCCGGCGAGGCTCAGGCCCTCCGGCACATCCGCCGGACGCACGACCAGCAGCCAGCGCAGATCCACGCCCCGGCCGGCCGCCTCCACCGGATCGAAGGCGCGGCCAAGGTCCAGCCAGGCCACGATGTCACCGCCCGCCTGCGCTTCCGCGGCGCAGCGCAGCGCCAGCGTGGTCTTGCCGCTGGAGGGACCACCACGCACGACGACGCTGGCTTCTGCCGGCAACCCAGACGGTCCGAGGACCGCATCCAGCGCCGGGAAGCCGGTGGAGATGACGCCCGCGCGGGCGTCAGGGGTGGGCTGCGGCGCTCCCGGGTGGGAGTCCGGGAACGCCGCGAGGGCGAGGGAGCCATGGACGGCCGGAGCCACTCCACCCGCTGCTGCCGCCGACCCGGCCGGGCGGCCGTCGCCCAGCCGGACAGCAGCACTGCCCCAGCGGGTCTGGAGGGTGGCAAGGGCACTTCGGAGAGGCTCTGATGACCGTTCCATGGCCAGACGAATCGTAGAACATCTGTTCTATTTGGTCAAGTGTCATGTCGCTGTCACCCATCGACGCGAGACTCCAGCGCTAGCATGGACAGCCTGATGACGACCCCCAAGCCCAACGCCGAGCCGCTGCCCACGAGCCGGCCCATCCTGGTCGTCGATGACGACCGCAAGATCGTGGCGCTCGTGCGAGCCTATCTGGAACGCGAAGGCTTCACGGTCATCACCGCCTACGACGGCCGCGAGGCCCTCAACCAGGCGAGAGCAGAGGATCCGGCCCTCATCGTGCTCGACCTGATGCTGCCTGAGCTGGACGGCTACGAGGTCATGCGCCTGCTGCGTGCCGATACCGCCGTACCGGTGCTGATGCTGACCGCCCGCAGCTCGCTGCCAGAGCGCATCATCGGTCTCGAGAAGGGCGCCGACGACTACCTCCCCAAGCCCTTCAGCCCGGCCGAGCTGGTGGTCCGCGTCAAGGCCATCCTGCGCCGCGTGGAACAGCCCGCCGCGGCGGCGGCCATGGCCACACCCAAGGCCACGACCCTGACCCAGAACGACCTCACCATCGACACCGAGCGCTACGAGGTCCGGCGCGGAGACGAGCTCGTGCCCCTCACGCCGGTCGAGTTCAAGCTGCTCGTGACGCTCGTGGCCGCCGACGGCCGCGCCCTCACGCGCGACCAGCTGCTCGACGCGGTCTACGGCTCGGATGACGGCGACGTCCTCGACCGCACCATCGACGTCCACGTGGGCCGTCTGCGCGAGAAGCTGGGCGACGACGCCGAGCGGCCGTTGTACGTCATGACCGTGCGCGGCGTCGGCTACCGCGCCGCGCCCCAGGTCACCGAGGCCTAGCCTCCTTGAGCCTCTCGAAGCGCCCAGACAGCCATCGGCCGGCCTTCGGGCGCGGTCTGGCCTGGCGCATCGCCCTCGTGGGCATCGGCTCGGCGCTCGTGGCCGTGGGCATCATCACCGTCGGCGTCTGGGTCATCGGCAAGGAGGCCCTGGCCCAGATCCTGATGGAGTACGGTGACAACGCCGCGCACGCCTACGGCATGTTCGACCAGTCCATCCGGGACGTGCTGGTGGTGGCCACGATCATCGGCATCATGGCCGGTGTCGTGCTGGCCGTCCTGCTCTCGCGCATGCTGGCCCGCCCCCTCGCGGACATCGGAGCCGCGGCTCGTCGCGTGGCCGGCGGGGACCTCAGCATCCGCGTCCCCCGCGCCGCGCCCGACGAGCTGGCCAGTCTGGCCGACTCCTTCAACCAGATGGCCGCCGAGCTGGAGGAGAGCGAGCGCCAGCGCCGCGACATCATCGCCAACACCGCGCACGAGCTGCGCACGCCGCTGACCAACCTGGAGGGCTACCTCGAGGCCATCCGCGATGGGGTCATCGAGGCCGATGCCTCGACCTACGAGTCACTGCTGGAGGAGACCGAGCGCCTCGTGCGCCTCGCTCGCTCGCTCGACGACCTGGCCATCGGCGATGCGGCCAACAAGACCGCGCAACCGGTCGAGGTCGACCTGGCCACGCTGATGCGCGCAGCTGCCGAGCTCACGCGTCCGACCTTCGACGCGCGTTCGCTGCGACTCGAGCGTCACTGGACCGAGCCGCTGCCGGCGATGGCCGATCCCGACCAGTTCGCGCAGGTCCTGGCCAACCTGCTGCAGAACGCCGCGCGCTACGCCAGCGAGGGCGGGGTGGTCGTGCTGGCCGCCGAGCAGCGCGGAGACACCGTGCTCGTGAGCGTCACCAACAGCGGCGAGTCCATCCCCGCGGAAGACCTGCCCCGCCTCTTCGAGCGCTTCTACCGCGTCGAGAAATCACGCGATCGGGCGCGCGGCGGCGTGGGCATCGGCCTGGCCATCGTCAAGCAGATCGTGGAGGGCTGGGGCGGCCGCGTGGGTGCCGAGTCCAGCTCCGGCCTCACCCGCTTCTGGTTCAGCCTCCCGCAGGGCGGCTCGACGGCACCCGGAGACCCGCGCTAAGCCTCGACGACGGCGCTCTCGGCGCGGTCCTTGATGCCCTCGAGCTGGCTCTTGAGGAAGACGAAGAGGCCCATGGCCAGCACCGGGCGGGCGCGCTTCTGGCTTTCGCTCACCTCGACGCTGGCGCGAACGCGCTCGATGAGGCGCGTGCGGCCGCCGGGCAGCTCCTCCAGCTCGAACGCGAGCGTGACCCTGTACGGCGGCATGCTGCTGAGGTCGACGTCGATGTCGGCGTCGCCGCCCTGTTCCTCCACGGCGTCCGCCGCCTCGGAGGCGAGCTCCTCGATCTGCTCGCGCATCATCTCGTCGTCGAGGAAGAGCACGAGCGCCTCGTTGGGCTCGACCGTGCGGACCACGAAGCCACCCTGCGGATGGGTCGGCACGAGGTCGCCCTCGGCGAGGTCCTGGTACTCCTCGAGGATCGTGTCGGCGCTACCCGACGGCGGGCCCCCTGCCGGCGTCCAGGCGCGGTCGACGGCCGCGAAGCTGTACCAGCCGCCACGGCCGTAGCCCAGCTGCGCGAGCCAGGGCCAGACTCGATCGGGCGGAGCATCGATGTCGATGGCTCGGGTCTCGACGATGTCGGCCTCGGCCACGAGGTCATCGCCGGCCACCGCGCGCTCTCGTGCCCCGGTCACGACGCCCCAGGTGCGGTACTGCGCACGGAGCTGCACGAGGTAGGCCGCGCCCATGCCGAGGCCGAAGGCGAGGGCCATCAGCTTGATGAGCACGACCGTCCTGAAGACGAACCTGAAGAGCCGGAACATGCCTAATCCTCCCGTGAGTCGGTCTGGCGCTCGGCCCGCTCCTTGAGGCCGAGCATCTGCTTGCGTGTCATGACGAAGACGCCGAGACCCATCAGGGGCAGTGCGACGCGCTGGGGCCCACCCGAGTCGGCCGCCCACAGGCGGGTGCGCTCGATGAGCCGAGTGCGGCCGCCAGAGGCGGGCTCGAGGATGAACGCCCAGGAGGCGCGGAACTCGGACATGGCCATGTCGCCCATGAAGCCGGCGCCCAGGAGCCCGGCCGGGATGTCCTCCGCCTCGTCGGCGGTGTTGACGAGCTCGGTGTCGAGGTAGAGCACGAGGGCCTCGTTCGGATGCAGCGTCCTGACCTCGAAGCCGCCGCCAGGATGAGTGGGCAGGCGATCGCCCTCGGCCAGCTCCTGGAAGTCGTCGAGGATGACGTCGGCGCTCCGGCCGTCCATGTCGATCCGGTCGTAGCTGTACCAGCCGGCGCGTCCGTAGCCCATCTGCACCAGCCATGGCCACACCGTCTCCGGCGGGGCGTCGATGTCGATGCCACGCGTCTCCGCCACGATGGCATCGGGCACGAGCTCGTCCCCCGGGAGCGACCGTTCCGCCTCGGCCGGGCTCACGCCCCACGTCTGTCGCGCCTCGGACAGCTGACGATAGAGGCCGAACGCGAACCCAGCCGCACCGGCGAGCGCGACGAGCAAGAGCCGTGAGGCGAGCTTCAGGGCGAACCCGAACATGAGCATGCTCCTCGAAACGAACGGGACGCATCGATGCTACTCCACGGACGGTCGCCCCAAGGCGCCATCCGGGCCGACCCGCGGAGCGGGAGGTATACTTCGCCCGCCGGGTGGCCATGGGCCACGCTCAGTGGGGATGTAGCTCAGCTGGGAGAGCGCTGCGTTCGCATCGCAGAGGCCAGGGGTTCGAGTCCCCTCATCTCCACCACTCCCCGGTTACCTGCCCTTCGCTGAATGATGATGGCCGCCGCGGTGCTCAGGGCCGGGCCCGGATCGCCCAGGCCCGTGCGGAGAGGTGGATCGAGCCGTCATCCGCGGTCGGCAGGGCCGCCTCGAGTCCCGAGCGCAGGGACTGGCGGGACAACTCGTCGAGGCCGGCCACGAAGCTCGGTGCCGCCCCCTGACCGCGCTCGAACGGGGCCCACACCTCGGTGAACCCAGCGAAGACGGCCTCGACCTCGAGCGACGTCGTCTCCAACGGGTCCATACCGGCAGCCTCGAACAGGCGCTCCAGGCCCCGGGGGTTGGCCTTCGGGAATCGCACCGCCTCGTCGAGCGCCGCGGCCGAGGGCGAGATGCTGCGCGCGACCTTCCAGAAGTAGCGCAACAGGCTCATGCCTGCCGCGTAGTCCCAGACATAGGCGGCGACAGCGCCGCTCGAGGCGGCCACGCGAGACTGCTCCCG
>JBFLKP010000050.1:0-5931 GCA_040883225.1 Candidatus Limnocylindrales bacterium | reverse complement strand
CGTTGACCGTACGCAACACTACCTATGGTGCCTTGGTGCACCATCAGCGCAGGATGCGTGAGCTGCGACCATCGGTCGGCCGTGGTTCCTCCTCGCTGCCCTCGCACTCGGCTCCTCCGGCGTGGGCAGACAGCGGTGACCGGCCCGGACCGTCCCACGGGCGGTCGGAGCCGGCCTACCGCTCCTTGCGCAAGTCGACCGAGTAGTCCACTGAGGCCCGCAGCTGCGTCAGGGCCGCGGCCCAGATCTCGATGGCGCGCGCGTACTCGTCGAGGGTGGCCTCATCGCTGACGTCGTAGGGGCCGTCGCTGAGGGAGACGGTAGAGCCGTAGCCCGTTGGGGTGATGATGACGGTGACCTCGGTCGACGTCTCCCGGTCGAGGGGGTGCGTCCAGCGGAACTTGAAACGCGAGTTGGGATCCGCCTCCAGGACGTCCACCTCGATGCGGTAGCGCGGGAACACGAGCGACGAGCGGGCACCCGGAATCAGCGAGCCCTCCACGCTCGAGGCCAGCCACTGGCGCACGGTCTCGGGGTCCGACCACGCGCGATAGACGCGATCGGGTGGGGCGTCGACGGTGCGCGACATCTGGATCATGCGGGTGCTCATGCGCGTCTCCTTGGTCGGGCCCTCATGTTGCCGCAGACGTGGCTTGCTTGCGCGGACGCCCGGGCCTGGACCCCCGCTTCCCGCGCCCGTTCGGCGTCGCCGCCACCTCGACATCGGAGAGTGGCAGCACCGGCTCGCCCTTGAGCACATGGGCCAGGTACTCCCCGGTCGCTGAGGCCTTGACCGCGGCGATGTCTTCTGGCGTGCCCTGAGCCACGATGCGCCCGCCGCGCTCGCCCCCCTCCGGTCCGAGGTCGATGATCCAGTCGGCGGTCTTGATGACATCGAGGTTGTGCTCGATGACGATGATGCTGTTGCCGCTGTCCACGAGCCGATGGAGGACCTCGAGCAGCTTCTCCACGTCAGCGAAATGGAGGCCGGTGGTGGGCTCGTCGAGGATGTAGACCGTGCGGCCGGTCGCACGCTTCGACAGTTCGGTGGCCAGCTTCACACGCTGTGCCTCACCGCCCGAGAGCGTGGTCGCCGGCTGGCCCAGCCGGATGTAGCCGAGCCCCACGTCGACGAGCGTCTTGAGCTTGTTGCGCACCTTGGGCACGGCGCTGAAGACCTCCAACGCCTCTTCCGCGGTCATGCCCAGGACGTCCGCGATGGAGTGGCCACGGTAGTGGATCTCCAGCGCCTCCCGGTTGTAGCGCTTGCCGCCGCAGACCTCGCAGGGCACGTAGACGTCCGGCAGGAACTGCATCTCGATCTTGAGGATGCCGTCGCCCTTGCAGTTCTCACAGCGGCCACCCTTGACGTTGAAGCTGAAGCGGCCCGGACCGTAGCCCCGGACACGCGCCTCCGGCACGCCCGCGAAGAGCTCCCGGATGGGCCCGAAGAGGCCGGTGTAGGTGGCCGGGTTGGAGCGCGGCGTGCGTCCGATGGGGCTCTGGTCGATCTCGACGATCTTGTCCACGGCCTCGGTGCCCTCGAGCGCGTCGTGGGCGCCGGGCTCGACGCGAGCGCCGCTCACCGTCCGGGCCAGCGCCGCATAGAGCACGTCGGTCACGAGGGTCGACTTGCCCGAACCGGAAACGCCGGTGACGGCCGTGAAGGCTCCCAGCGGGAAACGCACGTCGAGGTCCTTGAGGTTGTGCTCGCGCGCGCCCCTGATCACGAGCGCCTTGCCGTTGCCCTCCCGTCGCGTCTCCGGTACGGCCACCATCTGCTCACCACGCAGGTAGGCCCCGGTCAGCGAACGCTTCTCCTTGAGCACGGACGCGAGCGGCCCGCTGGCGATGACCTCTCCACCGTGCTCGCCGGCAGCCGGGCCGATGTCGACGACCCAGTCAGCGACGCGGATGGTCTCCTCGTCGTGCTCCACGACGATCAGGGTGTTGCCCAGGTCCCGCAGCCGGATGAGCGTGGAGATGAGCTTGGCGTTGTCCTTCTGGTGGAGGCCGATGGTGGGCTCGTCAAGGATGTAGAGCACACCCACGAGGCTGGACCCGATCTGCGTGGCCAGCCGGATCCGCTGGGCCTCGCCGCCACTGAGCGTGGAGCTCGTGCGGTCGACCGTGAGGTAGTCGAGACCGACGTCCGCGAGGAAGCCGAGGCGGTCGCCGATCTCCTTGTTGACCATGCGGGCGATGGCCATCTCGCGCTCACTGAGGACCTCGGGCAGCGCCCGGACCCAGGCCAGCGCCTCGCTCACGGACATCGCCGCCACGTCGCTGATGCTGCGCCCCTCGATGGTCACGCCGAGGGCGTCGGGCTTGAGGCGCTTCCCGTCACAGGTGGGGCAGTGCCGCTCGACCATGTACTTCTCGAGCTCGGTGCGGATGTAGTCCGACTCGGTCTCGCGGTAGCGCCGCTCGAGGTTGGTGACGACGCCCTCGAAGGTGGCCACGTACGAGTTCTCGCCCCGCTCGTGCCGATAGCGCACCTCAACCTTCTCGCTCTTCCGGGCGTGGAGGAGGTACTCGACGGCGTCCGGCGGCAGATCCCTGATGGGCGCGTGGTAGTCCCAGCCGTGCGCATCCATGATGGCCTTGGTCGTCTTGAGCCGCCACGAGAGCTCGGTGGGTACCGTCCGCCACGGCACCATGGCGCCGTCGGGGATGGACTTGGAGCGGTCGGGGATGATGCGGTCGACCGCGAACTCCAGGCGGATGCCGAGGCCGGTGCAGTCCGGGCAGGCGCCGTGTGGCGAGTTGAACGAGAACGAGCGCGGCTCCAGCTCGTCGATGGTGGTGCCGTCGTAGGCGCAGCTGTAGCGCTCCGAGTAGCGCTGCTCGTCGAACGTGCCCCCGTCCGCGGGGGCCACGAGCATGACCCCCTCCCCCAGGCGCAGCGCGGTCTCGACCGAATCGGCCAGGCGGGCAGCGTCGGGATCGGGATGGTCCGGCCCGTAGGGCTCGCCGTTGGCGTCCGTGTGGCGCACGATGAGGCGGTCGACCACGACCTCGATCGAGTGACGCTTGTACTTGTCCAGGGACGGCGCCTCGTCGAGGTCCATGAGCTCGCCATCGACCCGTACCCGCACGAAACCCTGGCGGCGGGCCGCGGCGAAGACGCGCTCGCCTTCGGTCTTGCGGTCCTTGATGAGCGGCCCGAGCACGAGGATGCGGGCGCCGTCCGGCAGCTGGCGGATGCGATCGGCGATCTGTTGCACGGTCATGCGCGTGATCTCCCGGCCGCACTGGGGGCAGTGCGGGTGACCCACGCGGGCGAAGAGCAGGCGCAGGTGGTCGTAGATCTCGGTGACCGTGCCGACCGTGGAGCGGGGATTGCGCGAGGCGCCCTTCTGGTCGATGGAGATGGCTGGGCTGAGCCCATCGATCTGGTCGACGTCCGGCTTCTCCATCTGGCCCAGGAACTGGCGTGCGTAGGCCGACAGCGACTCCACGTAGCGCCGCTGGCCTTCCGCGTAGATGGTGTCGAAGGCGAGGCTGGACTTGCCGCTGCCGGACAGGCCGGTGATGACGATCAGCCGGTCGCGGGGCAGCTCCACATCGATGTTCTTGAGGTTGTGCTCGCGGGCACCGCGAACGACGAGTCGATCCTGGGGCACATCGCCAGTCTAGTGCACCCCGGTGCGATAGACCAGACGTTCTAAAGAAACCGGGGCGCGAGCATCGAGCACGGTTCGCTAGCGGAGGGTGCAGCTCAGACCGTCGACCGTGCCCGGCTTCCCGAATCGGTAGCGGACGTCGAGGAGGTCTCCCGACCCGACCGCGATGGCTTCCGGCAGGACCCACACGGACGTGTCCCAACTCGAGGGCTCGTCGGCCCACGGTGGCCCGGGCAACGAGATCTCGTCGGTGAGCCGCGCGGTGAAGGTGAAGATGAGGGCATCGACCGTGCCCGGCTGTTCGATGATGACCTCCGTCTTGGCCTCGACCCAGTCATGCTCGAGCGTCCGCAGATCGATGTCGGCAACGGTCGTTCTCGGGGCCAAGACGGGCCATCGTGCCGCGGTCATGCCCTCGACCGTCCACTGCAGCGGCACCTGTCGCCGTGACGCCCACAGGACACTGAGATCGACACCATACGCGCGACGCCAAGAGGCCACGCTCGTGGGCTCGATGCGACTGGCCCAGCGATTCACCTGAGCGACGGTGACCGGCTGGACCAGGAGCTCGAGTCGCTGTGGGATGAGCGTGGCATCCGGTCGCAGCAGACGACGCCGGGCGTCGAGCGTGGTGGCGAGGAGGTCTTCCTCGAGCGGGTCTGCGCCGATGACCTCCGAGACGAGCACGCCGGCGCGCTCGGGCAGCTCGACCCGCGTCGACCAGTCGCGCAAGACGGTCACCCGATCGGCGACCCCGTTCGCAGCGACCGCCTCCTCCGCGATGGCCGCGATGTCGCTGGCCTCGACCGCGTAGACGTGCCTCGCTCCGGCCAGCGCCGCGGTGATGGCAAGGATGCCGCTGCCCGTGCCGATGTCCAGGACCACGTCGTCCGGCCTCACCGTCTGGCGCACGGCCGCCACGAAGGCATCAGTGCGGCGCGAGTCGTCGAGCATGCGGGCATGCTCGGCCGGATCGGTCCAACCCCAGACATCCCCCGCATCGGCTACGGGGACGATGGCGCCGGCCTCGACGAGGGACTCGATCACCATCGCCGCGGGGGCCTCGTCGGGTCGCGGCTCGGGCAGGCCAGCCAGAGCGTCCAGGGCATCGGCCACCGTCCGAGCGCGCGCGAAGAGCGAGAGGATCGCGAACCCGTCCGGACCGATGTCCACGACCCCTCCGAGTGGCGTGACCACGCGCACGTGGCCGACCCCGTCGGTGGACGTGCGCAGGCCCCGCGCGAGGCCCAGGGCCTCCGCTTCCGACTCGTCCGTCACCCTGCCGGTGCGTCCGTGCAGCGAGTACCGGCGCTCACGCCTCGCCTCATGCGTCGGCCTCGCTCGTGGCCGAGGACCGCCTCTCAGTCGCCGCCTCAGCCTCGTCTTCGACGGTCTCGTCGGAGGGAGACAGGAAGACGTTGGCCAGGAAGCCCGTGAGGGTGCCGAAGACGCCCACGCCCACGACGATGATGAAGGCGCCGATGAGCCGGCCGACCTGCGTCACCGGGAACTGATCGCCGTAGCCGACCGTCGACATCGTGACGATGAGGTACCAGACCGCATCCTCGGCGGTGGTGATGTTGGCATCAGGGCTCGTTCGCTCGGCCCACAGCACGGCGAGGCTGCCGAACTCCATGACCAAGATGGCGATGAGCACCACCAGCAGCAGGCCGCCGGTGGCCTTGTTGGCGAAGAACGCGCGCAGCGCCTGCTCCGGGCCGCCCATGCGTCCGACGATCCGGGCCACGCGCACGATGCGCAGGACACGCGCGATGCGCAGCATGGGCACGATGCTGACGAGGTCGAGCCAGCCCCAGCCCTTGGTCATGTACGCGCGGTCGTCGTCTGCCACGCGCAGCCGGCGGAGCAGGTCGATGGCGAAGATGACGACGAGCATCGTGTCCATGATGGCCACGACCTGCTCGATGTCGGGGTTGCGGATGAGCAGGGCGAGGACCAGGTTGAGGATGGAGAGCAGCGCGCAGCCGAGCACGAAGATCTCCCACGGCATCCCCAGCAGGACCTGCCCGTCCTCGGTCTGGCTGTTCCAGGGGATCGGCTCGGTGGTGGTCTCGGTGACCATGGGGCCTCCTTCGCTCATCCCGCCGTCCCCGCGTCGTGGACGGCGGTCGGTTCGGTCGCCGGGCATGGGCCAGGCCCATGCCGATCGCCTCGGCGACGACCAGCATGGGCCTTTCGACGACCACGGTGGTGGCGGTGGCGTCTAGCCGGCGGCCCCCGCGCCCACGGCCTGACCCGCAGCGTGTTCGTGGAGGGCGAGCTCTTCGGCGTGGCCGGCCGGCTT
>JBFLKP010000049.1:0-2742 GCA_040883225.1 Candidatus Limnocylindrales bacterium | reverse complement strand
CGCTCGGTCTCGTAGTTGTCCGGGTCGAAGTCGCCCAGCACCGGGTCGCGCTTGAGCAGCTCGCGCTCCCCGGTGACCACGTCGATGTCGTAGATCGTCGTCGGCGTGGTCATGGAGGTGTAGGCGTAGCGCAGCACGGTGGTGTCGAGGCGCGGGTTCCCGTTGCCGCTCAGCCAGGTGGTCGACGGGACCTGGTCGGCCGGCAGGTACTTCTCGGCGCCGTCCCAGGTCCGCACCCGGACGCGCAGCATCCCGTCGGAGCGCTCGCCGATGGCCAGGAAAGTGTCGAACACCAGGAAGCCCTGGATGAACACGTCCTCGCTGTGCGGCACCACGTCGGTCCACTGGCCGAAGTCGCTCTCGGCGCCGACCGGCACGCTCATCAGGCGGTAGTTGGGTGCATCCTTGTTGGTGCGCACGATCCAGCGGTCGCCCTGGTGATCGGGCAGGTAGAGGTGGCCGCGTTCGCGCGGCAGGAAGACGCGGAACTCGCCGGTCGGCTGGTCGGCTTCCAGCACGCGCACCTCGGTGGACTCGGTGCTGCTGAGATAGATGGCCACGTAGTCGCGCGAGCGGCTGCGTCCCACGTAGGTGTAGAAGCTGGTGTCCGCTTCCTCGTAGACCACGGCGTCCTCGCCCGCGGCACCCAGCTCATGGCGCAGCACGCGGTAGGAGAGCAGCGTAACCGGGTGGTTCTCGACGTAGAACAGCGTCTTGCTGTCGCCGGCCCAGGTGAAGCTCGAGACTCGCTCGATGCCGTCGGCCAGCAGCTCGCCGGTGGCCAGGTCCTTGACCTTGAGCACGTACTGGCGCCGCCCGACGGTGTCCTCGGACCAGGCCAGCAGGCGGTTGTCGTCCGAGACCTCGTAGCCGCCCAGCCCGAAATAGGCATGGCCTTCCGCCATGGCGTTGCCGTCGAGCAGCACCTCCTCCGGCGCGTCCATGCTGCCCTGGCGACGGGCATGGATCGGGTACTGCTTGCCTTCCTCGTAGCGGGCGTAATACCAGTAGCCGTTGTCGAACACCGGCACCGTCGCGTCGTCCTGCTTGATGCGCGCGACGATCTCTTCGTAGAGCTTGTCGACCAGCCCGCTATAGCGCGCTTCGTAGGCCTCGTACCAGGCGTTCTCCGCCTCGAGGTAAGCGATGACGTCCGGGTCCTTGCGCTCGTCGTCGCGCAGCCAGTACCAGGGATCCTCGCGATTGCCCTCGGGCGAGGTGACGACGAAGGGCCGTTGCTCGGCACTGGGCTCGGCCGGCGCCTCGCTGCGCGGCGCGGCGCATGCGGCGAGGACGAGCAGGGCGGCGAAGACCAGGGTGCGGAAGGCGGCTTGGTGGGGCATTTCATCCTCCGGTGAAGCGGGGCGCACAGCGGCGTTCGAGGCGGCAAGTGTACCGGGTTCCGCGCCGTTGCGGCGCACCGCGGCGGTGGCCGGCTCCCGGGGCTTTGCCCCCGGGCGGTCGCTTGCGGTAAGTTCGGGACCTGAGTCACCGGGAGAGCCTGGCATGAACACGCTGCGCACCATCCTGAAGAACAAGCCCAGCGCCGAGGTCTGGTCCATCGGCCCGCAGGCGTCCGTGCTGGATGCGGTGAAGATGATGGCCGAGCTGGGCATCGGGGCACTGCTGGTGATGGAGGGCGAGCAGCTCCTCGGCGTGGTCTCGGAGCGGGACTACGCCCGCAAGGTGATCCTCAAGGGCCGCCGCTCGGAGGCCACCCGCGTGGCGGAGATCATGTCCGGCGAGGTGGTCACCGCGACCCCGGGGATGACAGCGCAGCACTGCCTCGGCATGATGACGGAGGGCCATTTCCGTCACTTGCCGGTGATCGAGGACGACCGGGTGATGGGTGTAGTGTCCATCGGCGACCTGGTGAAATGCGTCATTGCCGACCAGCAGGTGGTGATCGAGGAACTCGAGCGCTACGTCACAGGCGGCTAGGAGGCCACATGCTTGAAGTCACCGGGCTGTTCAGCCTGATCATCCTCATTCTCGACGTCTACGCTATCGTCAAGACGGTGCAGAGCCGGGCGACCACCGGCGGCAAGGTGGCGTGGATCGTGGTGATCCTGCTGCTGCCGGTGCTGGGCCTGCTGCTCTGGCTCTTCTTCGGCCCGAAGGACTAGCGGGCTCAGTCGCGCCGCCAGGCCAGTTCCACGAACAGGCTGCGCTCCCGTCCCGGAAAATAGCGGTACTGGCCGAAGGCGAAGTCCGCGCGCTCGGCGTAGGCGGTGTCCGTCAGGTTGTGCACGCGGAGGCTGACCGACCACGCGCGCGCCAGCTCGTGGCTGAGCCGCAGGTTGAGCAGGTCGTGGCCCTCGTAGCGTGCGGTGTTGGCGGCATTGAGCCAGTAGGCGCCCATGTTGAGCCATTCGAGCTCCGCCTCCCACTGCCACGGGGTCTGCCACAGCAGGCGCGTGCTGCCGAAGCGCCGCGGCGCGCCGTCGGTCTCGTTGCCGGAAGTAATCACTTCGCCCCGGCCCACGTCGCGATCGAAGCGCCAGCTGTGCCGGGCGAAGGACTGGTCGGTGTGCAGGCTCACCCCGGCGCCGAGCTCCCAGCCCAGCGACAGCTCGGCGCCGACGTGGCGGGTGCGCCCGTCGGCCACGTTGAAGCCGTCGCCATCGCGGAAGATGTAGTTGTCTTTCTCCATCGCGTAGGCGGCCAGCTCCCAGGCCAGCCCGCCGCGATAGCCGCGCCAGCCGAGCTCGACGCTGTCGATGGTCTCGCTGTCGAGGTCGG
>JBFLKP010000048.1:0-16029 GCA_040883225.1 Candidatus Limnocylindrales bacterium | reverse complement strand
GTGCTGGCCGGGCTGGCGGTGGCGGCTCGCCGCGGCCGGGGAGCCGGACTCAGCGGCGGGCTGCTGGGCCTCAGCTTCGCGCTACCCGGGTCCACGCTGGCGGTGGCCGTGCTGCTGGCCTACGGCGTGGCCCTGCGCGACACGCTGCTCATCATCCTCGTGGCCTACCTGGCCAAGTTCTGGGCCCTCGGCTTCCGGCCCGTCGCCGCCGGCCTCGACGGGATCCCCGCCGATGCGTACCACGCCGCCCGTTCGTCGGGCGCGGGCATCTGGACCACAACGCGCACGGTCGTGCTGCCGCTGCTGCGCCCGATGATCATCGCCGGTGGGCTCATCGTGTTCATGTTCGGCCTCCACGAGGTCACGATGTCGAGCCTGCTCTACGGCCCCGGTTCGGCCACACTGGCGGTCGTGGTCCTCAACCTGCAGCAGCTCGGCGACAACGGCCTCACAGCGGCCCTGGCGCTGGTGCTCGCAGCGCTGGTCTCGCTGGTCGCGCTGGTGGCCATCCCGCTGGCTGTCCGCACCGGCCTGCTCGAGCGAATGGGTTGGCGCCGGTGAGCACGGCGGCCGCCGTGCAGCTCGAGGGCGTCGTGGTCAGCTACGGCGACGCGCCGGCCGTGCGCCGCGTGGACCTGGAGGTGGCCGTGGGTGAGACCGTGGCCCTTCTGGGGCCGTCCGGCTCGGGCAAGACCACGCTGCTCTACGCCATCGCCGGCTTCCTGCCCCTCGCCGGCGGCTCGGTGCGTCTCGCCGGCGTGCCCGTCAGCAGCCCGTCGTCGAGCACGCCGCCGGAGCGGCGGCCGGTGGCCATGGTCTTCCAGCACTACGGCCTGTGGCCCCACCTCGATGCGCTCGACACCGTGGCCTATCCCTTGCGCCGAGCGGGGGTCGCCGGCGACGAGGCCCGCGCTCGCGCGGGGGAGCTGCTGGAGCAGATGCGTATCGGTCATCTCCGCGGACGCCGGCCCGCCGAGCTCAGCGGCGGAGAGCAGCAGCGCGTGGGCCTGGCCCGCGCGCTGGCCCGGCGGCCCGCGCTCTATCTGCTCGACGAGCCCACGGCGCACCTGGACACGGTGCTCAAGTCCGACCTCCAGGCCGAGCTGGCGGCAAGGATCCGGGCCGACGGCGCTGCGGCCATCCATGCCACGCACGACGTGGAGGAGGCGCTCGCGGTGGCCGACCGCGTGGTCCTCATGCGCGATGGCGAGATCGTGCAGGTCGCCCCGCCCGGGTCCGTGTACGCAGAACCGGTCGACGAGTGGGCCGCGGGCCTCACCGGTCCGGCCTCCTTCCTCGAGGGCGCGCTGCCGGCTCCGGGCGCCGACGGCCCCGGACGCTACCTCGTACGCCCGGACTGGGTGCGCTTCGGCGGTCCGACGGAGGCCACCGTCACCGACGTCCGCTATCGCGGCACACACACCGACTATCGGCTGGACACCGCCGCGGGTACGTTGCTGTTGCGTGAGCCGGGTCCACCGCGGTTCGCGGCCGGGACGCGGACCGATTGCACCATCGAGCGAGTCTGGCGCGTGGACCACGCTCGCGGGGCGTGATGCACCGTATCCTGTAGACGATGCCCACGACGAACGATCGATCGGAGACCTCCGCCGCCGAGCAGGCCTACCTGCTGGCCATCCGCCAGTCACGTGGTGGGGAGCCGCTGAGCGCGGCCGACCTCGCCCGCCGCATGGGCGTCTCGCCGCAGGCCACCAGCGAGATGCTGCGCCGGCTTTCGAGTGCGGGCCTGGTGATCATCGGCGAGGCTCGCAACGTCTGCCTCACGCCCAAGGGCAACCACGAGGCCGACGCCATCTACCGTCGCCACGCGCTGGCCGAATGGCTGCTGGCCTCCGTCCTGGGCATTCCCTGGGCAGAGACCGACCCGGAGGCCATCCGCCTGCAGTCGCACATCTCGCCGCGGGTGGAGGCTGCGCTCGACGAACTCCTGGGCCACCCCGAGGTATGCCCCCACGGCAACCCCATCGACCAGGCCGCCGCCGAGCGGCGCCCCGAGGGCGTCCCGCTCAGCGAGATCGACGCGGGGGTGCGAGTGACCGTCTACCGCATCACCGAGGCCGCAGAGGAGGACGGCGGGCTGGTCTCGTACCTGCAGGCACGTGGTCTGCGCCCGGGCGCCCAGGCCACCATCCTGGCGCGCTCGGAGTCGACCGACTCCCTGACGCTGGACGGTCCCCTGGGCCGAGCCACGCTGGGCTTGCGGCCGGCCAGGCTCATCCGCGTGCTGGAGGGCGATCCCGACCCTCAGCTGTTCCACAAGGTGCCCGAGCGCGACGCCTGAGCCCATCCACCCGGCCGATCAGGCCCGAACCCCAAGGAAGGAGCCGACCGCATGCTGGTCGTGATGTCCATCGGAGCGACCGAGGACGAGGTCAAGGACGTCCGTCGCCACATCGAGGCGGAGGGCCTCACCCCGCACGAGAGTCGCGGTGAGCAGCGCGTGGTCATCGGTGTGGTCGGCGACGTGGGCCCGCGCAAGGAGCAGGTCATGGGCCGTCTCGCGGTGCTCCCGGGCGTGGACACGGTCACGCCCATCAGCAAGCCCTTCAAGCTGACCTCCCGGGACTTCCACCCGCAGGACACCGTCATCAGGGTGGGGGAGACGACCATCGGCGGTGGCTCGCTGACGGTCATGGCCGGGCCCTGCGCCATCGAAAGCCGGGACCAGCTGCTGCGCACCGCGACCGCTGTGGCCGAGGCCGGCGCGACGATCCTTCGCGGCGGTGCCTTCAAACCGCGCACCAGCCCCTACACCTTCCAGGGCCTGGGCATGGACGGCGTCCGCTTCCTCGTCGAGGCCCGGGCCGAGACGGGCCTGCCCATCGTGACCGAGGTGATGGAGCCGTCCCAGATCCCGCAGGTGGCGCTGCACGCGGACATCATCCAGATCGGCGCGCGGAACATGCAGAACTTCCCGCTGCTCATGGCTGCGGGCAAGGTCGACCGGCCGGTGATGCTCAAGCGCGGCATCAGCGCCACCATCGAGGAGTGGCTCATGGCCGCCGAGTACATCGTCAGCTCGGGCAACCCCGACGTCATCCTCTGCGAGCGCGGCATCCGCACGTTCGAGAAGTACACCCGCAACACGCTCGACCTCACGGCCGTGCCCCTGCTGCACAAGCTCACGCACCTGCCGGTCATCGTCGACCCGTCGCACGCCACGGGCCAGCGCTCGCTGGTGCCGCCGATGGCCGTGGCGGCCGTCGCGGGTGGCGCCGACGGCGTCATGGTCGAGGTCCACCCGAACCCCGACGATGCGCTCTCGGACGGACCACAGTCGCTGACGCTCGAGACGTTCCGCGAGCTGGCGCCGGTGTTGCGCCAGGTGCACTCGCAGGTGCTGCCCATCACCAGCGTCGAGACGTAGGTTCCGCGGCTCGCGGCTGCGGCTGTCGGCTCGACGCCGCGCCTCGTCCGCGGAGGCGGCGCGTCGGCCACCACGGCGTGCGCTTCGCCGGCTGTCCCACGGAGGCGAGTCGACTCCGGCTGTCCCACGGAGGCGGCCGATCGACCGCGGAGGCGGCCCACCCGGCAGGTGCCCTTCGCCGGCTGTCCCACGGAGGCGGCCGATCGACGGCGGAGAAGTCTTGTCTTGGTCGCGTGTCACACCGCGCGGGACAGATGACACCCATGATCCGCGATCCAGGTTAGCCCGCGGTCGATTGGCCTCCTTGGAGGGACCGCCGACCGGCGGGACAGCCGACCGGCGGGACAGCCGACCGGCGGGACGATCGACCGGCGCTAGTGGCCGCGTTCGCCTCTCACGTAGGGGTTGCCCAGGGCTGCCGGGGCACCGATGCGTTTGCGGTTGGCCTCGCTGGCCGCGAAGACGAGCACCAGGATGACCATCACGTAGGGCAGCATGCCCAGGAAGAACGTGGCTGGCTGGTACTCGTAGAAGACGTTGTAGAGGCCCAGCAGCGCGTCCTTGCCTTGCAGATCGAGGGCCAGGCGGAAGATGAAGGCGACCATGTAGGCGCCGAACATCGTGCGGCCCGGCTTCCACTGGCCGAAGATGACGAGGGCCACCGCGATCCAGCCCTGCGCGATGAACGTCTTGTCCGCATGCCAGCCGGGCACCAGCGACATCGTCATGTACGCGCCTGCGAGGCCGGCGAGCGCGCCGCCGAGCATGACGTACATGTACCGCTGCCGATACACGTTCACGCCGAGCGCATCGGCCGCACTGGGGTTCTCGCCCACGGCACGCAGGTGCAGGCCGGGGCGGGTGCGGAAGACCCAGAACGACGTCAGCGGCACCAGCAGGTAGCCGACGTAGACGAGGATCGAGTGGTCGGTGAAGAAGACGCCGCCGAGGAGCGGGACCTCGGAGACGAGCGGAACGGTGAGGACCGGCAGCAGGGGCGCGCTGCCGCTGGCCAGGCCGTCTCCGAGCACGAGCGCGAGACCGGTCCCGAGGAACGTGAGCGCCAGGCCCGACACGATCTGGTTGGCCTGCAAGTGGATGGTGACGATGCCGTGGAGCCCGGCGAGCAACGCGCCCGCCACCATGGCCAGCAGCAGCCCCAGCCAGGGGTTCACGTCGCCTCCGACCCAGAAGCCGACCATGCCGCCGAGGAACATCATGCCCTGCACGCCGAGGTTGAGGACCCCCGAGCGCTCGGCGAAGAGCTCGCCGATGGCCGCGAAGAGGAAGAGCGTGCCACCACCGATGCCGGCAGCGAGGGCGAGCTCGAGGTTCATGTCCGCACCAGCCGGACGCGATAGCGCAGGAACACGTCACTGGCGATGACGCAGAAGAGGATGACGCCCTGGATCATGGCCGGGATGCCCGCGGGCTGGATCTCCCGACCGGCCAGGATGAGCGCGCCGAAGGCGACGGCCGCCACAACGACCCCGATGGGGTTGAATCGCGCGAGGAAGGCCACGATGATGCCGGTGAAGCCGTAGCCCGGCGAGAAGTTGTCCTGCAGTCGGTGCACCACGCCGCTGATCTCCGAGGCTCCGGCGAGGCCGGCCAGGCCACCGGAGATGAGCATGACCAGGATGATGGTGCGGCCGATGTTGATGCCCGCGTACCTGGCCGCCCGCGGGTTGTCCCCGATGAGCCGGATCTCGTAGCCCTTGCGGGTGCGGTTGATGAAGACCCAGACGAGGCCGGCGGCCACGAGCGCGAGGGCGAAGCCGAGGTGGACCGTGAGCCCGGCGAAGTCGCTGACGATGTCGCTGTGGTCGGTCAGGCGGGGAAGCCACGCCTCCCGCGGGAAGCGTGGTGACATCTGGAAGCCGCCGTCGCTCCAGGGGCCGAAGACCCAGAACTTCACCCACTCCTGACTGATGTAGACGAGCATCAGGGTGGTGATGATCTCGTTCACGCCCAGGCGGGCCCTGAGCCACCCGGCGAGGCCCGCCCAGAGGGCCCCCATGCCGATGCCGGCGAGCATCATCAGCGGCAGGTAGACGAAGCTGGGCGTGCCGTCGGGGAACCAGCCCAGGAGCACGATGGCGCTGGCGCCCCAGGCGCCCATCATCAGCTGTCCCTCGGCCCCGATGTTCCAGAGGCGCATGCGGAAGGCCACCGAGCACGCCAGGCCCGTGAAGACCAGCGGCGTGGCCTTGACCAGGGTGTCGGAGAGGACCCCGGTGCTGCCCAGCGAGGAGCGCACGATGTGGGCGTAGGCGTTGATGGGGTCGCCGCCGATGAGCCAGATGATGCCCGCTGAGATGAACAGGGCCACGATGAGGGCGCCGACGATGGTGATGATGCCAAGCCCGCGCGGGGTCTCGAGGCGACGCTCCATGTGGATGCTGAAGGGCAGCCGCCTGTGCCGGCTGGACGCGGAGACGCTCACCTGGCCGCGTCCTGTGCCGCCGCTTCCTTCGCGGCCGCTTCTGCGCTCGTGCCGGTCATCATCAGGCCGAGCTGGGCGATCTTCGCCTCCTCGACAGGCACCGATGGGCTGATGCGTCCCTCGTAGATGACGGCCACGCGGTCAGCGATCATGAGGATCTCGTCGAGGTCCTCGCTGATGAGCAGGACCGCCATGCCGGCCTCTCGCTGCTCGAGCAGCAACCTGTGGACCGTCTCGATGGCTCCGACGTCGAGGCCGCGGGTGGGCTGGACCGCGACCATGAGCCCAGGCTGGGAGCTGATCTCGCGGGCCAGGATGAGCCGCTGCAGGTTGCCGCCGGAGAGAAGTCGCGCTTCGGTATCGATCGACGGCGCCGAGACCTCGTAGGCCTCCTTGAGCTCCTGCGCGCGGACCCGGGCGGTGCTGCTGTCGATGGTCCAGCCGCTGCCGATGGGCGCGGTGCGGTACGACTTCATGATGAGGTTGTCGGTCAGCGACAGGTTGGGGGCGGAGCCGGTGCCGGTACGGTCCTCCGGCACGTGCGCCACGCCGGCATCGATGGCTTCGACCACCGGGCGGTTGGCCAGCTCCACGCCGTTGACCTCGATGGACCCGGTGCACGCGCGGAGGCCGGTGATGACCTCCGCGAGCTCCGACTGGCCGTTGCCGGCGACGCCCGCCAAGCCGATGATCTGGCCCGAGCGGATGCGCAGGTCGACGTCGTTGAGGCATCTGATGCCCCGGTCGCTGGTGGCGCTGACGCCCCGCATCTCGAGCACGATCTCGCCCGCCGGGAGGTCTGTCCTGTGCACCGATTCGAGCACCTCGCGGCCGACCATCAATTGGGACAGGTCGCGCTTGGTCTTGCCGGCTGCCGGGATGCCTGCCGCGGTGACGACACCACGGCGCATGACCGTCACGCGATCGGCGATATGGAGGACTTCGTCGAGCTTGTGGCTGATGAAGACGATCGATGCGCCCGCGTCGGTCATGCCCTTCAACGTCCCGAAGAGCTCGTCGATCTCCTGTGGCGCGAGGACGGCCGTGGGCTCGTCCATGATCAGGATGTTGGCGCCGCGGTAGAGCATCTTGAGGATCTCGACGCGCTGCTGTTCGCCCACCGACAGCTGCCAGATCTTGGCGGCAGGATCGACGTTGAGGCCGGTCTTCTCGGCCAGTGACCTGACCTTGGCCTCGTACGTGGGCAGGTCGAGCCGGAACCGGGGCTCGTCAAGCCCCAGCAGGATGTTCTCGGTGACGGTGAGCGAGTCGACCAGCGTGAAGTGCTGGTGGACCATGCCCAGTCCGACGTGGATGGCGTCGCTGGGCGACGCGAACGACACAGCCTCGCCGCGGACCCGGATCTCGCCCTCGTCGGCCGAGTAGAGTCCGGCGAGGATGTTCATGAGGGTGGACTTGCCCGCCCCGTTCTCTCCGAGCAGGGCATGGACCTCGCCGGCCCGCAAGTCGAAATCGACCTGGTCGTTGGCGACCACGCCGGGGAAGCGCTTGACGATCGCTCGCATCTCGACCGCGAGCGGCGCGTCATCCATTGGTGAGGAGGCTGGACTTCGGGAGCCTGCCGGCCCCCGAAGTCCAGGTGTGATCTCTGGTCGCTGCTATCCCTCGGGCGGAGCGGCGGTGACGCCTTCGACCCACCAGTCCATGCAGTACTCGCAGGTCGCACCGTCGAAGGTGCTGAACTGATCGAGGTCCTCCTGCTGGAGGGACTCGCCCTCCGGGACGACCACGTTGCCCTGGTTGTCGGTGATCGGGCCGGCGAAGACATCGAAGCGGTCGAACTCGCCAGCCAGCATGGCCTCGAGGGTGTCACGCACCAGCTGGACGTCCTCCTCGGGCAGGTCGGCGACGCCGATGTTCGGCTCCTCGCCTTCCATGAAGCCGTAGAGGCCCATGCCTCCCGAGTCGGCGTCGAAGTAGACCGAGCCCGGGGTGTAGCTGCCGTCGATGATGCCCTGGGCGATGCGAGCGTACTCCGTGCCCCACAGCCAGTAGGGAGCGGTCAGGCAGGCCGGGCTCGTGCACGAGCCGACCCAGTCATAGGTGATGCCCCACTTGTCGCCGAGCTCTTCGGCGACAGCGGCCGGTGCCGGCGTGTCGGCGCCGGTGAAGACGACCTGGGCACCGGCGTCGAACAGCGATGACGCGGCTTCGCGCTCGATCTGCGGGTCGTGCCAGGTGTTGATCCAGCGCACGTCCATGGTGCACTCGGGGCAGGTCTTGAGAGCTCCCAGCATGAAGGCGTTGCCCAGCCGGTATTCCTCAGGGATGGGGAAGGTCGCGATGTAGCCGAGCTTGGGGTTGCCATCGACCATGGCGCGCGAGCCGGCGAGGATGCCGGAGAGGTACTTGAAGTCCTCCATGGCGCCCATGATGTTGCCGAAGTTCTCGCCGTTCGACAGGAAGCCTGACACGTGCAGGAACTGCTGGTCCGGGAACTCCTCAGCCACGGCCGCCATGGGCTCCATATAGCCGAACGACGTGCCGATGATGTAGTCGAAGCCCTTGCGGGCAAGGCTGCGGAAGACCTGCTCGGCATCCGCGCCCTCAGCCACGTTCTCCATGTACGCCACGTGGGCGTTCTCGACGTTCTCGCACAGATACTGCAGGCCCTCGAAGTGGGCCTGGCTCCAGCCGCCATCGTTGTGGGGGCCGATGAGGACCATGGCGACGTTGAACTTGCCGTCGACGGTCTCTGGAAGCTGCACACCGCCGGCGATGGCGGAGCAGTCGGTCTCCTCCTGTGCTGCCACGATCGGTGCGCCACTGACACCGACCGCACTCGCCAGCAACGCGCCGGCAAGTGTGACGCGGACATACTTCGCCCACGAACGCATCCTCATGCGATAGGTCCCTCCTGATGCAAGCGCCGGGGATCACTTGCTCCCGCCCCGGTCATGCCGAAGATACGCCACCCGGCAACCCGTATCAGGGCCGAATGGGAAACACTCCGGCACCCATTCGGCACCAAAGGGCTCGCCGGGTCGCTGCTGGCGTGCTCGAGCCGCTCCGCAGCCGGACCGGCGCGGTACCCTCCGGATGCCGCCCACTCGCCCAAGACCGAATGCTGGAGACACCCGTGGCCACGAGCGAATTCGCCGGACTGCCTGCCGATCCCTCCATCCTCGTCGACCTGAAGGCCCTTGAGGACGCGTACTACGCCCGGGAGCCCGATCCTGCCGAGTCGACCCAGCGCGTGGCCTTCGGCACGTCCGGCCATCGAGGCTCGTCGCTCTCGACCTCGTTCAACGAGAAGCACATCGTGGCCACCACCGCGGCCATCGTGGCCTTCCGTCGAGAGCAGGGCATCGAGGGGCCGCTGTTCATGGGACGCGACACGCACGCGTTGAGCGAGCCGGCCTTCCTGACCGCGCTGGAGGTGCTGGTCGCCGCTGACGTCGACGTGCGCATCGACACCGCTGACGGCTACACGCCGACTCCCGGCATCTCGCACGCGATCCTGGCCTGGAATCGCGAGCACCCAGAGGCCCGGGCGGACGGCATCGTGGTCACGCCTTCGCACAACCCGCCGGCCGATGGCGGGTTCAAGTACAACCCGCCCACCGGCGGCCCGGCCGACGCGTCGATGACCAGGACCATCGAGGACGCGGCCAACGAGCTGCTGGCCTCCGGTGTCGGTCGCGTGGCGCGCGTGCCGGCGCCGCGGGCCAGGGCTGCCGCGGGCCGCTACGACTTCCAGGGCGCGTACGTGGCCAGCCTGGGCGAGGTCATCGACCTCGCGGCCATCGCGACCTCTGGCCTGCGGGTCGGCGTGGACCCATTGGGCGGCGCGGCCGTGGCCTGGTGGGGCGCCATCGCGGAGCTCTACTCGCTGGACCTCACCATCACCAACGACAGGGTCGATCCGACCTTCGGCTTCATGACCCGAGACTGGGACGGCAAGATCCGCATGGATCCGTCGTCGCCGTACGCCATGGCACGCCTCGTGGAGATGCGGGGCGACTTCGACCTGGCCCTGGGCAATGACGCCGATGCCGACCGTTTCGGCGTGGTCACCCCGTCGGTCGGGCTGCTCAACCCGAACCACTACCTCGCGGCGGCGGCCTCGTACCTGTTCGGCGGGGCTCGCACGTGGGGCGCCGAGGCCGCCATCGGCAAGACCCTCGTGTCATCGTCGATGCAGGACCGCGTCGCCGCCTCACTGGGGCGTCGGCTCTACGAGGTACCGGTCGGCTTCAAGTGGTTCGTCGACGGCCTCCTCGACGGCTCGGTCGCGTTCGGTGGCGAGGAGAGCGCGGGCATGTCCTTCCTGCGCTTCGACGGCTCGCCCTGGTCGACCGACAAGGACGGCATCATCGCCTGCCTGCTTGCCGCCGAGATGACCGCACGCACCGGACGGGACCCGGGCGCCATCTACGCCGCGCTCACCGAGGAGTTCGGAGCACCCGTCTACAAGCGCATCGACGCTCCGGCCACGCCCCAGCAGAAGGCGGCCTTGGGCGCCCTCTCGCCCGACGCGGTGGCCGCGACCGAGCTGGCCGGCGAACCCATCACCGCCAAGCTCACCGAGGCGCCGGGCAACGGTGCTGCGATCGGCGGTCTCAAGGTCGTCAGCGAGCAGGGCTGGTTCGCGGCCCGCCCCTCGGGCACGGAGAACGTGACCAAGCTCTACGCCGAGTCCTTCGTGGACGAGGCCCACCTGGAGCGGGTCATCGACGAGGCCCAGGAGATCGTCGCCGCCGCCCTCGGCTAGCCGGACGCCACCAGCTCCCGCAGACGCGGCAGCCGCTCGATGGTCTCGTGGTCGTACGGTGAGGGCAGGTCCACGATGAGGTGGGTGAAGCCGAGCTCGAGGTAGCGGCGCCACTGGGCGGCGACCTGCTCCTCGGTGCCGAAGAAGTCGTGCTCGGGATCGATGACGTGGTCGCTGCCGTTGGCGTCGAGCCCGACCTGGAGCACTCGCCTCGCCTCGTCGACATCGTCGCGCAGGACGCAGAAGTGGACCAGCGTGTGCTCGATGTCCAGGGGGTCACGCTCGACCGCCCCGCAGTGGCCGCGCAGCACCTCAGCCTTGTGGGCCGCGGTCTCGACGTCGCCGTTGATGTTCCAGCCCTGCGCGTAGCGCGCGACCGTGCGCAACGTCTTCTTCTCACCGCCGCCGCCGATCATGATGGGCAGCGAGCCCGCGCCGCGGAAGGGCAGGGGATGGTGCTCGAGGTCGCGGAAGTCGTAGTGGCCATCGGCCGCCGAGGTGATCGTCTCCCCTGCGAGCAGCGTGCTCATGGCGGCGACCGACTCGTCGAGCCAGTCGAGCCGCTGGCCGAAGCCGCTGCCGAAGTCCATGCCGGCCACGTCGTGCTCGTACTCGAACCAGGCCCCGCCGATGCCGAGCCACGTGCGGCCGGCGCTGATGTGGTCGACGGTCACAGCCGACTTGGCCGTGAGCCCGGGGTTGCGGAAGGTGTTGGCGCCCACCATCAGACCCAGGTCGACCCGTCCGGTCGCGGCGGCCCAGCCCGCGAGCGTGGTCCAGCCCTCGAAGATCGGTTGCAGGGGATCGCCCACGATGGCGTGCATGTGGTCCCAGGTCCACAGCGAGTCGAGGCCGACCTGGTCGGCCAGCCGGGCGGCGTCGAGCATCGGCGCCCACGCGGTCTGCTGTGGCCAGATGAGCGCGCCCACGCGGACGGGGTAGCGGTCGCGATGTGTGGTCATGGGCTGCAGGCTATAGCATCCACTGGTGCCCTGGCCACGCAACGCGAAGATCGCCTTCATCGGCTCGCACGGGATCCGCAAGACCACAGCTGCCCTGGCCTTCGCGAGCGCCATCCAGCGGGCCGGCCGCTCCGTCGAGTTCGCGCGTGAGGTCGTGCGCGACAATCCCCTGGGCATCAACGAGGGCGCGACGCAGGAAGCCCAGCTGTGGGTGCTGACCTCGCAGATCCGGCGCGAGCTGGAGCTCTCGCGCAAGGCCGAGTGCCTCGTGACCGACCGTGGCGTGATGGACAACTTCGCCTACTACCTGCGGGCGGGCGGGATGGAGGATCACTTCGACGCGGAGCCGCTGGTGCGCCAGTGGTCGCGCACGTACGACCTCGTGGTGCGCCTCACGCCCGATGTCGAGATCCGCGCAGACGGTGTGCGTTCCACGAGCGACCGGTTCCGCGACGAGATCGAGGCCATCCTGGACGCCCGTCTGCCCCGGCTCGTGCCGCGCGACCGGCTCATCGTGCAGGCTGCTTCGGGCATCACCGAGAACCACGACTGGTGGCCGCTCGCCGAGCAGCTCGCGTCGAGGCTGGGAGAGCCGTTGCTGGCCCAGGGCGTCAGCCGTCCGCGGCCACCACGCGGACGGCCCAAGCCCGCGCGATCGGCCAAGCGCGCCCACGACGACCAGCTGGCGCTCGACCTCGGTCGCTGAGGTGCTGCAGCCGCGCTGACGGCCACTTCCGGTCAGGCCGGGTACAGTCAGGGGGATGTCCTCCTCTTTCTCCTCCTCCTTCTCGGACCCCGCTCGCCCCGGTCCACTCGACAGCGAGGTCGCCGTCGGGCTGCTCAAGCGCGGCCAGACGCTGGCCGAACAGGGCGATTGGGACCTCGCCGCCAGCACCTTCGCGCGCGTCGTGGGCGCTGCCGACCCCGCGCTGCACACGGCCGCGCTCATCGGCGTGGCCGAGTGCCGCTATCGGCTGGACGAGGAGCCCGAGGCGCTACAGGCCCTGATCACCGCCACGCAGGCGCCAGAGAACGAGCTGACCTGGCGTGCCTGGAGGGAGCTGGCCTCGCTACGCGTGCGCCAGGATGACATCCCCGGTGCCGCCCGCGCCTATCGCGAGGCGGGCCGCCGGGCACCGGCCTCGGAGCAGGCCGCCATCCAGTCGCGCATCGGCTGGCTGAGCAAGGAGATGGGCGACGACCGCGGCGCGGAACGGGCCTTCGGTCGCGCCCGCCCCGAGGGCCAGGCGCAGCCGATGGTGACCTACGGTGTGCTCGGCATCACCGTCGTCATCAGCCTGCTCACGCTTCTCGGGGGCGCATCGGAGCTGCGCTCGTTGCTCTGGCTCGACAAGGGCGCCATCTACCTCGACAGCGAGTACTGGCGCCTGCTCACGGTGGCGCTCGTCCACGGCTCGCTCATTCACCTGCTCTTCAACATGTACGCGCTCTGGATCATCGGCCCCATCGTCGAGGCGCTTTACGGCCCCTGGCGCTTCCTGTCGATCTACCTCATCTGCATCGCCGCCGGCTCGGTCGCGAGCTACGCCACCTCGGTCAACCCGGCCGTGGGCGCCAGCGGAGGCGTCTTCGGGCTCTTCGGCGTGCTGCTCGTGGCCGACCGCGTCCACAAGCCGGCGTTGACGCGCAACGCGCGCAACCTGACCACGCAGATCGGGCTGCTCATCGGCATCAACCTCGTCATCGGCTTCACCATCCCCAACATCGACAACGCGGCGCACATCGGGGGGCTGCTCGCTGGAGCCGCCCTGGGCTTCCTCGTGGTGCCTGCCGGCGTGACGCTCGGCTCCTTCTGGTCCCGGCCGTCCAACGACCCGGTGTCGCCCACCGGCCGGGCACCGGACCCGGCCGTGCGATCGCGCCCGTTACGGATCGCCGGGGTCGTTGGCCTCGTGGGCGTCATCCTCGCGCTGGCCGTGGTCGGCCCCATCACCTACGACCCGCTCATCTTCCAGCTGCTCGCGGGCCAGCCAGCGGTGACCGCGGAAGCGGTCCGCGATGCGGTAGCCGTCACGTCGGGCCACGCGAGCGTGCTCCTCGGACGGTGGCGCCTCCGTCTCGGCGGGGGCCAGGGGCAGATCGATGATGTGCGCGCGCCGTGGCTCGGTCTCGGGACCCTCGTCGCGCAGCAGCAGGCCCAGCCACGCGGCCACGCTGCCACGGAGCTGCAGGCGGCCATCGACCGGTCCACGCTCGACGAGGTCGGCGCGTCGGAACGCGTAGCAGCCTGACGCCACGGTGGTGGCGGTGGCCTGGGTGGAGGGATGGTAGCGGTGAAGGTCGGCGGAACGCAGCCCACCCGCCGCAGCGATGGCGATGTCCGGATCTGCGAGGGCCTCGATCAGCGGTGTGACGATGTCGCCCGTGGGTCGGCGATCGGGCTCGGCCACGACGACGATGGCGCCCGTCGTGCGGCGCAGCGCGGCCTGCAGCGCATCGCCCGCGCCGAAGCGTACGGCGGTCGCGATGACCTCGTCGGCGGGGCCGCTCACCGAGGCCCCGGGCCCGGCCACCACGAGCACCTGCGTGCCCGAGGGCAGCGTGCCCGCGAGCGCGGCCAGCAGTCCATCGGGAGTACCCTCCTCGCCGGCGATGAACACGACGGAGGCCCCAGCCCCGGCAGGTTCGTCGAGGCGCGACGGGATCGAATCGACGGCGCCGTAGAGGGTGCGCTCACCGTCGTGGACGTCAGCGGGCCGCGCCGGTTGGAGGTCGTAGCCGGCGCCGAAGTCGATGACCTTCCAGCCCGCGGCCTCGATGCGAGCCTTGAGCTCATCGGCGGTCCCGTAGTCGCGCCGAACGCGCGCTGCGGCTCGCTCGTCGGCCAGCGCGACGATCTCGTCGGGTACTGATGGAGCGTTCACCGACCGAGCATATCGCCTCCGCGGCCGGCCAGACCGACCCGGTCATGGAGCGGAGCGTCTCGACCGTCAACGTGGCCACGTTCGTGCTGCGCTTCGCTACCGGTCTCACGGGCGCCCTGCTCATCTTCCTGCTGGCGGACTACCCGGCCTACGGGGGCCCGGAGGTGGGCCCGTTCACCATCGGCCTGTTCACCGCGCTGTTCTACGCCGCGGAGCTCATCCTCTCGCCGCCCTTCGGCCTGCTCTCGGACCGTTTGGGGCACCACCGCGTGATGCGCATCGGGCCGGTCTTCGGTCTCGTCGCGGTCGTGCTCACCACCTTCACCGCGGAGTTCACCGTGGGTGCGGTCACGGTCGCGCTGCCCATCATCGTGGGCAGCCTCTTCATCCTCGGCCTGACCCGCCTGCTCGAGGGAGCGTCCACCGCCGCCAGCATCCCGTCGGGGCTCGGCTTCATCGCCGCGGTCACCAGCGGCGATGAAGCGCTGCGAGGTCGCGCCTCGGCCCGCTTCGAGATCGCCACGGTCGGCGGGCTGGCCTTCGGCTTCGCCGCCGCCGGTCCCGTCTGGGAGCTCTTCGGCCCGGTCGGCTTCCTCGTCAACGGCCTCATCTACGTCGCCTCCTGGGGGCTCTTCCGCTGGTATGTGCCCGATGCCGTGCGCAACACCCCGCGGGCGCTGGACGCGGCCGTGAGCAACGGCTGGCGGCGGTACCGGCGGTTGCTGAGGCGATCTCGCGTCTGGCTCCTGGCGCCGACCTGGATCGCCCTCAACGCGGGGCTCGGCCTGTACACCTCGCAGACGCTCTTCCAGCTCGTCCGTGAGCCCGACGAGCGCTTCGCCGACCAGTGGCTGGTGGGGGGCTTCGAGCCCCTCCTGGTGACGATCGCCTTCGTGCTCGGCGGCGCGCTCTTCTTCGCCGGCGTGCTCTTCTGGGGCGGCCGCTTCGCGACCATGCGCCGCACCACGATGATCTTCTACGGCGTGTGTGGCGGGGTCACCTTCGTGCTCTCGTCCCTGCTTCTCAACCACAGCGGGGATGCTGCGGCGGTCACCCGGCTACCCTGGCTGGCCGGGCTGGGCGTGGGCCTCTTCGTGCTGGCCGGCGCCACGCCCGCGGCGCTCGGGCTGCTGGCGGACATGTCCGAGTCCTTCCCCTCGGACCGGGGAGCGATCATGGGCCTCTACAGCGTCTTCCTCGCGGTGGGCCAGATCCTGGGGGCCTTCATCGGCGCCGTCGCCGCGTCGGCCGCGGCCTTCGACGGCATCCTCGTGGCTACGTTGGTGCTGCAGGCGGTGGCCATGCTGCCGCTGGCACGGCTGCGTCGCTTCGAGCTCGAGTTCCAGGCCACACCGTCGAGCGAGCCCGCGGCCCAGGTGGTGGACCTCGCGGTCACACGAGCCCACCACCTCGATCGGCCGGACCAGTCCTGAGCCGTGCCCGTCAGGGCCGGGCCGGACGGGGTCCTACTCCTCGGTCTCGGTCAGGCGCAGGGGACGCAGGACGAGGATGTTGCGGCGGCCGTCGTAGAACTTGAGGTCCTCGCTGCGCACGATGTAGCCGTCGGCCTGCTGGAGCAGCTTGAGGAAGCGCGCTTCGCTCTTGCAGGCGGC
>JBFLKP010000283.1:0-3224 GCA_040883225.1 Candidatus Limnocylindrales bacterium | reverse complement strand
GCCATCTGGGCCTTCAACCGCCAGGAATAGCCCGCCTGGGGGTCGCCGGACGTCGAGCTGGCCTGCTGGGCGGGAAGGTGCGACGACGGCACCCCTTGATGAGCGCCGCCGTCGATGGTGCCGTGGCTAGGCGGCGACGTCGCGTCGCTTGAAGAGGTACACGCTCGCCACCAGCGGAACCACCGCCAGGATCGCCAGCAGCGTGGCCGAGGCCCAGTCGACGCCACTGCCCATGGGGTCGGTGGCGATGAAGTGCTGCCACGGCGAGAGCCACGCGAGGTCGTTGATGAGCTCGTTGCCGGCCATCGGCAGGAAGGCCGAGACGGCATACATGCTCACGGCCGCGAGCATGGCCACGAGGATGGCCAGCACGCCGCGACCGCTGATGATCGAGCTGACCATGGCGATGCCGCCGACGAAGACCGAGAGGAGCGTGACCATCAGGTGGATGGCCAGCACCTGCTCGAAGCCGATGTCGATGCCTGCGAGCAGGATGCCCACGTAGGTCAGCAGCGCGATGATGCCCGAGGCGACCAGCACGTGGAAGACCATGGCCACGACCTTGTCGGCCGCGATGCGCGTACGTCGGGTGGGCGTGGACATGACCAGGCCCAGGGTGCCGGCTTCCATCTCGCCGCCGAAGGCTCGGGCGGCCGACGAGGCGGCCACGAACATGAGCACGAACGGCACCAGGATGGAGTACATCTCACCGGTGTACCAGCCGGTCGCGGTGGCCATGTCGACGCCTCCGGCGATGGCGAAGAGCTCCTCCGGCATCTGGCTGATCATCTCGGCGAGGACGTCCTCGAGCGCGAGGTACATCGGACCCATGAGCAGGTTCATGGCACCCATGGCCAGGCCGGCGACTACGACCAGCAGCATGCGGTCGGCGATGGCCTTGGTCAGCGTGTTGGTGAGGGCGAGGCGCTGCCAGGAGCGCACGCCCGGGATGGAGGTGGCGGTCATCGGACTATCCCTTCAGGTCCCGGCGATCGAGTCGATAGGCACCCGCAGCGAAGAACACCACGGCGATGCCCAAGGCGATCACCAGCAGGACCGGGTCGAGGCCCTCGTAGAGCGCTTCCGCGCCCGTGTACAGGTACCAGGGCGTGAGCTTGGCCACGTCCGCCAGCTCTTCGACCACCGGCAGCAAGGTGGTGATGAAGTAGGAGACGAGCGCGAGGCCGGCAGCCACGCCGACACCCAGGGCCGAGACCCCCGTGGCTGCGCTGACGCCGAGCGACAGGGCGCCGAACAGCAGGACCAGGCCGATGAGCTGGATCGCCGGCGCGAGCTGGTCGTGGCCCGACAGGTCCAGGCCGAAGAGCGCGGCCGAGACCTCGATGCCCAACCACATGCCCGCGATGACCACGAGCACGCCGATGACCACCACGGCCGTCTTGGCCACGAGGATCGAGCGGCGGCGGAGCGGGCTCGAAAGGAGCACCGGCAGCGTCTTGCTCTCCTCCTCGCCGACCGCCGCGGACGAGCCCAGCCCGATGGCGTAGGCCAACAGCACGATCGGCGCCATCAGCGAGTACATGCCCGTGAGGGCCATGCCGGCGGGGGTGCCGTCCTGGGTGCCGTAGATGGCCGCTAGCGCTTCGGGGAAGTCCTCCAGCATGGTCACGTAGGCGTCGCCCGACGAGCTCATGACCGCGACGTACATCGCGGCCAGCAGCCAGAGGGCGATGACGGCGATGACCGTCCACGTCAGCCAGTCACGGACCGCCTTGCTGAAGACGTTGCCGAGCAGACGGTTACGCAGCATCGGGAGCGCCATTCATGTAGTACGTCAGGAAGATCTGTTCGAGATCGGCTTCGCGGCTGTTGACGTTGACCACATTGTGGTCGAGCGCGGCACGCAGCAGCGCATTGACCGAGCCCTCGAACGAGACGACCACGGTGTTGCCCCTGGTCTCAGCGGCGTGCACGCCCTCGATGCCCTCGAAGACGGACGACTCCACGGGCTCATCGAACTCGAGGTCGATGCGGCGGATGGCTTTGCGCTTGAGCGTATCGAGCGGCTCCACCACCACGAGGTGCCCGTGTCGCAGGATGCCCACGCGATCGGCGACGCGCTCGACCTCCGCGAGGCTGTGGCTGGAGAGGAAGACCGTGCGGCCGTCCTCGCGCACCTCTCGGATGAGCGCCTGAAGCTCCTGCTGCATGAGCGGATCGAGGCCGGTGCTGGGCTCGTCGAGGATGACCAGCTCGGACTTGCCCATGAAGCCCTGGATGAGCCCGACCTTCTGCTTGTTGCCGGTGGAGAGGTCGCCGACCTTGCGGGTCAGGTCGACCTCGAGGCGCTCGGCCAGCTCGTTGACATAGGTGGCGTCCACGCCCCCGCGCAGGTTGGCCAGGTAGGTCAGGTTCTCGGCGCCGGTGAGCTTGGGGTAGAGCGAGTACTCCGAAGGCACGTAGGCCACGCGGCTGCGCACCTCCACCGCGTGCGTGGCCACGTCCAGCCCTAGCACGCTGGCGGAGCCTGCGGTCGGGAACAGGAAGTGCAGCAGGCTGCGGATGGTGGTGGTCTTGCCCGCGCCGTTGGGGCCGAGGAATCCGAAGACTTCGCCGCGCTGGACCTCGAGATCCAGCTCGACCAGCGCCTTCACGTCCCCGTAGTGCTTGGTGAGCCCCTCGGTCTTGATGGGGGCGGCACCTTCGATGGTGGTCATGTTCCCTCTTTCTCGTCGCGTCGTTGCCGCTCCCAGCGCTCACGGAGCTTGGGGATCTCCTCGCTCCAGAACTCCGAGAAGGCGATGAGCTCGTCGAGGCCGTCGGTGCGCGTCACGCTGCCGGCGGCCCGGATACGTCTGGCCTCGTCGGCAAGGCGGTCGAACCCGGACATCTTGGTCGTCGCCGCCTGGACCCACCAGCCCGGGGTGAGCCGGTAGTAGGTCTTACGATCGCCCACCCGGTGGCGTTCCTCGATGGCTCCCAGCCGCACGAGCATGCGGGCGCCGGTGCTGACCGACCCGCGGCTCATGCCGATGCCGGCGGCGATATCGCCGGCGGATTGCTCGGCCGGGTCGCAGGCCATGAGATAGCCGAAGATCTGTCCGCTCGAGCGGGGCACACCCAGTGAGCTGAACCACACACCCACGAGCTCCGTGACCTCGGAAACGCCTGGGCCTCCATGGGCTGGGCTTTCAGGCATGTCTAAAAGTTCCGTTCATACGAACACTATGCCACAGTGCCACCGCGTGCGCTCAAGGGCCATT
>JBFLKP010000004.1:0-3077 GCA_040883225.1 Candidatus Limnocylindrales bacterium | reverse complement strand
GGTGATCTGCTGGAACGACAGCTCACGCTCGCCGCCGATGCTCAGCTGCTGGTTCACCAGCCAACCCAGGGCCAGGACGCCGAGCGCGAGGGCGCCAGCCATGAGCAGCGGGCTCAGCCGGCGGACGAACAAGAGCGACAATCCGGCCATCGCCGCTGACAGCATCCCACCGCGATTCAGGGCCGAGACGAGGCCGAGCGAGATGAACCAGCCGACCCAGGTGATGATGGTGACGAGCGCGCGACGCGCTGGCGAGCCGAACAGTCCCACCAGCATGAACGCCGCGATGCCGCCGAGGTGCACGCCGGCATCTCCGGGCTTGACGAACAGGATCGGGACTTCGGCGCCCGGAAAGGTCGGGATGGCGTCTCCGTAGACCCGAGAAAGGATGACCGCGACCGGGACCCACCACACGAGCGCGGGCGCGAGTCGCCGATACCACTCGACGGCCCGACCGAACGTGCCTCGGGTCATCGTCATCGACAGGGCGATGGCGATGATGGCGTAGCCCCAGGCCACGCCGTCGCGGAAGGCGTCGATGCCGTGCTCGCCGAGGTAGGGGAACGTGCGCAGGGCACCCCAGGCCATGAACAGGGCGATGGCCAGGTGGCCGACGCCGAGACGGGTATGCCAGACACGAGCCAGGATGGCGAAGAGCGCGATGGCCACGACGAGCTCGCTCACGAACACGCCGCCCGCGCCGACATGCGCGAAACCACGGTTGAGGAAGGTGTAGCCCACGAGCGCGATCGCCAGCAGCCCGTGGAACAGCGGCACGACGCCCTGGCCAAGCGCGAGCAGCAGCATCGTCGCCGAGACGGCCATGATGCCGACCGCTGCGAGGGGCGAGATCACGGCCGCTGCCGCAGCCACGCCACCGGCCGCAGCGCCCACCAGCGCGAGACCCGAGCGGGTGTCGAGGTCGGGCAGCGCGATCGTCGGGTCCCGGCCGGCCATCGAAGTGTTCGCTGGCCTAGCGCCGCTCCTCAGCCGCTTCGCCGGGCTTGACCGAGCCATCGCGGGGGGAGGGGGATGTGATGACGTAGGCCGGATCTGCGGGCGCGGAGGTGCCGACCAGGGCCGGCTCGGGCGGAGCGGATCGTCCTCCGGCTCGACGCGACACGGGCTTGCCGGCCCGCCCACGTCCGCGGCGGTTGAGGACCACACCGGCGAGCTTGCCCCCGACGCGGCCCAGCGCTGCCTGAGAAGCGAGAGCGTCTTCTTCCCTCGTCCGACCTCTGTCCAGCACCATGATCGAGGTCTCGACCGCGGCGCCCAGGATGGCCGCATCGCTCACGCTCTCGAGCGGGGGACTGTCGACGACGACGATGTCGCCGCCTCTGCGGAGCTCTCGTAGCAGGTGGCCAGCCCTGCCGGCGCCGAGCAGGTCGGCGGGATTGAGCGGGACCGGTCCGCTGGGCAAGACGCGCAGGAAGGGCGTATCCGTGCTGCGCAGCAGAGCCGGTGACCACGAGAGGTCCGACCCGAGGTAGGTCGCGAGGCCGGTCTCGTTGGGCACTCCGAACATCTCGTGCACGGCCGGGTTGCGCAGGTTCGCGTCCACCAGGATCGTCGGCCGACCCGTCTGCGCGAAGGCCATGGCCAGGTTCGCCGCGATCGTGGACTTCCCGTCGCCGGGCCCAGGGCTGGTGACGAGGACGCTCCCGATGGGCCGGTCGGGGCTGGCGTGTTCGAGGTTGGTGCGGATCGATCTGATGGCTTCGGCCGATGCTGAGTCTCGACCGCTGGCCATGACCAGCCGGCTGGCCGCCTTGGGCCCCTTCGACGAGGGGATATCGCCGATGTCTCCGAGGAGCGGGACGCCGAGCGCGATGCGCACATCGTCCTCGGTCCTGATCGAATCATCGAGGGTCCGGCGGACCGCGGCGATGGCAAGGCCAAGGACCAGGCCCAGGATCATGGCCACGATGATGTTGAGCACCAGCTGGGGTGAGCTGGGCCGTGGAGGCGCGACCGCTTCGTCCAGCACGGAGACGCCGCTGGCGCTCGTGGCGATGAAGCTCTGGAGCAGGCTCGAGAGCGTCTGGCGAGAGGCGACGGCGCGGTCCTGCAGCTCGGCGAGCTCCGCGACCTGCTCCGCCGTCGGCACGACCAGCGCCGAGAGCTCGGCCGCCCGGGCGTCGATGTCGGCGATCTGCTCTCGCAGCGTCGCCGTCTGCTCCTGCAGCAGCGCGGTGACCTCCGGATCGCGTCCCTGGAGGCTGGCCGAGGAGGCGATGAGGTCGTCGGCGATGGCGTTCGCGATGGCCGCGGCCAGGTCGGCGTCGCCGTTCTCGACCTCGATGGTGAGCACGGACGAGTCCTCCTCGGTCACGGCGCGGACGTTCTCGAGGAAGTCCTCCGGCGTCTCGTCCAGGCCGAGATCGTCGATGACTCGTGCGGCCATGCCGTTGGTGGTCGCTGCCTGCTGATAGGTGCGCGCCAGCGCCTGCGAGCTGAGGACCTGGTCGTAGTCGCTGACATCGGCCCCGAGCGTGGGGCCGACGACGAGTCGAGCCGATGCGGTGTAGGTGGGCGGCAGCGTCGAAGACACAAGGGCTGCGAGGACGGCGGCGACGAAGATCGCGCTTCCGATCAGCCACTTGTACGAGCGCAGGAAGTCAAGCAGAGCAGAGAGTTCCACGGTTCTCCAGGTCAACGGGAGGCAAAGTATACGTTCCTCTTCGCAACTGCCCACGAAAGCCGGAGAACGCGTGTTGACAGCGCGCAACCCTGCGTGCCGGCGGGGGCCTCAAGCTGCCCCGCCGGCCGTTTCCGGTGGCTCAGTCGAGCTTGACCACCAGGCTGGCTGGATCGATGGACGAGTCGCGAACGTTGTTCTGCACCGTGAGCGACGAGCCGCTGTGGAACCAGGGGCCTGGCGTGGACCCGTCGTTGTTGATCCAGTAGTAGCGGTTGTCCCGGACGATGCCCTCGGGATAGCCCTCCCAGCTGGTGGTCGGGTTGTTGTTCTGCTTGCGGCGCTCGCCGTAGATGATGTTGTCGTACGTCTTGAGGCCGGGTCCGTCGATGTGCTGGATGCCGACCTGGCCCGGGGTCAGGAAGGTGTTGCGACG
>JBFLKP010000282.1:0-2609 GCA_040883225.1 Candidatus Limnocylindrales bacterium | reverse complement strand
AGCCGAGCGGGATGCTGGCGAAGGGATGGGCCATGATGATCTCGTCGTCGCGCAACACGACGTGACGAGCCAGCTGCAGGGAGTGGAGCGCGTCGCGAACCGCGTCGGCGCTGAGGGCCAACTGGACGGCCATCACCTCGATGCTCGGTGGCCGGCCGTCGCTGACGTAGCCCCGATAGACCGCCAGGCGGACAGCCTCGTCGTGGTTCATCGGTCGTTCCCTCCTTGGTCAGTCGTGGTTGGCTGCCGCAGCCATCGGCTTAGCTGTGCGCTCGCCACTGGCGGATGATGCTGTGGTCTTACCTGACTTCGCTGGGCGCACCCGCTTGCGGCGACGGAACTCGATGACCAGCTCAGTGCCGGTGGCCTTGGCGATGCGCTTGAGGGTCGCGACGCTCGGCGCCTGTCTGCCCGACTCGAGACGCGCGACGGTGGACTGCGGCACCCCGACAAGGCGCCCGAACTCGGTCTGCGTCATATCCAGCCCTACCCGGAGATCGCCGATCTCCAGCGCTAGCTCGCGATAGGGGTACTCCCGGTCGAGGGTTTCCCGAAAGCCCGGGCGAGCGAGCCACTCCTCACGGATTTCTTCCCATCTCATCCTTCGATCTCCAGTTGCCGCCGCCAACGTTGGACTTGGTGCTCGATCGTTCTCAGACGCGACGTCCGCAGCCTCCGCGACTTCTTGGACGTCACAGCGCCGACGGCGATGACACGCTTGCCTGGCACCGAGGTGAAGAACGCGCGCGAGTCCCTGAAACGTATCTCCCAGAGGTCGAGCGCCTTGAGCTTCTTTGCTCCAGGTGCACGTGTGCCGTGGCGAGCAAGACGGTCGACAGCGTCGAAGAACGCCGCTGGCTGGCGAGGGTCTCGCGCGTCGTCGATGGACTCGAGCACGTGCGGTGCGACGCGGACGTCGAAGCCTTGCTGTCGGGTCACGCCGACGGCTCGGAATATAGCATCGATGCTATAGAGCGGCTAGTGTGTGGCGGCGGTCCTCCGGAGCGACGCTGGTACGCCAACCGCCTGACGGAGCTGGCCGTCCACGAGGGCCAGAGGCGGGAGGTCGAGCGCGTTCATGTCGATCTCGGCGAACTCGTCGAGGAGCCAATGGGCGAACTCGCGCTCGACGCCGAGCGGGAGGCGGATGACGAGGTCCCGCATGGGCGCGAGGACCAGGCCGTTGCGATCGCCGAAGACGCGCACGAGCTCGTCCGGCAGGAGCAGCAGCTGCGAGGCCCAGCCCTCTCGTGACTGGAAGGCGAGCGTGGGCACGTCCGCGATGCGCTCGTGGACGAGGGCGAACTGCTTGCGGGCGGCGACCCGCTCGCGGACGTTGTCGAGCGCACGCTCGAAGGCTTCCGCTGCCGTCACCTCCCACGTGTCCAGCTGCTGCGGCGGGACGAAGAGCATGGCCGGGCCGATGTCGAGGCCCAGCACCGTCTCGATGCCCGGCGCGTAGGTGTGCGACACCAGCTCGTCCGGCCCGACGGGCAGCTGTCGGCGGCGGGGGAGGGCGACACGGAGGTCCGGTGCCATCTCCTCCCAGGGGGCCTGGAGGTCCGCCGACTCGATGGCGCTGAGGATGTCCTCGACCGGGGCCGTCTCGACCAGGGGCTCGTCTGCGGTGGTCATGGGGCCCACGATGACGAGCCGCACCCGGTACGAGCTCCCTGCTCGCTTATCGGCGACTTGTGGCCCTGCGAGCGGGTGTGGATGAAGCGTAGGGTCGGGGCGTGAGCACCACCCATGCCGCGCGGCCGGCGGTTCGGCGTGCCTACATCGACCAGGCCGCGGTCAGCTACAGCTTCTACGTCGTGGGCGCGTCGGCCGCATTCATCGCGGCAGCCTTGTCGCTGTCGGAGACCGAGGCCGGGCTGCACTCGTCCGCGATGGCCGTGGGCATGATCGTGGCCGGCGTGGCCGGGGAGCGGTTCGACGGGCTGGTCGGCGTGCGGCGGGTGCACCTCGCAGCGATGGGACTGCTGGCGCTCTCGCTGATGCTGTTGGCGTGGGCGCCGGCGGCGGCGGTTACGCTGGCCGCGTCGCTGGGCGT
This sequence comes from Candidatus Limnocylindrales bacterium, assembly GCA_040883225.1. Taxonomy (GTDB): domain Bacteria; phylum Chloroflexota; class Limnocylindria; order Limnocylindrales; family CSP1-4; genus JAFMJV01. Next base: position 553 of record JBFLKP010000282.1, on the reverse strand, counting down.
GGGCCTGGGTGCGGGAGCGGTGTTCGGACACGTGAATCACACGCTCGGGGCGGGCGGGGGCGCGACGGCGCGGCTGCAGCTGACGCGAGCGGCGTTCGTGGCCAAGGCCTCGCAGCTGATGGCGCCGGTGGCCATCGCGGTCGGGGCGGCGATCGGGTTCGAGTGGCAGTTCGTGGTCGTGCCGGTGCTGGCGTTGCTGGCGGCGCTGTTGGTGTGGTCGCGCTCGGCTGCCCCGGTGGCGGCGGAGGGGCAAGCGCTGGCGCGGCTGCCGCGGGCCTACTGGCTGCCGTGGTCGCTGACGGTGTCGGTCATCGGGCTGGAGTTCTTCGTCGTGGTGTGGGGTGGCTCGCTGGTGGCGGCGCAGACGGGCGAGTCACTGGCCGACGCCACGCTGACGATCTCGGCGTTCATCGCGGGCATGATCACGGGGCGGGCGGTGATGTCGATGCCGGCGGCCGCTCGGATCGACGCGATGTGGATCATCCGTGGGGGCTTGCTGCTCACGTTCGTGGCGGTGCTGGCCGTGTGGCTCTCGGGAGCGTGGGCACTCAGT
>JBFLKP010000281.1:0-3148 GCA_040883225.1 Candidatus Limnocylindrales bacterium | reverse complement strand
TGGCGCTGGCGGCAGCCGCCCTGCCGGGCATGGCCGCCGCGCAGGACGACGAGGTCGTCGTCATGCACTACTTCGACGCCGCGCTCGGCGGGGCCGGGCTCCAGGAGATCCTGGCCGACTTCGAGGCCGAGACGGGCTACTCCGTCAGCTTCGTGGACGTCGGTCACGAGGACTTCAAGACCGGCATCCTCGTCCAGCTCGCCGGCAGCAACCCGCCGGATGCGCACAACAACTGGGCCGGCGCTCGCACGGCCTTCCAGGTCGAGAACGGCATGCTTGCGCCCATCGACGAGATGTGGGCCGCGAACGGCCTCGACGAGCAGTTCGGGGCGGGCATGATCGAGTCCGCCGTGACCTACGACGGCCAGAAGTACCTGCTGCCGTTCGGTTTCCACATCGCGCCCGTGTTCTATAACCCCAAGCTCTTCGCCGACAACGGCGTCGAGGTCCCGACCACGTGGGACGAGCTGAAGGGTGCCTGCGAGACCTTCAGCGCGGCCGGCATCGTGCCTATCGCATTGGGTGCCAAGGACGGCTGGCCGGCACAGTTCTACCTTGACTACCTCCTCCTGCGCACGGCCGGCGCCGAGTACCGCGCCCAGCTGATGGCGGGCGAGGCCTCGTACACCGACCCCGAGGTCGTGCGGGCGATGGAGCTGTGGAAGGAGCTCTTCGACGCCGGTTGCTTCACCGACGGCGCCACCATCAACAGCATGGTCTGGACCGACGCTGCCGACCAGGTGGTCAATGGGGAGGCGGCCATGGACCTCCATGGCTCCTGGTTCATGGGCTACGTCAACGGCAACGGCTTCGTCTCAGAGGTCGACTACGACTTCTTCGAGTTCCCCGTCATCGACGAGGGTGTGCCGACCGCCGTCGTCGGGCCCGTCGACGGCTGGGTCATCGCCGCCGAAGGTGCTAACTCCGAGGGGGCCATGGAGATGCTGGCCTACCTGGCGAAGCCCGAGGCGCAGCTGGCCTGGTCCAAGGTGCAGGGCAACATCCCCACCAACATCACCTCCGACATGTCGCAGGTGGACAACATCATCAAGCGAGCCGCGGAAGTCGCGGCCGCGGCCGAGACCTACAACTTCAACTACGACCTGACCACCCCGGACGCGGCCGCCGTGATCGGCCTGGCCATGTTCCAGCAGTTCATCAACGATCAGAGCGACATCCCCGGCCTCCTCGAGAGGACCGAGGCGGAGATCGCCGCGACGTTCGAGTAGTAGCTACCCGGAGGGCGCCGCGGGTCGCTGACGGCTTGCGACGCACTCCTCTCGATGCCGGGGTGGGATTCCATCCCGGCATCGACGCTCTCACAGCCGACTACCATCGACTCCGGAGAGGACATGCGAGCAGACGTGACTGCGGGAACCGGCGCATGACACGCGGTAGCCGCATCTCGCTGTTCCTCATGGCCGCTGGGCCACTGGCCTTCTTCGCCATCTTCGTGCTCTGGCCGCTGGCGCAGTCCATGTGGTACAGCCTGACCGAGTGGAACGGGCTCTCGGACCCGGAGTTCATCGGCCTCGACAACTTCAGCCGACTGCTGTCGGACCCCAACTTCATCCGCTCGTTCGAGAATACCGCCATCTGGCTCGTCGTGGCCGTGACGGTGCCCACGGTCCTGGGGCTGCTGCTGGCGGTCCTGCTCGACCGGCCGCTGCGCGGCAGCCGCCTCTACAAGTCGGCCTTCTACCTGCCCATCACGCTCTCGCTCGTCGTCGTGGGGCAGGTCTGGACCTGGATCTACCAGCCCAACTGGGGCCTCATCAACTCCGTGCTGGAAGGGCTTGGCCTCGATGACCTGACGCGCGCGTGGCTGGGTGATCCGGAAACCGCCCTCATCGCGGTCATCCTGGCCTGGTGCTGGCAGCAGACGGCGCTGGCCTTGATCCTCTACCTGGCCGCGCTCACGACCGTGCCGAGGGACCTGCTCGAGGCTGCCGCCATCGATGGCGCCAGCGCCCGGCAGCAGTTCACCCGCATCATCGTGCCCCTGCTGCGCCCGGCGTCGATCGTGGTCATCACGCTCGCGGTCATCAACACGCTGAAGGGCTTCGACATCGTCTTCGTGCTGACCAGGGGCGGGCCGTTCTACATGTCCTCGAACCTGGCCATGTACATGTACGAGAAGACCTTCCGCTCGTATCAGCTGGGGTACGGCGCGGCCATCGCGACGGCTCTCTTCGCGCTGGCCATCATCGTCGTCATCGTCTACTTCCGGCAGTCGCGTGCTTCGGAGCGGATCTATGGCTAGCGGGCACGGCGTCACGGTCAGCGGGGACGACCAGCGCGAGCGCCCGCTTCACCGCTCGTTCGTGCTTCATGGCTTCATCCTGGCCCTGCTGGTGATCTACGCCGCGCCCATCATCGGCGTGCTCATGACATCGGTCATGTCCAACGCCGAGATCTCCGCCCGCGGCGTGTGGCACATCCCGGAGGCCGCCACGCTCCAGAACTACTTCGATGTCTGGACCGACACGCCCACCCCGCGCTACCTGCTCAACAGCTTCCTGGTCACGATCCCGGCGACGTTCCTCTCGGTGCTGGGCGGCGTGCTCCTGGGCTACGTCTTCAGCCACTTCCGCTTCCCCTTCGCGGAGCTGCTCTTCCTCGTCGTCATCGCGGGCATGTTCTTCCCTCCGCAAGGCATGCTGATCCCGCTCTTCCGCATGTTCAACGCACCCGTCGAGATCCTTGGCTTCGAGGTGATACCGGCCCTTTACGACACGGTCTACCCCATGATCCTCATCCACATGAGCATCGGGTTGGCCATCACCACGCTGCTGATGCGCAACTTCATGTCCGCGCTGCCGTCCGGCCTGCGCGAGGCCGCCATCGTCGATGGTGCCGGCGAATGGTCCGTGCTCTTCCGCATCATCGTGCCGCTGTCGCTGCCAGCCCTGGCGGTCCTGGCCACGCTCCAGTTCACCTGGATCTGGAACGACTTCCTGTGGCCCCTGGTGCTCACACGTAGCGAGGAGGCCAAAACGATCATGGCCGGCATCAGCGCGCTGCAGGGCCAGTACAACGTGGCTTGGGCCAACCAGGCGTCTATGGCCGTCATCGCCAGCATTCCCACGATCGTCATCTTCATCGTCTTCCAGCGCTACTTCATCGCCGGCCTGACCATGGGCTCGGT
>JBFLKP010000047.1:0-28647 GCA_040883225.1 Candidatus Limnocylindrales bacterium | reverse complement strand
GCCGCCGCAGACGCAGCGGTGAGCGATCCGGCGCAGCCGGAAGCCGTCGCGGAGACGCCCGGATCGCCGGAAGCCACGATCGCTCAGGAGGCGGCCGCACCCGGCCCTGCCGAGCAGCCCGCCGATGCGCCCGCGGCAGAGGAGCCGAAGACAGACGAGGAGCCCGACGTGGACGATGGTGCGGCCTCCGAGGCCGTGGCCGACGAGTCGACGGAGGTGACCCAGTAGCGGGCCCCGCCGCCGCCGAGGCGCGACACGTTCCTGTGCGAACCTGTGTCGCCTGCCGAACGCGTCGGGACAAGGCCGCCCTGTTGCGCTTCGTGCGCCGCCCGGATGGTTCGGTCATCACCGACCCCTCCGGCACGCTGGAGGGCCGAGGGGCCTATCTTTGTGCTGATGGCTCCTGCTGGGAGACCGCGCTCAAGCGCTCGTCGCTGCAGCGCGCACTACGAACACGACTACCGCAAGACATGACAGCACGACTGGAGCACGGCGACATGGCGGCCTTCGGCGCCATGGCCGAACACGGGGCTCCTGCAACGATCACAGGAGGCACCCATGGCTCGTAGCCGCAGCGGGACCCGCGGACGACGCGGACCCCGGAAGCCGCGCAAGCGCAACGACAAGGTCCAGTCCACGGTCCAGGTGGCGGATCCCGCGACCAGGGGTGCCGTCGAGATCCCCGAGTCGATCACCGTCAAGGAGCTGGCCGAGAACATCGGCATCAACTCGGCGGACGTCATCCGCGAGCTCATCCGCAGCGGGATCTTCGCCACCATCAACCAGACCATCGACCGTGACACCGCGGCCCTCGTGACCGAGGAGCTCGGCTTCCAGGTCGCGGAGGGTGGGCCCGCCGCGACGACCGACGAGGAAGTCGAGGCCGAGAAGGCGCCGGCGGCCAAGGACGACGACGTCTTCGCCGAGCCCGACGCGGACAAGGTCGAGGAGCGCGCTCCCATCGTCACCGTCATGGGTCACGTCGACCACGGCAAGACCAGCCTGCTCGACGCCATCCGCGAGACGACCGTGGCCCAGGGCGAGCGCGGTGGCATCACCCAGCACATCGGTGCCAGCGAGGCCGTGGTCAACGACCGGCGCATCGTCTTCCTCGACACCCCCGGTCACGAGGCCTTCACGGCCATGCGTGCGCGTGGCGCCAAGGTCACCGACATCGCCGTCCTGGTCGTGGCCGCAGACGACGGCATCATGCCCCAGACCCTCGAGGCCATCGATCATGCCAAGGCGGCCGGCGTGCCCATCGTCGTGGCCCTCAACAAGATGGACCTGCCCGACGGCAAGCCGGACCGGGTCAAGACCGAGCTCTCCGAGCGCGGCATCATCATCGAGGAGTTCGGCGGCGAGGTGCCGCTCGTGCCCGTCAGCGCCAAGACCGGCGACGGGCTCGACGATCTGCTCGAGACCATCCTGCTCACCTCGGACGCCAACGTGGAGCCCGTGGCCAACCCCGATCGTCCGGCCATCGGCACCGTCGTGGAAGCGGAGCTCGATCGCGGTCGCGGCCCGGTGGCCACGATCCTCGTGCGCACCGGCACGCTCAGGCAGGGTGATGCGGTCGTCGTGGGCAATGCCTACGGCAAGGCCCGCGCCCTCGAGGACAGCACGGGCAAGCGCATCAAGTCGTCGGGCCCCTCGTCCGCGGCGGTCCTGCTCGGACTCTCGGAGGTACCCGAGGCCGGCGACATCCTGCGCGTCGTGGAGAGCGAGAAGGTCGCGCGCAGCATGGTCGAGCAACGCAAGCTCGCCGCCGCCGCGACGTCGGAGGCCCAGGGACACGCCACCCTCGAGGACCTGTACCGCCAGGTGCAGATGGGCCAGACCAAGGAGCTGCGCATCGTCCTCAAGTCGGACGTGCAGGGATCGCTCGGCGCCGTCGTCCACGCCCTGGAGCAGATCCAGACCGACGAAGTGCGCTTCAACTTCCTGCTCGAGGGCACCGGCGACATCACCAACAACGACATCAACCTCGCGGCCGCGTCCGATGCCGTGGTGGTCGGCTTCAACGTGCGCATCGCCGGCACGGCCAAGCAGATGGCCGAGGCCGAAGGTGTGGAGGTCCGCCTCTACGACATCATCTACAAGCTGACCGAGGACATGGAGGCGGCCCTCGCGGGCATGCTCGAGCCGGAGATCGTGGAGACGGTCCAGGGCCGCGCCGAGGTGCGTCAGGTCTTCCGCGTGGGCAAGAGCAAGCAGGTCGCGGGCAGCTACGTCACCGATGGGCGCATCGTCCGCGGCGGCGCGCGCGTCTACCGGGGCGGCCAGCTCGTCGCCACGGACCGGATCGACTCGGTTCGCCGCTTCAAGGACGACGTGCGCGAGGTCACGGCCAATCTCGAGTGCGGTATCGCGCTCGCGGGCTTCCACGACTTCGAGGAGTACGACGTCATCGAGTCCTTCACCACCGAGACCATCGCGCGGGCCGTCACGAGGTAAGCGGTGAGCGAGCGCACCCGGCGCATCGACCATCTCCTGCAGGAAGAGATCAGCGCCGTCATCCAGCGCGAGGTGCACGACCCACGCGTGGGCTTCGTGACCATCACCAGCGTGGAGACGACGCCGGACCTCCGGCACGCGACCGTCTACGCCTCGGTCATCGGCGATGAACCACAGCGCAAGGCCACGATGGCGGCGCTGGGGCGGGCCATGCCCTTCGTGCGCCACAACCTCGGCAGGCTGCACCTCAAGCGCATCCCGGAGCTGCACCTGCGCGAGGACGACAGCGCGCAACGGGGCACGCGGGTGATGCGGCTGCTGGACCAGGTGGAAGCGGAGCTCCAGGGCAGCGGCGAGCGTGTCGACGAGCCTGCCGTTGACGCGCCCGACCTGCCCACGCCGACCTCGTTCAACGATCCGTCCGCCGACGGGGTCGTGGAGGACCCGCTGCCGGCGGGCTATCGCCGGCGCGTCGATCGAGTGTCTTTGCGCAAAGCCAGGAAGCGCCGTGGCCGCTGAGGAGATGCGCTCGTTGCTGCCGGCGGACCTGGCCGCGGTCCCGGCATCGGTGCCCGCCGCACTCCTGGCCGGGAAGCGCGTGCTCACGACCGGCCATGAGAGCCCTGACGCCGACGCGATCGGCGCCGCCCTCGGCATCGCCCTCGCCCTCGAGTCGCTTGGTGCTCACGTCGAGACCGCGTTCGCCGATCCGGTGCCGGAGATGTACGACTTCATGCCCGGCGCGCAGCAGGCCCGCACCGCCATCAGCACCGACCTCGACCCTGATCTCATCGTCGTCTGCGACGGGGACGTCGCCCGTACCGGTGCCATCGCGCGCGACAACGCCGAGCTGTTCGGCCGGGTACCGATCGTCAACATCGACCACCACCTCTCCAACCGCGGCCAGCAAGGTACGGCCTGGGTCGACCCGGAGTCGGCCGCGACCTGCGAGCAGGTGGCCCTGCTGCTGCCGGCCCTGGGCCTCGGCTTCGATGCTGCGAACGGCGACGTCGTCCAGCTGCTCACCGCGGGGCTCGTGTTCGACACGGCCAACTTCGCCCACTCCAACACGACTCCTCGCACGCTTCGCGTCGCCGCCGAGCTGGTGGCTGCTGGGGCCGAGCTGCCCGCGATCGCTCGGCGCATCTACCGCACGAAGCCCAACGCTCAGCTGCGGCTCTTCGGACGTGCGCTCGCACGTCTCGAGACGGCCGCGGATGGGCGGGTCACGTGGTCGGTCGTGAGCCTCGACGACTACCAGGCTGCGGGCGCGACCGAGGAGCACGCAGAGGGCCTCATCGACCTGCTTGCGCAGTCGGCGACCGCGGACGTGGCCATCCTCTTCAAGGACCTCGGCGAGTCCACGCGCATCTCCATCCGCACGCGCGACGACGGTGTCGACGCCACGAAGCTGGCCGGGGCCTTCGGCGGTGGCGGCCACCCGCGTGCTGCCGGAGCCTCGTACGAGGGCTCGTTCGCCGCTGCCCGAGAGGCGGTCCTCGGCTTGGCTCAGCGCCTGCTCGACGAGCCTTCTGCCGCCTGATGGGACGTCGCCGCCGTGACGACGGTCCCCGCATCGACGGCATCCTCGTCGTCTCCAAGCCGGCCGGCCCCACCTCGCACGACATCATCGACACCATCCGGCGGCTGACCGGCGTGCGCCGCGTGGGCCACGGTGGGACGCTCGACCCCTTCGCCATGGGCGTGCTGCCGGTATTCGTCGGCCGCGCCACGCGCATGGTGGAGTACCACCGCACCGATGCCAAGCGCTATCGCGCCGCGGTCGTCTTCGGTGCCAGCTCCAGCACCGACGACATCGATGGGCAGATGACGCCTGGCGAGCGGCCCCCGCCCGAGCGTGCCGCGGTCGAAGCCGCGTTGGCCGGCTTCCGAGGCCCGATCAAGCAGGTGCCGCCCGATCACTCGGCCGTCCACGTCGGTGGCAAGCGCGCCTATGAGCTCGCTCGGGGAGGCGAGAAGCCCGAGATCGCCGCCCGCCACGTGACCATCCATGCCCTGATGCTGGCCGAGTGGGACACCGCTGATCCCGACAGGCCCATGGCCGTGCTGGAGGTCCACTGCAGCGCCGGCACCTACATCCGGGCGCTGGCCCGGGACCTCGGCCAACAGCTGGGCTGCGGCGCCTATCTCGGCGCGCTCACCCGCACCGCCAGCGGGCCCTTCGACATCGAGTCCGCGCATCCGCTCGAGCGCGTGCGCACCGAGCTGGCCGCCGGGAACCTCGAGTCGCTGTTGCTCTCACCAGACGCCGGCCTCGATCACCTGCCCATGGTGCGGGTTCCGGACGCGGACCGCGAAGCCATCAGCCGCGGCCAGATCATCCGCGTTCGCGGTCCCATCTCCGGCCCGGTGGACCCGGCCGCGGTCCTGGAGCAGGCGGATGTCGTGCGTGTGCTCGACGAGCGTGGCTCGCTCGCGGCCATTGCGCACGTGGCCAAGGGACATCTCTACCCTGACAAGGTCTTCGTCACCCCGGAGGACCTGCGATCGGCATGACCGACTACATCCGCGGCATCGACCAGCTGCCAAGGGACACCCGGCTGGCCGTCACCGTCGGCGTCTTCGACGGCGTCCATCGTGGTCATCAACAGGTCTTCCGCGTGCTCGAGGACACCGCCCGCAGGACGGGCGCCATGCCAGCCGTGGTCACCTTCGACCCTCATCCCGATGCCGTCGTCGCCGGCCGAGCGCCGGACATGCTCATGGACCGCCGCGAGCGCATCGAGCGGATCGGCCGGCTCGTCGGTGGTCTGGTCGTCCTGCAGACCTTCGACGAGGTCTTCCGTCGGACCACGGCAGACGAGTTCATCGAGCGCATCGGGGGCAGCCGCAACCTGGCCGCCCTGGTGATGACGAGGGTCTCGGCCTTCGGGCGCGATCGAGGCGGCACGGTGCCGGTCCTGCGCGAGATGAGCAAGACCGCCCAGTGGGAGCTGGTCGAGGCGCCCACGCTGGACTCGGGTGGGGCGCGTGTCTCGAGCGCTCGAACGCGCGAGCTCGTGGCCGAGGGGCAGCTCAAGACCGCCGCCACGCTGCTGGGACGGCCGTTCGCGCTCGTGGGCTCGGTCGTGCACGGCGAGCAGCGTGGGCGCGAGCTGGGCTACCCCACCGCCAATCTCGATTTCGGCCAGCCGGTCGCTCTGCCGCCGGACGGCATCTATGCCGCGCGGGCATCGTGGGGTGGAGCGGCCGTGCTCGAGCCGACCGAGCGCGCGGATGCGGTCATCTCACTCGGCACGCAACCCACGTTCGGGGGTCGCGTGCGCCTCATGGAGGTGCACCTGCTCGACCGCCACGACGACCTCTACGGGCAGCGCATGCGCGTGCAGTTCTGCACCTTCGTGCGCGGACAGCGCCGCTATGACTCGGTGGACGAGCTCGTCGTCCAGATGGGCCGCGACGTGCAGCAGGCGCGCGCGTTCCTCGACGCCTGCGACACCTGCTAGGAGCTTCGCTCGGGCTCGGGCCTGGGCCGCGTCGCCCCTTGGCGTGATTAGCAGCGGTCGCTCGGGGCGCGGCGGCACCAGCCTTCGACGATCGCTTCGAAGCGTTGCTGGCGGTCTACGCCGGCTGACGGCCGAGGCGACCCTCGAGCGCGCGGCAGAGGATGCGCACGATGGCCATGGCCGAGGTTCCGGTCGGGTCGAGCTCGGGCTCGAACTCGGTCACCACGAGACCCTCGAGGGTCCCACGGTCCGTGAGCGCGGCGATGAGCTCGCTCACGACGACCGCCCCGGGCCCACCCGGCACCGGGGCACGCACCGCGGGGATGTCGGCCGGATCGGTGCCGTCGACGTCATAGACGATGACGAAGCGCTCGTTCTCGAGCAGTCGACCCGCGACCGCAGCCGGACCGTCGTGGGCCAGCTCGCGAGCCCGGACGATGACGTTGCCGGCCTCGATGCTGTCCTGCACGTCGGTCATCCGCGCTGAGCCGACGCCGCGCTGGCCGACGTGCACGATGCGCCGGACCCAGCCCATCTCGCTGGCGCGGCGCATCGGGCTGCTGTAGCCATGAGGCTCACCACCGACCTCGTCGCGGAAGTCGAGATGGGCGTCGATCTGGACGACCGTGATGGGCCCGTGGTCGCGCCAGCCGGCCACGAAGGGCTCGGCCACCGAATCGTCGCCGCCGAGCACGAGCGGCATGGCGCCCCGGTCCACGATGGCGCTGACCGCGCTGGTGATGCGCCGCCGGTTGCCTTCGGCGTCGGCACGGACCGTGTTGATGTCGCCCCCGTCCGCCAGCCGCCGCAGCCATGAGGCGAAGGGTCCCTCGAGGTCGAAGTCGTAGTTGCCGGCAAAGCGGGAGAGCTGCCACGAGGCGGCTCGGATGGCCGCCGGTCCGGCCGTGGCGTGCGGATGTCGATCGGGGTAGACGCTGGCCATGGCCGCCCCCAGCACGACTGCCTCGCTCGAGCCTGTGGGCGCACCCGCGCCCATGAACGTCTCAGTCATCGGTCTCCCCTCCGAACCATGTCCATGCTGGCCGCACGCCCCCCAGACGGTGGGCGAAGGCCCCTTCATGCTCTGCATCCCAGGCCACCAGGTCGGCCGCGGCACCGGGCAGCACGCGGCCGATCTCCCCGTCCAGCCCCAGCGCGCCGGCACCACCTGCGGTGGCCGCCCAGAGGGCTTCGTCGATGGTGAAGCCGAGCATCGTCGCGAGCCCGATGGCCAGCGGCATCGAGGATTCGCCGAAGGTGCCGGCGTTGGCATCGCTGGCCACGGCCACGGTGGCCCCCGCGTCGATGAGGGCCCGTACCGGCGGGGTTCCCGCACGCAGCATCAACGCTGGCCCGGGCAGGATGGTGGCCGCGGTCGACGAACCTGCCAGCACGGCTGCGTCTGCCGCGGTGATGTGCTCGAGGTGATCGACCGAGAGCGCACCCAGCTCCACGCCGAGCACCGCCCCGCCCGAGCGCTCGAGCTGGTCGGCGTGCAGCTTCAGCGGGAGCCCGTTGGCCGCACCCGCTTCGGCGATGGCGCGTGTCCAGCGGAGGTCGAAGATCCGGGGCTCGCAGAAGACGTCGATGTGGTCCGCCTCGGCGGCCAGCTCGGGCAGCGTCCCGATGATGGCCTCGTGCTGGGTCTCGGGGTCAGAGCCGGCGGGGATGGCATGGGCTCCCAGATGCGTCCGGCGGACGCGGACGGCCAGGCCCTCGGCGGCTCGACCGATGAGCCGCAGCAACCGGTGCTCCTGGGCAGGCTCGAGCCCGTAGCCCGACTTGACCTCGATGGTGGTGGTGCCCTGCGCTCGTGCTGCCAGCAGGCGCAGCCGCGTGTCCCGCACCAGCTCATCGTCGCCGGCCGCGACCGTCGCGGCGACGGTGCGCAGGATGCCGCCACCGGTGTAGCGCTCACCCCGCGTCCGTGCCGCGGCCTCGTCGCTCCGGTCCCCGGCGAAGATGAGGTGCGTGTGCGAGTCGACCAGCCCAGGCGTCACCAGCGCGGTGCCCACATCCTCGACCTCGTCGGGATCGCCGGGCTGCAGCCTGCCGGCCCGCACCTCCAGCACGCGACCGTCCTGGAGCACGAGCACCCAGGCACCCTCGATGGCGCCCGTCGCGCCCGTGCTCGCGCCGGACATCGTGAGCAGTCGGCCTCGACCGATGATCGCCCGCCGGCTCATCGTGGGTCGGGCCCCAGCCACGACGTGCCCACGGCCGATGGCGGCACGGCCAGGTCGACCAGTGCAGCGTCGTGCACCAGCCGGTACGCGGCCTCGAGGTCCGGCCCGGGCTCCCGGTCCTCCCGCAGACGGTCGATGACCGAGCGGACCCGCGCGTGCGCGTCAGCCACGCCCGCGCCGGGCGCGGTCTGCGGCTGCAGGTCGAGCCGAAGATCCAGCCCCTGGCAGGCACAGATGAGCTCGATGGCCACGATGCGCTCGGTGTGCTCCAGCACGCGCATGGCGTTGCGCGCGGCGATCGAGCCCATCGAGACGTGGTCCTCCTGGTTGGCCGAGGTGGGGATCGAATCGGCTGAGGCCGGGTGCGCCAGGGTCTTCGACTCGGAGGCCAGGGCAGCCGCGGTGTACTGCAGGATCATCAGCCCCGAGTCGAGTCCCGAAGAAGCCCCCAGGAAGGCCGGCAGACCGTCGTTGAGCCGGGGGTCGAGCAGCAAGGCCACGCGTCGCTCGCTGATGGCGCCCAGCTCGGCGATGGCCAGCTTGGCGAGATCCAGCGCCAGTGCGACCGGCTCACCATGGAAGTTGCCGCCACTGATGACGAGACCGTGCCCCGTGGCCAGCGCGTCCTCGGGCACGACGCCGCCCTCAGGGAACACGAGCGGGTTGTCGGTGGCCGAGTTGAGCTCGATGTCGAGCACGCGACGGAGGTGGTCGAGGGCATCTCGGGCCGCCCCGTGGACCTGCGGCACGCAGCGCAGGGAGTACGGGTCCTGCACGCGATGGTCGTCCCCGTGGTGGCTGGCCTGGATGCCTGAGTCGCGGAGCAGCCAGCGCAGCTCGGCCGCGGTCTGGACCTGGCCGGGATGCGGGCGCGTCGACTGCAATGCCGCCGAGTAGGCCACGACCGTACCGCGCAGCGCCTCCACGGAGATGGCTGCAGCCACGCTCGCGGTACGCGCCAGGCGATCAGCCGCAGCCAGCAGCAGGGCACCCATGGCGCTCATCATCTGTGTGCCGTTGAGCAGGGCCAGGCCCTCTTTCGGCTCCAGCACCAGCGGTTCGAGCCCCGCGGCCTTGAGGGCCTCCCGCGCCGGCCTGACCACGCCCCCGACCTCCACCTCGCCGTGGCCGATGATCGGCAGCGCGAGGTGAGCCAGCGGCGCGAGGTCGCCCGAGGCGCCGACGCTGCCCTGCGCGGGCACCACCGGGTGGATGCGCCGACGCAGCAGCTCCAGCAGGCGCTCGATGAGCTCTGGCCGGCAGCCCGAGTGGCCTAGCGAAAGGGTGTTGGCGCGCAGCAGCAGCATCGCCCGCACGACTGCCGTGGGCAGCGGCTCACCGACCCCGGCGGCATGGCTCAGCAGCAGCCGCTCCTGCAATTCGCGGGCGCGCTCGGGCGGCACGAACGTCGAGGCCAGGGAGCCGAAGCCGGTCGTCACGCCGTAGACGACCTCGCCGGAGGCGACGAGCCGCTCGATCACGGCCCGGGCCTCGGCCACGCGCTCGCGAGCACCGGCATCGAGCACGGCCTCACGCTCGCCGCGGGCGACGGCTTCGACGTCCGGGACCGAGAGCTCGGCGCCGTTGATCACCACGGGGGAGGGGCTCATGGCTCGTCCAGCATGGGGACGGCCACACCCCGTTCGCGCGCGACCTCGACCGCGCGCTCGTAGCCGGCATCCACGTGTCGCACCACGCCCATGCCGGGGTCGGTCGTGAGCACGCGCTCGAGCTTGTGCGCGGCGAGCTCGGTGCCGTCGGCCACGACGACCATGCCCGCGTGCTGGCTGTAGCCGATGCCCACGCCGCCACCGTGGTGGATGCTGACCCAGGTGGCGCCGGCGGCGGTGTTGACGAGCGCGTTGAGCAGGGGCCAGTCGGCGACCGCATCCGAGCCGTCGCGCATGGCCTCGGTCTCCCGGTTGGGCGAGGCCACCGAGCCGGCGTCGAGGTGGTCGCGGCCGATGACGATGGGCGCGCTGACCCGGCCCGAGCGGACGAGCTCGTTGAAGGCCAGCCCGGCACGCCGCCGCTCCCCGTAGCCCAGCCAGCAGATGCGCGACGGCAGGCCCTGGAAGGCGACCTTGTCCTGCGCCGCCCCGATCCAACGTGCCAGCGCACGGTCTTCGGGGAAGAGCCCGAGGACGGCCTCGTCGGTGGCCTCGATGTCCGTCGGGTCGCCCGAGAGCGCGACCCAGCGGAACGGGCCCTTGCCCTCGCAGAAGAGCGGCCGGATGAAGGCCGGCACGAAGCCCGGGAAGGCGAAGGCATCCTCCACGCCGCCCGACTGCGCCTGCGCGCGGATGTTGTTGCCGTAGTCGAAGGTGATCGAGCCGGCGGCCTGCAGGTCGAGCATGGCGCGCACGTGCGTGGCCATCGAACCGATCGAGCGGCGGGTGTAGTCATCGGGGTCGGATATCCGGAGCTCGGCTGCGGCCTCGGGCGAGAGCCCGGCCGGGATGTACCCGCCCAGCGCATCGTGGGCCGAGGTCTGGTCGGTGACCACGTCGAAGGGCTCGCCACGGCGGACCAGCTCAGGTTCGACCTCGGCGGCGTTGCCCACGAGGCCCACGGACAGGGGCCTGCCCGCCGTCGCGGCCTCGCGGGCCCAGCGCAGGGCCTCGGCGAGGTCGCCGGTCGAGCGGTCGAGGTAGCGGGTCTCGAGGCGCCGCTCCACCCGTGCCGGGTCGACCTCCACGCAGAGCGCGACGCCGTCGTTCATGGTCACCGCCAGCGGCTGGGCGCCGCCCATGCCACCGAGGCCGGCGGTCAGCACCACCCGGCCACGCAAGGTGCCACCGAAGTGCTGACGAGCGAGTTCGGCGAAGGTCTCGTAGGTGCCCTGCAGGATGCCCTGGCTGCCGATGTAGATCCACGAGCCGGCGGTCATCTGGCCGTACATCATCAACCCGGCCCGTTCCAGCTCCCGGAAATGCTCCCACGTGGCCCACCGGCCCACGAGGTTGCTGTTGGCGATGAGCACGCGCGGCGCCCATTCGTGGGTGCGGAACACGGCCACCGGCTTGCCCGAGGCCACGAGCAACGTCTCGTCGTCCTCGAGCCGCCGGAGCTCGGCGACGATGGCGTCGAAGGCCTCCCACGAGCGCGCCGCACGGCCGGTGCCGCCGTAGACCACGAGGTCGTCGGGGCGCTCTGCGACCTCGGGGTCGAGGTTGTTCATGAGCATGCGCAGCACCGCCTCCTGCTGCCAGCCCCTGCAGCTGAGATCCGTCCCCCGAGGCGCTCGCACCGGTCGCGGGCCGCTGCTCATGGTCGATGCCCTCCTGCTCCCGACAGCGTATCGCGTCGGCCTGGCGCGGGGTTGCCATCAGCGTCCACATTGGCTAGGTTCGACCGCCACCTGACTTGCCCGGAGGCTCCTCCCGTGACCTGTCGACACCGGTTCGTCGTTTCGCTGTTGGCACTAGCACTCGCCGCACCAGCGGTTCCAGCCACGGCGCAGTCGGAGCCCCGGAGCCTCGGCGAGATCCTTGCCGACGGGATGTCCGACGCGGCCGCCGCCATCGGATCGATGCAGGATGAGATCGCCGAGATGGCCCCGGGGGTCGACCCGAGCGACCCTGAGGGCGAGATCGACCCGAGCGACCCGGACGGCGAGGTCGACCCCGGCAGCCCCGACGAGGGCGATGACGTCGAACCCGGCGCCATCGATCCCAGCGATCCGGACGCCAACCCCGGAGATCCGATCGATCCGACCGAGCCCGAGGACGACGTGCCGGATGGGGATGAAGGCGAGGGGGGATCCGAGGGCAGCATCGAACTCCCCGTGCCGAGCGAGCCGGAGGAAGGCGGCTACTTCGAACTCCAGTTGCTGCCGGAGCCAGCTCCGCGCGCCGGACGTTGGACGGTCGTCAACCACCCGGGTCGAATGACGTGCACCGGCGCCGGCAGCATCAGGCTCAAGCGAACGCAGCAGCGAACGCGACTGAAGGTCCTCGAGGATGGCCGAGTCCTGAAAGGCCCACGGCTGGCGCCGGATGCCGGCAACCTCAAGATGACGTGGCAGCCGGAGTCGGAGGCGTACACGGGCGTCGTGAGGGTCGCGGCGCCGGGAGGGGCCACGAAGATCAGGTTCTACTTGCGGGTCGTGAACCCAGGGAAGCTCAGAGGGGAGATGGTGGCGACCGTCAACGTCGATGCCTCTGGCGTCAAGAGCTCATGCGCCGGGAGTCGCAAGATCACGCTCACGCGTAACTAGGGGTCATTCGACCGGCCGCGAGCCGCCGACCCCGGATCGACGACTCGCGGGCCAGCAGCTCCAGCCGTTGCAGTCTGCGCCGAGTTCGTTCACACTGCGAGTCACGAAACCGACGGGCGCCCGCGCTTCCTCACCGTCCATGCGGCGCCGCGCCGGCTTTGAGTGTGGCTGTAGCACGGCCTATCCCTTGACTGTGTGCTATGCTGCCGCGCGGAAACAGACAAGGTATATGGATAGGCTGGAGGACCAGTTGCCGCTTACGCGGGAAACGAAGGCAAGCGTCGTCGCCGAGTACGCCACCAATGAAGGTGACACCGGGTCGCCGGAAGTCCAGATCGCGCTCCTGACCGAGCGGATCGGTGGGCTGACCGAGCACCTTCGACGCTACCCCAAGGATCACCACTCGCGCCGCGGCTTGCTCAAGCTCGTTGGCACGCGCCGCCGCCTCCTCGCGTACCTGATGCGCAAGGATGCTGCCCGGTACCAGACCGTCATCGAACGGCTCGGCCTGCGCCGCTAAGGCGCCACGGCCCTGGCGGGCGCCCGCCCGCATCTCTACCACGCACGCGCCGAGGACCTCACCGACGAGGTCCTCGTCGCCATACCCAACGCGCCCGGTCCGTCGGTCGTCCCGTTGGAGGACAGATGACGGTAACCACCCTGACCACCGAGTTCGGCGGTCGCACCCTCACCATCGAGACGGGCAAGCTCGCCCGCTTGGCTGGTGGCTCCGTGACCGTGCAGTACGGCGACACCATGCTGCTCGGTACGGCCAACCGCGCTGAGCCCCGTCCAGGGCTCGATTTCTTCCCGCTCACGATCGACTTCGAGGAGCGGATGTACGCAGCGGGCAAGATCCCCGGCGGCTTCATCAAGCGCGAGGCGCGCCCGTCGGAGGCCGCCATCCTCGCCGCGCGCCTCACTGACCGCCCCATCCGCCCGCTCTTCCCCAAGGGCTACAAGGACGACGTGCAATGCGTGCTCACGGTGCTCTCCACCGACCAGGAGAACAACCCTGACACCATCGGCACCATCGCCGCCTCGGCGGCGCTGACGATCAGCGAGATCCCCTTCCTCGGCCCCGTGGCAGCCGTCCGCATCGGCCGCATCGACGGCGAGTTCGTG
Organism: Candidatus Limnocylindrales bacterium; assembly: GCA_040883225.1. Taxonomy (GTDB): domain Bacteria; phylum Chloroflexota; class Limnocylindria; order Limnocylindrales; family CSP1-4; genus JAFMJV01. The sequence goes on along the minus strand of JBFLKP010000047.1, from coordinate 15,193 downwards.
GTCAACCCGCTGGCCAGCCAGATGGAAGCGTCCGATCTCGACCTCATCGTCAGCGGCACGCGCGATGCCATCATGATGGTCGAGGCCGGTGCCAAGATCCTGCCCGAGGACGTGATGGCCGACGCCATCATGTTCGGGCACGAGTCGCTCAAGCCGGTCATCGAGCTGCAGGAGCAGCTCCAGGAGATGGTGGGCAAGGCCAAGCGCGTGCCCTACATCGCTCCCTCCGACGAGTCGGTCATCGACTTCGTCGCCGCGGTCGACGCCGGCCAGGCCTGCGTGGTCTTCGACACCGAGACCACGAGCAAGGACGCTAGGACCGGCGAGCTCGTGGAGATCGGCGCGGTCCGCCTCAAGGGCGGCAAGGTCGTCGATCGCTTCGAGACGCTGGTGAAGCCCACTCGCGGCATCGTGGGCAAGCAGATCCACGGCATCACCGACGCTGACGTCGAGGGCGCGCCCGGCCCCGCCGAGGCGGCCCGGTCATTCCTCGACTGGGCTGGCGACGACATCCTCATCGGACACAACGTCGGCTTCGACATCGGCTTCATCGAGGCCGCGCTCGCCGACGGCACGCGCATCCGCCCCGGGGATTACCTCGACACGCTCGTGCTCGCGCGCGCCGCGTACCCCGACCTTGACGCACACAAGCTCGTCGACCTCGTCGAGTTCTTCGAGATCTCCGTCGAGCCCACGCACCGCGCGATGGCCGACGCAGAGGCGACGGCGGCCCTCGTGGCCCGCATGGCCGAGGACATCCCCGATCGCGTGAACGCCTTCAAGTCGGCCGTGGCCGACTCCATCCGCATGCGCAAGGGCGGCGAGAACAACGATGTCGCCGACGCCGCCTTCGAGGCTGCGCTGGTGGCTTCGGGCCTGTCCAAGTCCTTCACCACGCTGCTCCACAAGAAGACGGTGCGCGAGGTCACGCTCAGCGAAGGGATCCGCATCGATGGCCGCGACGTGGACACCATCCGCCCCATCTCGGTGGAGGTCGGCCTGCTGCCGCGCGCCCATGGCTCGGGTCTCTTCACCCGTGGCGAGACGCAGGCGCTGACGGTGGCCACCCTGGGTCCGTCCAGTGACGTGCAGCGCATCGACACCATCAGCCCGGAGGAGTCCAAGCGCTACCTCCATCACTACAACATGCCGCCCTACAGCACCGGCGAGAACAAGTTCATGCGTGGCCCCGGCCGCCGAGAGATCGGCCACGGTGCCCTGGCGGAGCGCGCGCTCATCCCGGTCCTGCCCGAGCAGGAGGAGTTCCCCTACGTCATCCGCCTCGTGTCCGAGTGCGTGACCTCCAACGGCTCCACCTCGATGGCCGCGACCTGTGGCTCGACGCTGGCACTGATGGACGCGGGCGTGCCCATCACGGCACCGGTCGCTGGCGCGGCCATGGGCCTCATCACCGAGGGCGACGACTTCGTCGTGCTCACCGACATCCTGGGCAAGGAGGACTTCTTCGGTGACATGGACTTCAAGGTCACCGGTACCGAGGCGGGCGTCACCGCCCTGCAGATGGACATCAAGGTCCAGGGCATCAATGAGGACATCATCCGCGAGGGTCTGCGCAAGGCCTACGAGGCACGCATGACCATCCTGGGCAAGATGACCGAGGTGCTGCCGGCAGCTCGTGGCGAGGTCAGCGACTTCGCGCCGCGCATCATCACCATCCAGATCAACCCCGAGAAGATCCGCGACATCATCGGCAAGGGTGGCGCCACCATCCGCAAGATCCAGGAGGAGACCGGGACCGAGATCAACGTCGAGGACGACGGCAGCGTCGAGATCGCGGCGGTGAGCTCAGAGAACTCGTCGAAGGCGATCCAGTGGATCGAGTCGCTCACCCGAGAGGTCGAGGTCGGCGCGCTCTACCTGGGCAAGGTCACCCGCATCATGGGCTTCGGCGCCTTCGTCGAGATCCTGCCAGGCAAGGAAGGCCTGGTTCGCATCGGCGAGCTGGCCGACTACCACGTCCCCACGGTCGAGGACGTCGTACAGGTCGGTGACGAGATCATGGTCGTGGTCATCGAGATCGACCGCCAGGGCCGCGTCAACCTCAGCCGCAAGGCTGCCATGCAGCGGCACCTGGCCCAGGACGCGCAGGCTTAGCGCCTCCGGGACGTCAGTCGACGGAGCTGGGCTGCCCAAGCGTGGCTCCGTAGAGCTCGTGCGTGGCCTCGGCGACGCGCTCCCAATCGAACCGCGAGAGGTCGGCGGCGTTGTGACGCCCCATGGCCTCGAGATCGGCATCCATCGCGACCCGCAGTGCGCCCTCGAGGCCCTGCGGGTCGTCTGCGTCATAGAGGATGCCGCCCTGCTCATCGAGCACGTCGGTGACGCAGCCGCGGCGCGGCGCGATGACGGCTCGCTCGAACGACATCGCCAGCAGCACCGAGCCACTGGTGAAGATCTCCAGGAAGGGCGCGGCCACGACGTCAGCGGCACGCAGGTACAGCTGGAGGTCGTCGTCCTCCACGAACCCGAGCGAGAGGTGGATGCGCTCGTCGCCCTTGGCCGCGGCGCTCAAGCGGGCAGCGTAGGCGCCGTCCACGGCCTCGCCGGCGATGACCAGCCGGGCATGCGGGTCATCGAGTCGGGTGAAGGCCTCGTAGAGCTCCCACACGCCCTTGTACGAGCGGACCCAGCCGACGAAGGAGATGACCCTGGCGTCAGGTGGCAGCTCGAGACGTGCTCGCGCCTCCTCGCGCGTGACCTCGTCGGCGTAGGCCCCCTGGTAATGGCCATGGGGGATGATCGAGATCTTGTCCCGGCCGGCCTCGCCGGCGCCCAGCGTCTGGAGCAGGCTGTCGGCGGCGGCGCCGCAGTGCACGATGACCCCGTCGGCGAGGTCGAAGAGCGAGCGCATGAAGGCCAGCTCGTTGGGGTCCTCACGCTTGTCGTGCCGGAAGAGGTCGTGCGCCGTCCACACGAGGCCGATGCCCGCGCGCTTGGCCACGCGCAGCTCAAGCAGCGTGCGCTGCGCCTTGACGCGGCTGACCTTGCTGGAGCCGCCGGCGATGTAGGGCTCGGTCCAGTGGATGTGGATGACGTCCGGCCGGCCGTGGCGACGCAGGGCTTCGGCGATGGGCAGCACGCGCCGCGAGCCCGTGGGGTCCGCGCTGACCGTCACGCCTCGGTCCTCGAGCCCGGCGGTGAGCGCGCGCTGGTAGGCGTTGGCGGCCGAGTAGTCGGGCAGGAAAAGGACCTTCACGGGCGGTATCAGACTCCGATGTCGTCGTACACGCGGAGCAGCTCACGGGCCTGGTGCTGCCACGCGTAGCGGGTTCGAGCGGCCTCGAGGCAGCGCATGCGCAGCGCGACGCGCTCCGCCTCGGGGGCGTCGATGATGTCACGGATGGCCCGGGCCACGTCGACCGGGTCGGTCGGGTCGCACAGCACGCCGCAGCCGGTCTCGCTGACGATGGGGCTGATGCCGGGCAGCCTGCTCGCGACCACGGGCACGCCCACGCCCATGGCGTCGTAGAGCTTGGTCGGGGTGTTGAAGCGGTGGTTCAGGGTATCTGGCTGCACGGGCATGGCCGAGACGTCCGCCCCGCGCGTCCACTCGGGGATGTCGGCCGGCGACACCGAGCCCACGAAGTGGATGCGGTCGCCGTGAGGCAGGGCCGCGGCGATGGTCCGGTAGCGCTCGTACTCGGCTCCGTAGCCGGCCACCACGAGGTGTGCCGCATCGACCAGCGAGATGGCCTCGAACAGCTGGCGCAGGCCGCGGCCGCGCATGACCTGCCCGATGTAGAGCACGACTCGGTGCTCCGCGGGCAGTCCGAACAGCCGGTGGAAGCGGTCGCTGCGGACGACATCGTCGGGCCTGACCGGTGCCTCGAGATCGTCGACCACCGCGGCGTTGCGCACGACCGCATCGACCGGCCGACCGAGCACGCGCTCGAGGATCTGGGCATAGGGCTCGGAGACGGTGACCACGGCATCGGCCGCCCGCGCGAGGCGGCGCTCATGGCGTCGCAGCAGCTGCTTCCAGGGTCCCGGCAGCCGCGCCATGCGGCCGGCCTCGGAGTCGATGTCATTGGCGTCGTAGACCACGATGCCGCCGAAGCGTTCCCGCAGCGAGACGGCCAGCGAGAGGGTGATGACCGACTCGGCCTGCCATACGTCGAAGGCGTCGACCTGGCCGGCGATGACCCTCGACCAGGCGCGCGACATGCGCAGGTAGCGGATAGCCTGGATGCTGCGACCGAGGGTGTCGCGCACCCGTCGGCGGATGCCGGCCAGCCGGCCCTGCGGGTCGTCGCCGGTCTCGGGCAGGCTCGGTGCCGGCAGCCACGAGAGCGGCTGCGGCTGGCGCACCCGCGTGACCGTGTGGTGCTCCAGCTTCACGGTGGTCGCCAGCCCGGCGCCCCAGCGCGCGATGACCGTGACCTCGTATCCCGACCGGCCCAGCGATTCGGCGATCTTCCAGGCGCGAGCGTCGGCCTCGTAGGTGTTGTTGATGAGGATGGCCACACGAGCGGGCGCGTGGCGAGCGGCCCTGCCAGCGTCGCGATTCACCTTTCCACGGTAGCGTAGGAACGTCGAGGGAGCGTCGTAGACGCGTTATCATCGTCGCGTGCCCTCGATGGAAGCCCCACAGGAAGAGCACCATGCCCATCGAGTCCTCCCATCGCCCCCTCATCGTCGCCGTCGTCGGCGCCACCGGCCTGGTGGGCCGAACCATGACGCAGATCCTGGCCGAGCGAGGCTTCCCGGTCCGTGAGCTGCGGCCGCTGGCCTCGCGGGCGGGTGATCGCAGCGTCGAGTTCGGCGGCCGCGAGTATCCCGTGCAGGTCGCCACGCCGGAGGCCTTCGAGGGCGTGGACATCGCCATCTTCAGCGCCGGCGGCGGGACCTCCAAGGTGCTCGCGCCAGAAGCCGCGGCGCGCGGCGCCGTCGTCGTCGACAACAGCAGCCAATGGCGCATGGAGCCCGGTGTGCCCCTCGTCGTGGCCGGCGTCAACGACGAGGATGCTGCCGAGCACGAGGGCATCATCGCCAATCCCAACTGCTCGACCATGCAGCTCATGCCCCTGTTCAAGGCGCTGCGCGATAGCGTGGGCATGAGGCGCGTCATCGTGGATACCTACCAGGCCGTCAGCGGCAGCGGCAACAAGGCCGTGGTCGAGCTGCAGGAGCAGGTCCGCGCCTACGCCGCGGGCGAGCCGATGGAGGCCTCGGTCTACCCCTATCCCATCGCCTTCAACGTGCTTCCGCACATCGACGTCTTCCTCGACAACGGCTACACCAAGGAGGAGTGGAAGGTCACCACCGAGACGCGCAAGATCCTGCACCTGCCGGACCTGCCGGTTTCCTGCACCGCCGTGCGCGTACCCGTCATCACCTCCCATTCGGAGGCCGTGCACGTCGAGCTGGAGGGCTCGATGACGCCGGACGAAGCGCGCGAGCTGTTCGCGGGCGTGCCCGGCGTGATCGTCAAGGACGACCCCGCCAACGCTGGCTACCCGCTGCCCACCGACGGTGCCGGTGTGGACGAGGTCTTCGTCGGCCGGGTCCGCGCGGACGCATCCCTGCCCGAGGGCAAGGGCCTGGCCTTCTGGGTCGTGTCTGACAACCTGCGCAAGGGTGCGGCCACGAACGCGGTCGAGATCGCCGAGATCGTGGCCCGCAACGGTTGGCTCAAGAAGGCCTCGGAACGAGCCGTCGGAGTCGCGTGACGAGCGAGGAGCGAGGGGCCGCGCTCGAGGCGATCGCGAGCGAGGTTCGTATGTGCACGCGATGCCGCCTGGCCGGGAGCCGGACCACGGCCGTGCCGGGGGAGGGCAGTCCCGACACGGAGGTGGTGTTCGTGGGCGAGGGACCGGGCCAGAACGAGGACCGGCAGGGTCGCCCGTTCGTGGGCGCAGCCGGCAACCTCCTGCAGGAGCTGCTGGGCCTGATCGGCTGGCGCCGCGAGGACGTCTTCATCACCAACGTGGTCAAGTGTCGCCCGCCCAACAACCGCGATCCTGAGCCCGACGAGATCGCTGCCTGTCAGCCCTTTCTCAGGCGGCAGCTGCAGATCCTCGACCCGGCATTGCTGGTCACCTTGGGCCGATTCAGCCTGCAGACGTTCATGCCCGGTGACCGCATCAGTCGCGTCCACGGCACCGAGCGGCCGATCGACCCTGCCACCGGCGCCCGGGCCGCCATCGGCTATGCCCTCTATCACCCCGCCGCGGCCCTGCGGCAGGGCTCGCTCAAGGAGACGATGCAGCGAGACATCGCGCGTGTGCCAGAGGTGCTCATCCGCGCCCGGGCCGGACGCGCTCCCGCCGGCGCCGCTCCTGACGCCCGAGCCACATCGCCGGCGCCCGATGGGGCGTCAACCACCACCGAAGCCACCACCGGACCCGCGAAGGACGAACCCATGCGCCAACCAGACGATCAGTACGGCCTCTTCTGATGGCCGTCAAGCGAGCCCCCAAGTCCAGCCGCGAAGTCCTGCGCGTGACGCCGCTCGGCGGCATCGGCGAGATCGGCAAGAACATGACGGTCTTCGAGTTCGCCGACGAGATCATCGTCGTCGACTGCGGGCTGGCCTTCCCCGACGAGGAGATGTACGGGATCGACATCGTCATCCCCGACATCTCCTACCTGCGCGGCAAGCGCGAGAAGGTCAAGGCCTTCGTCATCACGCACGCCCACGAGGACCACGTCGGCGCGCTGCCGTACGTGCTGCCCGACTTCCCGGGCGTGCCGGTCTACGCCTCCACCCTCGCCCGTGGCCTGCTTGGCAACAAGATCAAGGAGCACAAGCTCCGCAACAATCCGCTCAAGGCGCTCGATCCGGGTGAGACCGTCGAGCTGGGCCACTTCGATGTCACGGCCTTCCGCGTGGGGCACTCCATCCCTGATGCCATGGGCCTGCGCATCCGTACGCCGTTCGGCGACATCATCCACACCGGTGACTTCAAGTTCGACCAGACCCCTGTCGACGGCAAGCCGGTCGACTTCCAGGCCATCGCCCGCTTCGGCGAGGAGGGTGTGCTCTGCCTGATGTCCGACTCGACCCGGGCCGAGGTGCCCGGTTGGACACCCTCGGAGAGCACCGTTCGCGAGGCCTTCCACGACATCATGGAGGGACTCGAAGGGCGCGTCATCGTGGCCACCTTCGCCTCCAACATCGCGCGCGTCCAGCAGGTCTTCGACGCGTCCGAGACCTTCGGCCGCCAGGTCGCGGTCATCGGGCGCTCCATGGAGCAGAACACCCGCATCGCCGCCGACCTGGGCTACCTTCGGCCGCCCGACACGGGCCTCGTCAGCAAGGGCAAGATCAGGGACATCGCCGACGACCGGCTGACCATCATGACCACCGGCTCACAAGGCGAGCCCATGGCTGGCCTGGCGCGCATGGCCAATCGCGACCACCGCTTCGTGGAGATCACGCCGGGGGATACCGTCATCGTCAGCGCCAGCCCCATCCCCGGCAATGAGGAGGGCGTGGCACGCACGGTCGACAACCTCTTCAAGGCCGGCGCCAACGTCTACTACTACGCCATCAAGCGGGCGCACGTCTCCGGCCACGCCAGCCAGGAAGAGCTCAAGCTGATGCTCAACCTGACCAGGCCCAGGTTCATCATCCCGGTGCATGGCGAGTTCCGGATGCTGGTCCAGCACGGGCGGCTGGCGGCGGAGGTGGGCGTCGACCCGGAGAACATCCTCATTCTCGAGAACGGCCAGCCCATCGAGTTCCTGGCCGATGGCACCGCGCGCCGCGGAGATCGCGTGGAGGCCGGGCAGGTCTACGTCGATGGCGTCTCGGTCGGGGAGGTCGGTGACATCGTGCTGCGCGACCGCCGAGCCCTGGCCAAGGATGGCATGTTCCTGGTCGTGGTCACCGTGGACAAGCAGCACGGCACGCTCGTGGGAGCGCCAGAGGTCGTGACCCGCGGGTTCGTCTCCAAGGCCGACGAGAAGCTGGTCGCGGGAGCCGCCGCCCGCATCGCCTCGTCCATCGAGCGACCCGGTGAGCACTTCTCCGAGCCCGGCCTGCTCAAGGCCCAGATCAAGGACGGCCTCTCCAACTACCTCTACGAGCAGACGCGCCGCCGTCCTCTCGTGTTCCCAGTGATCGTGGAGGTCTGACCGGCGTATGGCCCAACGCAGGAAGAGCTCGAGCCGCTCGCGAACGAAGAAGAACCAGCCGCCGCGCGTCGATCCCTCGACGCTGCGGTCGATCGCGGCCGTCGTGCTCATCGTTGCGGGGGTCATCACGCTCATCGCCCTGCTGCTCCCGGGGGGCGGCATCCTCAATGGCTACGTCGACGGCTTCCTGCGGCCGCTCTTCGGCCAGGGCGCCTGGCTGCTCGGCATCCTGCTCATCGTGGCCGGCGTGCTCGTCGAACGCGCGCCCAGCGTCGACTACAGCTGGCTGACCGTCGCGCTCGGTGGGCTCATCGTCTTCATCGGCGGGCAGGGCCTCATCCATCTCTTCAGCGGCAAGGGCGACAGCGCCTCCGACCTGGAGCAGGGTGGGGGAGCCCTGGGCCAGGCCCTGTCCTCGGTGCTCTCGGACCTGGTCAGCCCCGTGGGCGCGTTCGTCATCCTCGTGGGCGTCGTGCTGGTCGGCCTGCTGCTGCTCTTCAACATCACGCTCGTGGCCTTCGTGACGCCCTTCGTCGATGGCGCCCGCTCGGCTTGGGCCTTGCTGCTCGACGGCGTCGCCAACACACAGGCAGCCCTGCGCCGCCGCCGTGAGGCCAAGGCGCACGAGGCCGTGGCCATCCCCGTGGCCCGCGGCACTGGGCGAGGCCGCAGGCCCATCGTCGACGAGCCCCCACCCGAGCTGCCCACGCCCACGCCCAGCCCGGCGCCCGTGAGCCAGACCGTCTGGACCGGCGGTGGCCAGAAGCGCGTGGCCAGTACCGGCGGCGCGATGGCCCTGGCCGAGCCTGTCGCGGCCGACGCCATGGCTGACCCGCTCGCCGCGGCGACCGCCGTGGGTGCCTCGGCCGCGGGTGCAGCGGGTGCCGCCGTGCCTGCTGGCGTTGCCGCGACCGCTGACCGGGGGCTCGACGAGGCTGAGCGGGCAGTGCTCGAGAAGCCCGCCTTGGAGGACTACCGCCCGCCGCAGAGGGACGACGCTCACCCCGACGCGGCCGAGGTCGCGCGCCTGCGTCTGCACCAGAAGCGGTGGCGGCTGCCAGCGGTCACGCTGCTCGACCCGGCCACCGAGAAGGCCGACGTGGAGCGCCACGACCACGAGCAGAACGTGCGCATCATCGAGGAGAAGCTGCGCTCCTTCTCCATCCCCGCCACCGTCGTGGGCACCAACTCGGGTCCGGTCGTGACGCAGTACGAGGTACGGCCCGACGCACGCATCAAGCTCAGCCGCATCGAGGGCCTGGCCGACGACCTGGCCATGGCCCTCGCGGCACGCAGCATCCGCATCGAGGCGCCCATCCCCGGGCGCGACGTGGTCGGCATCGAGATCCCCAACCACGCCTCCGAGATGGTCGGCTTCCGCTCGGTCTTCGAGGACGCCGACATGTCCGAAGCCAAGAGCGACCTGCTCTTCGCGCTCGGGCGCGATGTCTCGGGCAAGCCCTACGCCGTCGACCTCGGGCGCATGCCGCACCTGCTCATCGCCGGTGCCACCGGCTCGGGCAAGTCGGTCTGCGTCAACTCCATCGTCACCAGCATCCTCATGCGCGCCCGGCCGACCGAAGTCCGCTTCGTGCTGGTCGACCTCAAGCGCGTCGAGCTGGCGCCGTACGGGCGCATCCCGCACCTGCTCACCGACGTGATCATGGAGGCGCACGAGGCGCGGTCGGCGCTGGCCTGGGCGGTGGGCGAGATGGAGGAGCGCTACAAGAAGCTGGCCAAGTCGACGACCCGCAACATCGCCGCCTACAACGCTACCGCGGACCTCGACCCCGAGGACCGGATGCCCTACATCGTGCTCATGATCGACGAGCTGGCCGACCTCATGATCCAGGAAGGCCGGAAGGTCGAAGAGCCCATCGTCAAGCTGGCTCAGAAGGCTCGCGCCGTGGGCATCCACCTCGTGCTCGCCACGCAGCGGCCCAGCGTCAACGTCGTCACGGGCCTCATCAAGGCCAACGTGCCCAGCCGCATCGCCTTCGCCATGGCCTCGAACGTGGACAGCCGCACGGTGCTCGACCAGCCCGGCGCGGAGGATCTCATCGGGCGCGGCGACATGCTCTACCAGCCAGCAGACCTGCCCCGACCCGTGCGCATCCAGGGCGTCTTCGTCTCCGATGCCGAGGTCAAGGCCGTGGCCGACTTCTGGCGCGAGCAGGAGCCCGAGCCGCCCTACGATCCAGCGGTCCTCTCTGGCTCCGGCGAGGGCGATGACGGCGAGAGCGGCGAGTTCGCCTGGCTGGCCAGGCTGGCCGAGGACGATCTCACTCCGCGCGCGGCCGAGCTGGTCCAGCTGACCGGCAAGGCCAGCACGTCGATGATGCAGACCAAGCTCAAGGTCGGCTTCAACCGTGCCAGCCGCATCATGGAGGAGCTCGAGCGCGTCGGCATCGTGGGGCCGCAGGATCCGCGCAACCCGGCCGTGCCGAGGGCCGTCTACGGACCGGAGAACTGGCTCAAGGGTCCGGACGACGCGGATGCGCTCTGAGTTCGCCTTTCTTCATGCAAGTAGGCGTTCACGAAACGACCTGAGCGGGTAGACTGGCGTGAAGGTCGCGACTGCCGTGGTCGTGGCCGGATGCCGTGACAAGAGTGAGGGCTCCATCGCCGGATGACCGCGCGCCAGGAAGCACGCGTCGGGACTCGCGCGACGAGCGGGGAAACGTGGTCGTACGAGACCCAGCGTGCCCCCAATGTCGGTGAGATCCTGCAGACTGCCCGAGAACGCAAGGGCGTCGATCTCGCCCGCGCCGAGCGCGAGACGAAGATCCGCGCACGTCATCTCATGGCGCTCGAAGCGGGTGACCTGGCCGACCTGCCGGCACTCGTCTACGCCAAGGGCTTCCTGCGCAACTACTCCACCTACCTCGGCCTCGATGCGGATGAGATGGTCGATCGCTGGCGGGTGGAGATCGACCAGCCCCGACGCGCGGACACGCCCACGGTCAAGCCTCCGCCGCAGCCCATCACCACGCCCAGTCGCGGCCTCAAGGTCACCAGCGGTCTCGTCGTCGCGCTCGTGCTGGCGGCCATCGTCTTCGCCTTCGTCGGGTACGTCGGGCTCCAGCTCGTGCGCTTCACGCAGAACCCAGAGATCACGCTTTCCGGGCCGGCCATCCGTCAGCTGCAGGCCGGTACCCCCTTCGTGACCCTGCGTGGGGGCGGCACGCCCAACGCCATCATCACCGCCACCGGCACCGACACCGGCGAGGCCGATCCGCTCGTGCGCAACACCAACGCTGACGCGACCGGGGCCTGGAGCCTGAGCCTGGAGGTGAACAAGGGCGAGAACCACTTCACCATCACCGGCCAGGACCCGGAGACCGCGCGGGATTCCGAGCCCCTGAAGGTCATCGTCAGCGTGCCGGTCGACGACGACGCCCTGCCGCAGGGCGATCTCGGTCCGGTCCTGCCCGAAGGCGTGGCCGACACGGAGATCACCGGGATCCCCTCGGCCGAGCTCATCCTGCTGCAGCCGCAGAAGGGACTCAAGACCAATGACGGCAGGGTCAAGGTCGAGGGCACCAGCGACGCGGAGACCGTGACCGTGAGCTTCGAGTGGCGCGGCAACGTCGATGCCGCCAAGAACCCACCCGAGCATCGCGTCGTGGCCGTCAAGGACGGCATCTTCCGAGATACCTTCCAGCTGCCCAAGGGTCGCTGGATCGTGTGGGTCTCGGCCTCGATCGACGGAGGCTACCCCGCGGTCGAGGAGGTCAACGTCCGCTCGCTCAACGACAAGATGGCCCTGCGCATCGATGCCGTCGACGGCAAGACCCGCGTGAAGATCACCAAGCCCAACGGGGACGTCTTGAAGGAGAAGATCCTCATCCCGGCAGGCCAGAGCCGGACGTTCCGCGTCGACCCGGATGTCATCCTGCGCGTGGGCAACTCCAAGGCCGCCAAGCTGACCGTCGATGGTGAGGAGTTCGGCATGCTGGGCAAGAAGGCGCTGCCGGTCGAATATCGCCTCCAGCAGGGCAAGACACCCCGGCAGCTCGACTGAGCTACGAGACCGGGGTGGACCTCGCGTCGTTAGCCGAACGCCTCCAGAGCGTCGCCATCGAGCGTGGCCTGACCGTGGGTACCGCCGAGTCATGCACCGGTGGGCTCATCGGCCACGCGTTGACGGCGGTGCCGGGCTCCAGTGAGTACTACCGCGGCGGCGTCATCAGCTATAGCGACGAGCTCAAGGTCGGCCTGCTGGATGTCCCGCCCAAGCTGCTCGAGCGCCACGGCGCGGTGTCCGAGCCGGTGGCGCTGTCCATGGCTCAGGGTGCTCGGATCCGGCTCGACGTCGACTATGCGGTGTCGGTGACGGGCGTGGCCGGCCCGGGTGGTGGGAGCGACCTCAAGCCCGTGGGCCTGACCTACGTGGCCGTCGCCGGGTCCGCGGCCGAGAGCGTCCGCCGACACCTGTGGCAGGGAGACCGCGCGGCCAATACGAAAGCGAGCGCGGCCGCCGCCCTCGAGCTGCTGCTCGAGACCCTTGAGGGGAGACCACGGTGATCCGTGGCCGGGAAGCGGTCGCTCGCGGGCTCGCCCGGGCCCGTGCGCCCCGGCCCATCGCGGCCGGCGAGCGCATCCACGTCATCGGTGCAGCCGGCGCGGGTGCCTCGGCGGCGGCCTTGCTGGCACACGCGGCCGGCGGTGCGCCCGATGGCTGCGACCCGGGATCACCCACACCCTACACGGCACCGCTCGAGAAACGGGGAATCAAGGTCGCGAGGGAGCACGATGCGATCCACGTACGAGCCGCTCCACCAGCGCGACTGGCCGTGACCAAGGCGCTGACCTCGGTCCACCCCGATCATCCGGAGCTCGTGGCCGCGCGTGAGGCCGGGGTGCCGGTGGAGGCCTGGCAGCAGACGGTGGCCGATGCCGCGGCGACGCAGGGCGGAAGGCTCGTGGCCGTCGCGGGCACCCACGGCAAGTCCACCTCGGCCGGCTGGCTGGTCCACATGCTCGTCGGCGCCGGGCGGGACCCCGGGGCGTTCGTGGGCGCGCTCATGCCCGCGGCCTTGACCGGCGGGGTTCCGGCCACGGCACGCTGGGGCGCCGGCGATGCCTTCGTGGTGGAGGCCGACGAGTACGCCGGCAACTTCGATCCCTACCGCCCGGCGTTGGCCGTCGTGCTCAACGCCGAGTGGGACCACCCCGACGTGTTCGCGGACCGCTCAGCGGTCGTGGCGGTCTTCGAGGCCTGGCTGCGCGCCCCCGGAGCCGGCGAGCGGCAGGTGGTCATCAACACCGGCGACAGCGGCGGTGCGGAGCTGGCCGAGCGACTTGGGGACTGGGGGACGCGCGTCATCACCGTGGCTCCGGTCGAGGCCGCCGGGTCAGGGGTCGGCTATCGCCTCAGCGGCTCGCTGCTGTGGCTCAGCGGGCTGCCTGGCCCCGATGACCGGGTCGCGGCGCCGCTGCGATTGCCGGGGGCGCACAACGCGGCCAACGGCGCCTGCGTGGCGGCGGCTGCCGCGGTGCTGGGCTTGCGTGGCCCGGAGATCGCCGACGGGCTGACCTCGTTCGAGGGCGTGGGGCGTCGCTTCGAGATCAAGGGCGAGCCTGGCGGTGTCCTCATCATCGACGACTATGGCCATCACCCCACGGCGATCCGCGCGACGCTCGAGGCCGTGCGCTCACGCTACCCCGGCCGCCCGGTGTGGGTGGCACACGAACCGCTGACCTTCCATCGCGCGGCGGCCATGCTCGACGAGCTGGCGCAGGCGCTGGCGGAGGCGGACCACGCGGTGATCGCCGACATCTGGGCCGGGCGTGACCCCGACACGTCGGTCGCGACAGCCGCCGGGCTGGCCGAGCGCGTGAGTCGCATCAGCGGCCGAGCGGTGGCAGCGCCGGGCAGCCCGGAGGAGACCGCCGACTTCCTGCGCGAGCGGGTCCAGCCCGGAGACATCGTGCTGGCCATGGGTGGTGGCCGCTCGTACGTCATCGCCGACCGACTCGCCTCGCTGCTGGGCTCGGCGGGTGGGCAGTAGAATGCGCACGTGCCCAACGACCTGACGCCCGGCGACGGGCAGGACCTGTTCGCCAGCTTCAAGCGTGCCTGGGAGGGGCGGGACCCCGATGCCATGCTCGAGCTCTTCAGCGAGCACGCCGAGTACCGCGCCGACCCGTTCCTCGAGCCGATGCGGGGCCTGGTGGCCATCCGCGAGCATTGGAATGCGATCGCCGCCGCCCAGGACCACGTCGAGTTCGATGCCGAGCGTGTGTGGGTCTCCGGCCGCACCGTCCTCGGCAGCTGGCACGCTGCGCTGACCGAGCGAGCCACGGCCGAGCGCGTGCGCGTGCGCGGGTTCAGCACCATGGAGCTCGATGACCAGGGCCGCATCGTGCGCTTGCGCGAGTGGCGGTTGCGCCGGGTCGTCGGCATCGACAGCAGCTACAGGCGACGCGCCGCCTCCGCAGGGGAGTGACCGATGGCCAGCACAAGCTCATTCGACATCGTCAGCGAGTTCGACCGCCAGGAACTGGTCAACGCGTTGGACCAGGTCCGCCGAGAGGTGGCCACGCGATACGACTTCAAGGGTTCCAAGGTCGAGGTCACGCTCGACGAGAAGAGCGTGACCGTGGTGACCGATTCGGAGATGCGTTCGGCGGCGGTGCAGGACCTCGTCGGCTCCAAGGCCGTTCGGCGCGGCCTTTCCCTGAAGATCTTCGATTGGGGCGAGGTGGAGCCAGCCGGCGGCATGACCTACAAGCAGGTCGCCGGCCTCCAGCAGGGCCTGCCGGAGGACCTGGCCAAGAGGATCACCAAGCTCATCCGGGACGACTTCCCCAGGTGCAAGGGGCAGATCCAGGGCGGCACGGTGCGGGTGACGGGCAAGTCGAAGGATGACCTTCAGCGGGTCATCGCGCGCCTCAAGGAAGAAGGAGAGGGCTACCCTGTGGCCCTGCAGTTCAAGAACTATCGGTAGGCCATCATGATCGATACCCAGCGTCCGCTCATGCGGATCATCCTTGCCGTCGTCGCGATCCTCATCATCGCGTCCCTCATCTTCACCATGGTGTACTAGCTTGACCGACCCTCGATCCGAACAGACCACCGAGCCGGCCG
>JBFLKP010000280.1:0-8351 GCA_040883225.1 Candidatus Limnocylindrales bacterium | reverse complement strand
GCAAGCAGGAGTCGCCCGTGATGCCCGAGCTCCCCGTTCCCTTCAGCCAGCGCCTCGACGAGCTCGAGGCGCGCGTGCGCGAGGTCTCCACGCTCGTGCCGCACTTGGGCATGGTCCTTGGCTCCGGGCTCGGCGGGCTGGCCGACGAGATCGAGGACCGCATCGAGATCCCCTTCGAG
This sequence comes from Candidatus Limnocylindrales bacterium, assembly GCA_040883225.1. GTDB lineage: Bacteria > Chloroflexota > Limnocylindria > Limnocylindrales > CSP1-4 > JAFMJV01. Next base: position 8,172 of record JBFLKP010000280.1, on the reverse strand, counting down.
GAGATGCCCGGGTGGCCGGCCGCCACCGTGCCCGGCCACAGCGGCAAGCTCATCCTGGGCGAGCTGCGCGGCCTGCCCGTGGCTTGCCTGCGTGGGCGACTGCACATGTACGAGGGCCTCTCCGAGCGGTTGGTGGTGGAGCCGGTGCTGCTGCTCGGACGCCTGGGGGCGCCGGTCGTGCTGCTCACCAACGCGTCGGGCGGTGTGAACCCTGCCTTCGGCTCGGGCACGCTGATGGTCATGCGCGATCACATCAACCTCACCGGCCGCAACCCCCTGACGGGGCCCAACGATGACGTGCTCGGGCCACGCTTCCCGGACATGACCGAGGTCTGGAACGAGGAGCTGCGGGACCGACTGCACGCCGCCGGCAGGGCTGAGGACGTGCCACTGGCTGAGGGGGTCTACCTCGGGCTCACCGGTCCCACCTACGAGACGCCCGCGGAGGTGCGCATGCTGCGCACGCTCGGTGCCGACGCGGTGGGCATGTCCACGGTCATGGAGGCGGTGGCCGCCAACTGGGCTGGCTCGCGCGTCTGTGGCGTCTCGTTGGTGACCAACGCCGGTGCCGGGCTCTCGCCCACGCCCCTGACCCATGCAGAGGTGGTGGAGGCCGCCGACGCGGCTGGCCCACGGCTGGCCCGCGTCATCGGACGCTTCGCGGAGGGCCTGCACACCGCCCGCTAGCGGGCCGGCCGGCTACACCGTGGGCAGGTCCCGCCCGGCCTTCCGGGCCGCGGACCTCTTCTCGGCCCAGGCTCCCAGGACGTTGTCCTTGTGCGGCCGGATGGGGCAGTGCTCGTCGCGGTTGCGATCCTCGTCGCAATAGCCCATGGGCACGCACTTGGGCGCAAGGAACGAGCCCAGGAAGGGGCTGACCTTGAAGATCTCGTGCCGGATCAGCTGGAACAGGCGCCGGATCTCCCACTGCGCCATGACGCAGAGGCGCAGCCCGGACATGTGGATGAGCGCGCGCAGGTTGGTCGTCATGACCAGGTTCGTGCGCGTGGCGTTGGGCATCACGAAGCGAGCGTCCTCGCCGGGGATGCCGGACTCGAGCATGTCCTCGTAGAAGCGCAACGAGCCGGCCATCTGCTCCTCGAAGCGGTCGCGTACGGCCTCGTCGGCGTCGCTGATCGAGCCTGGCACCATGTAGCTGGGCTCCTTGTACTTGACGTAGCGTTGCGACTGTTGATCGAAGGCCAGGCCGGCCCGATGACGGACGAGCTGATGCGACAACGTGCGGGTCACGCCGCTGATGGCGAAGGTGAACACGATGTGCTCGATGGTCGAACCGTGTCCGGAATCGATGACGCGGCGGACGAGGTCCTGCTGCTTCTCCGGGGCGATCCGTCCGTCGGTCGCGCGGTCGAAGATGTCCTGCGGCTCGAGCTCGCTGTAGCAGGTGCGGCAGGCCGTGTAGATGAGCGGGACGTAGTACTGCTCCACGATCTCGCGCGTCGGGAAGATGAGCGTCGCGCGCATCCCCAGGTCGCGGTTGGCCGGGCTGCGGGGCGTGCGGCTCTGCGGCTTGGCGGCGTCGGTGCCGGCGGAGGGGGAGTCGCTCACCGCGCGAGTGTAGCGGACAGGCGCCGGGACGGGCCGGTCCGTGCTAGCGTCGGGTGACACGATATGACGAGCAGCCGAGGTAGTCCCCATGGTCCTGCGCAGCCTCTTTGGTGGCGGCAGCAAGCAATCTGACGAGCCAGCCCGACCTGACGCCTCCGAGACCAGCTCGATGCAGGCCGACACCGAATCGATCCGCCGCATCGCAGGCGAGCTCGATGCCCTCCCGGTCGACGAACGCCGCTTCATCGCCGGCTTCGCCTATGTGCTCGCCCGCGCGGCGCATGCGGACCTCGAGATCTCCCGTACCGAGCTCGACTTCATGGAGCGGGCCGTCATCGAGGTCGGCCGCATCCGCAGCGCACAGGCCGTGCTGGTGGTGGAGATGGCCCGCAACATGGCCGAGCTCTATGGCGCCACGGACGACTACGTCGTGACCCGCGCCTTCGCCGAAGGCTCGACGCGGGAGCAGCGCGAGAACCTGTTGCGTACGGCCTTCGCCGTAGGCGCCGCCGACGACACCATCACCGCCGCCGAGAGCGCCGAGCTCAACCAGATCGGCAAGGAGCTCGGCTTCCGAGCCGACGAGATCGACGCTATCCGCGACGAGTTCCGTGACCAGCTCGCGGCCATCCAGGCGATGCGCCGTGCCCGAGGCGCATAGTCCCGTCCGCGCCGGCGGTTGCACCGGCATCGCACCGGCATAATGGCCTCGGAGGGGGCTGCTGCCCGACCGTTCCGGCGATGAGGCCACGATTCAGGAGTACGACATGGACCGCAGTGACTTGAACACGTCCGAGAAGCATCCGCTGGTGCACGGCGCGCACACGGCCATCGGCATCACGAACCTTGATTGGTGGCCCAACAGCCTCGATCTCGACATCCTCCACCAGCACGATTCCAAGACTGACCCCATGGACCCTGGGTTCGACTACCGTGAAGCGGTCAAGACGCTCGACTTCGATGCCCTCAAGCAGGATCTGTACGCGCTCATGACCGACAGCCAGGAGTGGTGGCCGGCCGACTGGGGTCACTACGGCGGGCTCATGATCCGCATGGCCTGGCATGCCGCGGGCACCTACCGCCTGGCCGACGGTCGTGGCGGCGGTGGCACCGGCAACCAGCGCTTCGCGCCCCTGAACTCGTGGCCGGACAACGTCAGCCTCGACAAGGCTCGTCGCCTGCTCTGGCCCATCAAGAAGAAGTACGGCAACAAGCTCAGCTGGGCCGACCTCATGATCCTCGCGGGCAACGCAGCCTACGAATCGATGGGCTTCAAGACCTTCGGCTTCGGCTTCGGGCGGGAGGACATCTGGCACCCGGAGAAGGACATCTACTGGGGCGCCGAGAAGGAGTGGCTCGCGCCCAGCGACGAACGCTATGGTGCGGTCGAGGACCCGGCCACCATGGAGAACCCGCTGGCCGCGGTACAGATGGGCCTCATCTACGTCAACCCGGAGGGTGTGAACGGCCAGCCTGACCCGCTCAAGACCGCCGGCCAGGTGCGCGAGACCTTCGCGCGCATGGCCATGAACGACGAGGAGACCGTGGCGCTCACGGTCGGTGGCCACACCGTGGGCAAGACCCACGGCCGCGGTGATGCCGCGAAGCTGGGCCCGGAGCCGGAGGGGGCCGGCGTGGAGGAGCAGGGGCTCGGCTGGAGGAACCCCACCGGCAAGGGCATGGGTCGGGACACCCTCACCAGCGGCATCGAGGGCGCCTGGACCTCCGACCCCACGGTCTTCGACATGGGCTACTTCGACATGCTCCTGGACCACGAGTGGGAGCTGGCCAAGAGCCCTGCGGGTGCGTGGCAGTGGCAGCCCGTGGAGATCGCGGAGGCGGACATGCCGCCGGACGTCGAGGACCCCTCCATCCGCACCATGCCCATGATGACCGATGCCGACATGGCCATGCGGGAGGACCCCGTCTACCGCCAGATCCTCGAGCGCTTCCGCGGAGACCCCGACGGCTTCAACGATGCCTTCGCTCGGGCCTGGTTCAAGCTCACCCACCGCGACATGGGCCCGAAGGCCCGCTACATCGGCCCCGAGGTGCCGGAGGAGGACCTCATCTGGCAGGACCCTGTGCCGGTGGGACCCACGGACTACGACATCGACGCGGTCGAGGCCGCCATCGTCGCCAGCGGCCTGAGCATGCCGGAGCTGGTCTCCACCGCCTGGGACAGCGCCCGCACGTTCCGCGGCTCGGACATGCGCGGCGGGGCCAACGGTGCCCGCATCCGCCTCGCGCCGCAGAAGGATTGGGAGGGCAACGAGCCCGAGCGCCTGTCGAGGGTGCTGAGCGTCCTCGAGCCCATCGCGCGGGAGGGCGGAGCGAGCCTCGCGGACGTCATCGTGCTCGCGGGCAACGTCGGCATCGAGCAGGCGGCGGAGGCCGCCGGCTTCCCTGTCAGCGTGCCCTTCACCCCGGGCCGTGGCGACGCCACCGATGAGCTGACCGACGCCGCCTCGTTCGACGCGCTCGAGCCGCTCGCCGACGGCTATCGCAACTGGCTCAAGCGGGACTACGTCGTCAGTCCGGAGGAGCTGTTGCTCGACCGCACGCAGCTGATGGGGCTGACCGCGCCGGAGATGACCGTTCTGCTGGGCGGCATGCGCGTGCTCGGCACCAACCATGGGGGCACCAGCCACGGAGTCTTCACCGATCGTGTCGGTGCCTTGACGAACGACTTCTTCGTCAACCTCACCGACATGGCCTACGAGTGGCGCCCGGCGGGCGACATCTACGAGGTCCGCGAGCGGGCCACGGGCGAGACCAAGTGGACGGCCACACGCGTGGATCTCGTGTTCGGCTCGAACTCGGTCCTGCGCTCGTATGCCGAGGTCTACGCCCAGGATGACAACGCGGAGAAGTTCGTGCACGACTTCGTGGCGGCGTGGACGAAGGTCATGGAGGCCGATCGCTTCGACGTGTCCTGAGGCCCCTTCCTGAAGGGAAGGCGCACGTGCGTCGATCGTCCGCCCGGGAGCGATGCGGCGTGTCGGTGGCCATGCGGCCGTGGCATGATGACGCGAGATGGACGCTAACGGGATCAGGCGACGGCGCACGAGCCGTGGCCCTCGGAGCGTACGTGTGTATCGCCGTGCGCGTCGACGGGCCCGCTTTCGTGAATCTCTCGTCGAGCTGGGGCCCGAGTCCAGGCAGGTGACCCTGGCCGATGGCCGCCTCCTGGGCTTCGACGACTTCGGCGATCCGGAGGGCACGCCGGTGCTCTTCTTCCACGGGTTCGGCTCGTCGCGTGTCGTGCGCCACCCCGACGACGACATCGCGTCCGAGCTGGGTGCCCGCATCATCGCGGTCGACCGGCCGGGCATCGGTATCTCCACGCGGCAGCCGGGGCGCCGGGTGACGGACTTCCCGCGCGACATCGCGGAGCTGCTCGACATCCTCGACATCGACCGTTGCGCGGTCGTGGCCTGGTCCGGTGGCGGGCCGTACGCGCTCGCTTGCGCCTGGCAGATGCCTGAGAAGTTCAGTGTCGTGGGGCTCATCAGCGCACCCGCGCCGCTCTCGGGAGCCCCTGGTTCCACGGGCTACACGTGGCCGCGACACCGGGCCATGTCACGCACGGCCGACCATGCACCCTGGGTCATCGCCCTCGCGATGTGGAACTGGTCGCGGCAGCAGAAAGCGGACCCGAGCAAGCAGCTCGACGAAGCCATCAGCGGCATGGTGGAGGCCGATCGGGAGATCATGGGCGATCCGGCGCTGCGGGCGGTGATGATCGCCAACGCCGCCGAGATGTACCGACAGGGGACCGGCGGCGTCTACGACGAGGCGCTCTGCCTGGCCCGGCCGTTCGGCTTCCCCATCGGAGGCGTGACCGTACCTGTACGCATCTGGCACGGCGCGCTCGACCGGGTCGTGCCCGTGGGCATGGGCAAGTACCTGGCGCGCAACATCAACGACGCCGTGGCCACGTTCTATCCGCAGGAAGGCCACCACTTGGTCTACGAGCGCTGGCGCGAGATCCTCGGCGTCATCGTGGCCGAGACGCGCGGGCGGCGTACCCGTCCGCGAGCGGTCGAGCTCGAGCGGGCCCGGAAACCGAGCCCCTTCGGCGGAGCTGCGCGTCCCCCTTCGCGCGCCGCCAAGTGAGGAGCAGGGGCTGACCCAGACAAGCGACGGACCCCGCCGCGGAGACGGCGGGGTCCGTCGCACATCGGGAGCTGCCCGCTAGAGTCGCTTCTCGATGGTGCCACCGCGGCCCTTGGGCACGATGGTGTAGTAGGTCTTGTTGAAGAAGAGCTTGCCGATGTGCCAGAGGCGGCTGGGCTTGGGTGGCTTGGGCGGGTTCTCGTAGTCGAAGCGCAGCAGGGTGCCCTTGCCGTCGCCGACCTCGAAGAAGCACATGACCTTGCCGGTGTAGATGCTCTCCTTGGGGTGCGGCGTGCGGTCCTGGACCCGGGCGGACACGCGCTCAGCGATGACCGGGGCCTCGAAGTGTGCGGTCGAGCCGGCCTTCGAGAGCGGCAGGTCGGTGGCATCGCCGAGGGCCCACATGTGCTCACGACCGCCGACGTTGAGGGTCTTGTGGTCGGTCGGCAGCCAGCCGCCCGGCTCGGGCGCGATGCCACTGTCCATCAGCACCTGGGCGCCCTTGTGCGGCGGCACCAGCACGAGCAGGTCGTACTCGAGTTCCTCGCCTTCGAGGCTCATGACCACCTTTCGCTCGGGGTCGATGGCCTCGACGTTGAAGAACGTGTGCAGCTCGATGCCCTTGGCCTCCAGCTCGGGCGTGGCCATCTCGCTGACCGACTCGATGGTGAAGGCGCGAGCGATGGGGCTGCAGTAGTGCAGCTCGCTCTTCTCACGCAGGCCACGATCACGCAGCTCCGACTCGATGAGGAAGGCCACTTCGAGCGGAGCTGGCGGGCACTTGTAGGGCATCGAGGCGATGCCCACCACGACCTTCCCGCCGGTGAAGCCATCGAGCGCCTGCCGCAGGCGGGCGGCCGCTTCCTCGCTGTAGAAGTGGTGCGCTTCGGCTTCGAAGTGCTCGATGGCCTCCGGCAGGATGCGCGAGCCGGTGGCCAGGATGAGCTCGTCGTAGTCGAGCTTCGTTCCGTCGGCCAGCTCGACCCGGTTGGCCTCCTCGTCGACCTTCGTGACCTCGCCGATGACAAGCTCGACGCGGTCGTCCAGCAGCCGCCGCTCCGGCTTGCGCAACGACTTGGGGTCTGCGTTGCCCATGGCGATGTACATGAAGCCGGGCTGGTAGACGTGCTCGCCCGTCTCGTCGACGACGGTGACCTTGGCTTCACCGGCATCGATCTGCTTCTTGATCTTGCGGCTGATGAGGTTGGCGACGAGCGTGCCGCCGACGCCGCCGCCGAGGACGAGGACGTGCTGCATATCGGTGACTCCTGTGTGTCCTGGCCTGCTACTTGAGCTTCTCGACGACGATCTCGTCATAGCCCTCATGGTTGTAGACGCCGACGAGCCGGTGGCCGGCCTTGTCGACCCAGGCCGGGATGTCGGACTTGGAGCCGTTGTCGGTGGAGATGACGGCGAGGACATCGCCCACCTGTCCCTCGCGGATGCCGCGGATGAGCTCCATGAGCGGGCCGGGGCAGAAGCTGCCGCGCGCGTCGATGGTCTTGGTGGGGTTGGTCTCGAGCTCGAGGGTCATGCGTGTTTCTCCTGGGTCTGGGTGCGCCGGACGGAGGTCGGTCCTGCGCTGGCTGTGACTCGGTGGCTAGATGAAGAGGGAGCCGGTGTGGTCTTCGGTCATGAGCTCCAGGACCGTCGCGGCACCGACGGGCTCGCCGAGGCCATCGATCATGTGCTCACGCTTGAGGCCGAACATGTCCATCGTCATCTGGCAGGGCAGGAACTCGACGCCCATCAGCTGACAGGCCTCCAGCAGCTCCTGCGGCGAGGCCACGTTGTACTGCTCGCTGAGCTTGCCGATCATCCACGGCCCCATGCCCATGAAGTTCATCTTCGACATCTTCATGTGGCTGATGCCTGGTCGCTGCATGAACGAGAGCATCTTCTGCATCCGGTTCTCGCCGGTGATGCGCACGTCGTCCCTGACGAACGGCAGCAGGCCCCAGAAGGTCAGGAACACCTGAGCCTTGTAGCCGCTGGCGGCAGCGACGCTGCTCATGATCAGCGTAGGCAGGACCTTGTCGAAGTCACCGCTCCAGTTGATGATCACCAGCTGGCGCTGCGAGCCGGGCACGCTGGCCTCGGGCTCTGCGGCCGCCGAGATGGCCTCGGTCAGCTGTGCTTCAGCGGACTCGTCCGACGCCGCCGCGGGGTTCGTGGTCTCGGTAGCCATGCGGGTGTTCCTTTCGCTGGTCGTGGTCGCGCCCTAGGCGCGCTTGATGAGGAAGCGGTAGACGCCGTCGGCCTCGGTCTGCTCGACGATGGCGTTGCCGGTCGAGCGGGTCCAGGCGGCGAAGTCCTTGACCGAGCCGGGGTCGGTGGCAAGGACCTCGATGAGCTCACCGGCCGGAACCGTCTTCACCGCTTGCGCGGTCTTGACGATGGGCATCGGGCACGACAGGCCCTTGGCATCGACGGTGGTGTGGACGTCACTCATGGCGGACTCCTTGGGTTCGTGGATGGAGCTAG
>JBFLKP010000279.1:0-6011 GCA_040883225.1 Candidatus Limnocylindrales bacterium | reverse complement strand
GCTCGGGAGCACTCCCGCGTAGTTCCCTACACGCGCTGCGTGGAGACGCAGCAGATCATCCAGAGCCTGAGCTACGTGACGTGGGTCCTGCTGGGCGGGCTCGCCCTGGGCAGCTTCGCGCTCACGTGGTGGCTGAGACAGACCACCGATGCCACCGCCGGCTTCCTCGGCTTCAGCGGCATCCTGGCCGCCGTCTTCGGCCTCGGCTGGCTGCTTGTCGAATGGGGCCTGCCCGAGCCGGTGGACCTCGATATCGGCTACCTCGAGGGGCTGACCGAGCCGCGTCGCGCGGCGATCGCGCTCTTCACCGTGTTCTCGTTCGTGGCTGGCGTCCGGCTGCGGCGTGGTGGCCGGGCGCTGTGGCTGGGGGGCTTGGCCATCCTGTCGGGCCTGGCCGCGCTCCTGCTGGGGGCCCTGAGCTGGGGCGAGGCCGAGCCGCTCTCGGTCTCGATCTTCGTGCAGCTGGTCGCGCTCTCGGCCGTTACGGGCGGTTCGCTGGCCGCGGTGGTGCTGGCGCACTGGTATCTCGTGACGCCCAAGATCTCCGAGCGTCCGCTCATCGTCACGACCCAGCTGCTGATGCTGGTGCTGGTCATCCAGCTGCTCCTGTTCGGTGTCTGGACCGCCGCCGGCCTCCCTGGCTCCGAGCCCTTCGAGATCCTCAGCGGTGACAACCTCGTCTTCGTCTGGCTGCGCCTGATCGTGGGCCTGGCCGCGCCGCTGGTGCTGACGTGGATGGCCTGGCGCACGGCCATCACGCGTTCGATGGAATCGGCCACCGGCCTGCTCTACATCGAGTTCGCACTGGTCATGGCCTCGACCATCGTGGCGGCGGGCCTCCTCTTCGGCGAAGGCATGCTGGTCTGATGCGCATCACCGTCCGGCTCTTTGCGCTGCAACGGGCCCAGACCGGGCTGCGCACCCATCCGCTCGAGCTGCCCGAGGAGGCCGACGTGGCCACCGCCTGGCAGGCGCTGGTGGCCGAGCTGCCGGTCATCGCAGGGGCCGAGGGCGTCGTGCGCTTCGCGCGCAACGGCGCCTACGTCGACACCGACGCGCTCCTGGCCGAGGGCGATGAGCTGGCCGTCATCCCGCCGGTGGCCGGCGGCGCCGAGCGGCTGCCCGAGCGCTATCGCCGCCTTGAGATCACCGAAGACACGCTCGACGAGGGGCTGCTGGGCGAGCTGCACCGGGCCGTGGTCAGTGACGCCGATGGTGCCGTGGCCGTCTTCGTCGGCCAGACGCGGGAGACGGCCGGCACGCCCGCTCCGGGTCAGGAAGCCGAAGCGGCGCGACACGCCGGACAGGCCGTGACGGGGCTGGACTACGAGGCCTTCGAGCCCATGGCTATCTCGGTGCTGGAGCAGATCGCCGACGAGATCGAGGACCGGTTCGGCGTGCTTCGCATGGCCGTCGTCCACCGTATCGGCGACGTGGCGGTGGGGGAGTCGAGCGTGCTCATCGTGGTCGCCTCGCCGCACCGGGCCGAGGCCTTCGAGGCCTGTCGCTACGCCATCGAGGAGCTCAAGGCCCGCGCGCCCATCTGGAAGTCCGAACGCTTCGCCGATGGCTCGGTCTGGCTGGGATCGCCGGCCCGCCCTGGTCCCTCCGAGGATGCTGGCGGGGAGGGCTAGGCCGATGCTTCCTCTCGGGCTACGATGCGGGCATGACCGATCCTGCACGCCGAGCCAAGCCGGTCGGGCCGCCCCCACCGGGCGGCACGCAGCCGCCCCCACCCTCAGGCAGCCGGCCACCACCCCCTCCCGGCGGGCAGGGTCCGGGCTCGTACGGGCCGCCGCCGGGCGGGCCTGACGTCCGCATCTACCGCTGGGACTCCAGCCGCGGGTCGTTCCCCTGGTTCGCCATCCTGCTGCTGGTGCTGGGGGTCGGCCTGCTCATCGAGATCCTCATCCCCGACCTCTCGTTCGGCTCGCTCTTCATCCTCGCGGCCGGCCTCGCCTTCGGCGCCGCGTGGCTCTGGGGCGGCATCGTCGGGGCCACCATGCCCGCCCTCGTGCTCACCGCCTGGGGCCTGGCCTCGGTGGGCCGTGACTTCGACGTGCTCACCGGTGACGGCTGGAACACGCTCCTCATCGGCATCGCTTTCCTCATCGGCTGGGGCCTCGGTCGCTTCCAGCGGGTGCGCCGCGAGTACGCCCTCTGGATCGGCGTCATCCTCGGCGTCATCGGCCTGGCCGACACCTCGGACGCGCTGCCCTTCGACCTCAGCTTCGCGGTGGTCATCCCGCTGGTGATGATCGGCCTCGGCGTCTACCTCGTATGGCAGAGCCGCCTCTGGGAGCGCCGCTAGCCGAGGTATCGCCGCTCCGGGTCCAGCACCTCGCGCATCAGTCGCAGCTCCTCGTCGCTTGGCGGCGGCGTCTGACCCAGGTCCGGCGACACCCGCACCTCCCACTCCATGGCCGCGCGCACGTCGTCGAGGCTGTGGCCGGGATGGAGCGAATCGAGACGCATCTCGCCGTGGTCGTCGAAGTGGTAGACACCGAGGTCGGTGACCACGACCGACGGCCCTCGCGCATGCCCCGGCGAGTTCCCGGGCGAGGTGCGGAAGTCGATCTCGTTCACGAACGAGCGGCGTGACTGGCGCATGACCACGAAGACCTGGTGGCTGTGGAGGGCGATCTCGTTGGCCCCGCCGGAGCCGGGCAGTCGCACCTTGGGCGTGGCGTAGTCGCCGATGACCGTGGAGTTGATGTTGCCGAAACGGTCGATCTGGGCCGCGCCGAGGAAGCCCACGTCGACGAGCCCACCCTGCAGGTACAGTCCGAAGAGGTCCATCTGCGACATCACCGCCAGCGAGCCGGTGACGATGGTGGGGTCGCCGATCGACAGCGGCAGCCGCGCCGGCTGAGCGCCGTAGGCGCCGGCCTCGTAGATCAGCTCCAGATCCGGTGCCACGGTGCGCAGGGCCAGGTTGACCGCGATGTTGGGCAGCCCGATGCCCACGAAGCAGACCCGCTGGCCGGCCAGCTCGCGGGCGGCGGCCGCGATCATCATCTCGTTGGCCGTGTAGCCGGCGCCGTCGTGGACGACCTCGCTCATCGATACTCGCCGTAGTCGATGGGCCCGGCCAGGGCCGTGCCCGAAGGGCGGATGCGATCGGCCACCGCCGACCCCAGCGCCTCCATGTACTGGGCGCGATCGGCCACGCCGTGGACGTACTCGTCGAGCCAGGCGGCGGTGCGGCCGGGGTCTCGTGCGACGGCGTCCCACTCGACGTAGAAGGTGTTGTCGCGGTCGTAGTAGCCCTGGGCGAACGAGGGGTGCGCTCCGAACGGCTCTACCACCACCGCGTCGACGATGCGCGAGGGGATGACCGTGCGGTTGGGATCGGCCCGGATGACGGCCTCGTCCACCAGCTCCTCGACCACGACGATGACGCGTTCGGCCGCGAAGGCGGCCTCCTTCTGTGAGCCCAGCAGGCCCCACACCTGGGTGTCGCCGGCGGCGTCGGCGCGCTGGGCGTGGACGATGGTGACGTCGGGATTCAGCGGCGGTACGACGTAGACCGTCTCGCCGTCGTACGGCGAGACCATCGGCTGGATGCGCGGATTGACCCGCGGCATGTCCGTGCCGGTGTAGCTGCGCAGTGGATAGAAGGGCATGCGCGCGGCGCCGGCGGTGTAGCGCCCGACCATGCCGAAGTGGCTGTACTCCTCGATCTCGAGCTGGGGCCGCGGGCCCTCCGTCACCCGGCGGATGGCGTGGAGGCTGCCGACCCCCGGGTTGCCCAGCCAGCCGAAGATGAGCTTGCGCGCGACGCCCGCGGCGATCATCTGGTCATAGATGACATCGGGCGTCATGCGGATGAGCGTGAGGTCGCGCCGGCCCTGGCGGATGATCTCGTGCCCGGCGGCGAATCCGATGAGGTGCGTGAAGCCCTCGATGGCCACGCTGTCCCCATCCCGGACCAGCCTCGCGACGGCCTCGCGCATGCTGGTCACCTTCGAAGCGGTCACCCCACCATCGTAGCGCCGGGCGGGCGGGCGGGGAGCGCGCCTACAGCGGCTGTGTGGCCTCCCACAGCGCGTCCTCGAGCTCCTCGACCGTGATGGCGCCCTCGAACTTGGCGCGCACCAGGCCCTCGGCGTCGATGACGATGACGTAGGGCTCGGTGCGCAGGCCGTAGCGCTCGGTCCAGGGTGCGGACTGCAGCCAGCCTTCCTCCGACAGCATCGGCTGCAGGTAGCCGTCCTTCACCCACATCAGATACGGCTCGACGTGCACGAAGTTGACGTCGGCCGGATGGCTGGCGGCCACCTCCTTGACCTTCTCGATGGTGGGCCCACAAGTGGCCGTCTGGCAGAAGGCCGGGGTCACGAAGGCGATGACCGCCGGCTTGTCATCCTCGACGGCGTCGAGGATGGAGAGCTCGTAGAAGCGGTCGACCGGGTCGGGGTCGCTGGAGATGCGGGAGAGGTCCCCACCGACGTCCTCGGCCGTGGGCGTGTCGATGACCGGGGCGGGCGCGCCGATGGGCGGCGTCGAGGTCTCTTCCCACACGTCGTAGTCGACGCGCACGGTCTCGGTCGTGCCGTCGGGGAAGGTGGCGTAGAAGCGTGTGCCCCAGCGTCCGGCGTCAGGGAACTCGATGTCGGCAGCGTAGAGCCCGCGCAGGCCCTCGATGGCCCACAGGAAGCGGGCGTCGGCCTCGAAGACCACGGCCTCGGGGTCCGCGTCGTCGTGGTAGAACTCCATGCGCACGTCCACGTCTGGTGCGGCCAGGAGCGCGCCGGCCGGATCGGTGAGACTGAAGAGGAAGCGGTTCTCGCCCTTGGCGATCTCCGAGGAAGCGAGCACGGGGATGATGTTGGGCACGCTCTGGGCCGTGACGGGCAGGGCCGCGAGGGTCAGCAGCAGAGCGGCGGTGAGCGCGATCGGTCGGTTCATCGATCCTAGCCTAGACCGAGTGCCAGCAACCCGCCGTGGGCCGTCTACGCGAACGGGCCGATGCGGCGGCGGTGGCCGTGTTGCCTCTCCACGGCCACCGCCGTCGCCGGTCATCGCGCCCGGACGACGGGACGATCAGTCGACGTCCACCAGGCGGCTGTGGCCCGAGAGCTGGGCCACGGCCTTCTTGAAGACATCGGAGAGATCGGTGCTCGCGCCGGACGTCTTGGGCAGGCAGAAGTAGTTGTCGCCGTCATCGTTCTCGGTGCCGGGGCAGCCGTTGTCGTTGGCCGAGCTCGTGGCCATGGCGGCGAGCAGATCGGGGGCCGACTTGCCCTTCCAATCACCGTACGTGTCCTGGCAGATGTGGTCCTGCTGGACGTCGAGGCCGAAGCCCACGGTGTAGATCTCGATGCCCTTGGCCTTGGCGGCCTGGGCCGCGGCGTGGGCGTCCGCGCAGTAGTTCCGCGACGACTCGACCGAGGGGTTGGCCGAGCTGTTGGGCTTGCCGTCGCTCAGCAGCAGGATGGCCTTGACCGCCTCGGGGCGACCGTAGGTCTCCAGCTCGTAGGTGGCCACACGCACCGGATCGGCGATGTCGGTGCCCTGGCCGCTGGAGTTGTTGAAGCAGCTGATGGCTTCGGCCATGGCACTGTCGTCCCTGGTGTAGTCCTGCTCGAAGCTGGCTCCGGTGCCGGTCAGCCCGACGGGCACCCACTCGCGCAGGCCCGAAGCCGGATCCGCTGTCCAGCCGTTGGCGTTGTTGGCCCTCGCGATGCAGCCGTACTCGGTCTTGCTGCGATGCAACAGCCCCAGGCCCATCCACTGCAGGCGCGGGTCGTAGACCGTGCGCACGGAGTCGGCGGCGGCGCGCGCGTTGGCGGTGTCGACGCCGTTCATGGAGCCGGTGCGGTCGAGGATCATGACGAGGTCGACGGGGACCTCCGGCGGCTCGCCACAGGCACCCTTGCAGGCGGCCGCGGTGCGGGCACCGGTGCTGCCCTCGAAGACGCCCAGCACGGGCGCGAACTTGTAGTCCACGGTGGCCGGGCTGCTGACCACGAGCGTGTTGCACACGTGGCCCTGACTCGGATCGCAGG
>JBFLKP010000278.1:0-6624 GCA_040883225.1 Candidatus Limnocylindrales bacterium | reverse complement strand
GAGCCGGTCTCGGAGCGGATGTCGATACGCCAGCCCGTGAGCTTGGCCGCGAGCCTCGCGTTCTGTCCTTCACGGCCGATGGCCAGCGAGAGCATGCGCTCGGGCACGGTGACCGAGGCGATGCGCTCTTCCTCGTCGATGTCCACGGCCACGACCTGGGCCGGGCTGAGCGCGTTGGCCACGAAGACGTCCGGGTCATCCGACCAGGGGATCACGTCGATCTTCTCTCCGCCGAGCTCGGCCACCACGGCCTGCACGCGGCCGCCTCGCTGGCCGACCGTGGCGCCCACCGGGTCGAGGCCCTCCTGTCGGCTGGCCACGGCCATCTTGCTGCGGCTGCCGGCCTCCCGAGCGATGGCCTTGATCTCGACCGTGCCCGCCTGGATCTCCGGCACCTCCAGCTCGAAGAGCCGGCGCAGGAAGTTCTTGTGGGTACGGCTGACGTAGATGAGCGGGCCGCGCGTAGTGCGGCGAACCTCCAGCACGTAGGCCTTGACGTGCTGGCCGATGCGGTAGTGCTCGGTCGCTGACTGGTCCGTGGTGCGCAGGATGGCCTCGGCCTTGCCCAGGTCGAGGATCACGCCCGTGGGCTCGACGCGACCGACGGACCCGGTGATGATCTCGCCCTCGCGGTGCGCGAACTCGTCGAAGATCGTCTCGCGCTCCGCCTCTCGAAGGCGCTGCCGCACGACCTGGCCGGCGACCTGCGCCCCGACCCGCCCGAAGTGCGTCGGCTCCAGCTGCTCGTATTCGACGAGATCACCGAGCACGGCCTTGGGGTCGTGCTCGTGCGCCTGGTCGATGGTCCACTCGATGGTCTCATCCTCGACCTCGGAGACGACGAGGCGGGCGCGGTAGATGCGCATCTCGCCGCTCTCCTCGTCGAGGCTCACGTACACGTCCTCGTAGCCGGGGGCCACGCGGCGGTACGCGCTCTGGATGGCGTCCTCGACGGTGCGGATCAGCTGCTCGCGCGGAACGCCTTTCTCGGCGTTGAGCTGCAGGAGCGCGCCGATGAAATCCCGGCTCATGCGTCGCCCTCCTTTCGCTCTACGTTCTTCCGCTCACAACAAAACGTGGGGGTCACCCACGTTTCAGGCGGCCGTTCTGATCAGACGGACAGTATATCACCCTCCATCCGCCTCTCCTCCAGCATCCGCGTCGAAGGCATAGCCGTGCGCGCGCAGCTCACGCGCGTACACGCGGCTCACGATGTCGCGAGCCCGAGGGGTGTAGAGGGCGCGGTAGTCACGGTCCCGACGGGACCGCGTGGGGTTGCGGTGCGGCAGCGGGTGCGGCTCGGCCACACCCACCTTCTGGAGGGCCGCGTCGAGCCCCGCCTGCATGGCCTCGAAGCGGATGACGTGGTCGGCGCCCTCGGTCCAGTCGACCGGCACCATGGGCACCCGGCCCAGGGCCCGGTAGAACGCGTTGGGCGCGTAGCGGCGCACGACGAAGCGCTCGAAATCGGGAGCCGAGAAGTCATCGCTGAGCCTCAGCCGGCGCAGAAGCCGCTGCGAAGCGGAGATCGTGCCGGCCTCGCGGTTGCGGGCGTACTCGGTCAGCACCAGGTCGTAGGGATTGCGCACACCGACCACGACCAGCAGCTCCTGTCGCTCCTGCGGCGTGATGAGCCCGGCCTCGAGCAGCTGGGGCAGGCTCTGGTGCTTCTGGCGCAGGACGATGCGGCCCCGCTCGTCCCGCACGCGGTCCTCGAGCAGCTTGACCCCACCGAAGTCCTCGCGGAAGAGCGTGCCCAGGGAGGTCGAGCCGGTGTGGGGCGCCTGCAGGAAGAGGAGTCCGATGTCGCGGCAGAGGATGGCCACGTGCCGGCCTCGCCGCGGCTAGTAGGCGCGCGCGAAGAGCACGCGCTGCTGGCTCGGCTTGCCGTCGACCACGCAGCTGCCGGCCTCGTCGGGGGCATCGAAGGGCACCACGCGGATGGTCGCGCCGTTCTCGCTCGAGACCGCCTTCTCGCACTCGCCGGAGCCACACCACGGGGCCATGACGAAGCCGCCGGGACCGTCGAGGATCTCGCTCATCTCACCGAGCGTGTCGGCTTCGTGCGTGTTCTGCTCACGGAAGGCGAGGGCGCGGTCGAAGACGTCGGCCTGGTACTGGACCAGGCGTGCCGGGAGCTCATCGGCCAGGGCCGCCACGGGCAGCGGTTCCTTGGCGCGGTCGAGGCGGCGCACCAGCATGGCGGCCTCGTTGGCCACGTCGCGTGGTCCGATCTCGAGCCGGAAGGGCACGCCCCGCAGCTCCCAGTGGTTGTACTTGAAGCCGGGCGTCTCCTCGCGCCAGTCGACCTTGTAGCGCAGCGGCCCCGACACGGTCCGGACGTCGTCGAGGACCCGCTCGATGCGGTCGATGGCTCCGGCCACCTCGGCCCGGTCCTCCTCACTGCGGAAGATGGGCACGATCACGACCTGGGTGGGCGCGACGTTGGGCGGCAGGACGAGGCCAGAGTCGTCGCCGTGGGCCATGATCGTGGCCCCCACCATGCGGGTGCTGAAGCCCCAGCTGGTGCCGTAGGGATGGACCCGCTCGTTGTTACGATCGAGGAAGGTGATGTCGGCGGCCCGGGCGAAGTTCTGGCCGAGCATGTGGCTGGTGCCGGCCTGCAGCGCCTTCTTGTCCCGCATCATGGCCTCGACCGCGTGCGTGTAGTCAGCGCCCGGGAACGTCTCGGCCGGGCTCTTCCGGCCCTGGATGACGGGGATGGCCAGCCATTCCTCGGAAACGTTGACGTAGCCCGCGAGGCCGGTGGCGACCTCCTCGGCCGCCTCGTCCTCCGTGGCGTGGAAGGTGTGCGCCTCCTGCCACAGGAACTCGGCCGTACGCAGGAACAGGCGCGTGCGCATCTCCCAGCGCACGACGTTGTTCCAGCTGTTCATGAGCAACGGCAGGTCGCGATAGGACTGGATCCAGTCCTTCACGGCCTCGGCGATGATGGCCTCCGAGGTCGGCCGGATGGCCAGCGGCTCCTCGAGCTCGTTGCCGCCCGCACGAGTGACCCACGCGACCTGCGGGTCGAAGCCCTCCACGTGGTCGGCCTCGCGGTCGAGCAGCGACTTGGGCACGAAGAGCGGGAAGTAGACGTTCTCGTGCCCGGTGGCCTTGATGTAGCGGTCCAGCTCGTCACGCATCGATTCCCAGATGGCGAAGCCGTAGGGACGGATGATCATGCAGCCCCGCACCGGGGAGTAGGAGGCCAGCTGCGCCTTGAGGACGACGTCGTTGTACCAGCCGGGGAAGTCCTCCGACTGACGGGTCAGCTCGCTGACGAAACCGGACTTGGACACAGGGCCTCCTGAGATGGGAGCGATGGGTGCGGGCGCCCCGAATCGTAGCGTAGCGGCCTGGCCGAGGCGCTACGCAGACACACCGTAGCGACGTTCGACGTAGCCCTCGAGGATGTCGATGAACTCGTCGACGAGCCCATCACCCTTGAGCGTACGGTCGAGCTGGCCGTCGATGAAGACCGGCGCCTTGGGCTCCTCGAAGGTGCCGGGCAGGCTGATGCCGATGTCGGCGTGCTTCGATTCGCCCGGGCCGTTGACCACGCAGCCCATGACCGCCACCGACATCTCCTCCACGCCCGGGTAGTCCTGCGACCACTGCGGCATGCGCGCGGCGATGTGGCCCTCGATGGCCTGCGCCATCTCCTGGAAGAACGTGCTCGTGGTGCGGCCGCAGCCGGGACAGGCGCTGACCTGCGGGCGGAACGAGCGCAGGCTCATCGACTGCAGCACCTGCATGGCCACCAGCACCTCCTCGGTGCGGTCGCCGCCGGGCTGGGGTGTGAGCGAGACGCGGATCGTGTCGCCGATGCCCTCGTCGAGCAGGATGGCCAGGCCGGCGGCGGAGGCGACGATGCCCTTCATGCCCATGCCGGCCTCGGTCAGGCCCACGTGCAGCGGATAGTCGCAGCGGGCGGCCAGCCGGCGATAGACCTCGACGAGGTCGGGCACACCGCTGACCTTGGCGCTGATGACGATGCGGTCGTGGCCCAGGCCCACCGACTCGGCCAGCTCGGCGGAGCGGAGAGCCGACTGGAGCATGGCCTCGATGGTCACGTCGCGGGCCTCGACCGGCTCGGCCGAGCGGGCGTTGGCATCCATCAGCTCTGTCAGCAGGTCCTGGTCGAGCGAGCCCCAGTTGACGCCGATCCGCACCGGCTTGTCGTTGTCGATGGCGGCCTGCACGATGGTGCTGAAGTTCTCGTCGCGCCGCTTGGAGCCGACGTTGCCGGGGTTGATGCGGTACTTGGCCAGCGCCCGCGCCATCTGAGGGTGCTGCGTCAGCAGCTGGTGGCCGTTGTAGTGAAAGTCGCCGATGAGCGGGACGCCGACCCCGAGGTCATCGAGCTTGCGGCGTATGACGGGCACGGCGCGCGCCGCCTCGTCGTTGTTGACGGTGATGCGCACCAGCTCCGAGCCGGCGTGCGCCAGGGCCGCCACCTGCAGCGCCGTGGCGTCGGCATCGGCGGTGTCGGTGTTGGTCATCGACTGCACCACCACCGGCTCGCCCCCACCCATGGCCACGCCGCCGATGTCGACGCGCGTGGTCACCCGTCGCGGCCGCGGTCCGCTACTCAATCGAGCAACCCCTGGATGTCGCTGATGGTGACGATGACGATGAACACCATCAGCGCGACCCAGCCAGTGAAGTAGATCAGCCGCTCGGTGGAGGCGCTGATGCGGTCCCCGCTCAGCCGCTGTGCCACGGCCATCACGGCGCGGCTGCCGTCGAGCGGCGGGATGGGCAGGGCGTTGAGCACCGCCAGGTTGGCCGAGATCAGGCCCACGAACCAGAGCAGGAAGACCGGCGGCAGCTCGGAGCGGACATCACCGATCACGCCGACCATGCCCACCGGTCCGGCCACGTCCTCGAGACCCTCGGCCGAGCCGCTGAAGAGCCCCGCCACGATGTTGCCCAGCGCGCGCAGGATGAGCGTGGACGTCTCGACCGTCCGCTCTACACCGATGACCATCGACTCCGCGATGCCATTCTGCTGGTAATCGAACTCGTAGCCCTGGACTTGGAAGCCGAGCGCGCCCAGCTGGGCCTCGATCTCCTCCGCGGTGCGGGTGGTGACCTCCACCTCCTCGAGGCTGCCGCCGGCGCGCTCGACGGTGAGCACGAGGGTCTCCGAGGGGCGCTCGCTGATGTGCAGCAGCAGCCCAGGGCGCCCGGCTTGCTCGGTACCCACCTGGGCCATGTCGTCGAAGACCGGGAAGGTCATACCGTCGACGGCGATGATGGCGTCGCCGCTGGCGTCGAAGCGGTCGACCTCGACCTCGACCGGCCGCCCGGCCTCGTCGCTCCCGCTGAGCGTCACGGTCTCGATGTACTCGCCGCCGACGAGGCCGGCCGCGGCGGCCGGCGAATCAGGCTGGACCTCGGCCACGCGCACCTTCCAGATGGGCTGGGCCAGCAGGGCCACGAGCGTGAAGATGAGCCAGGCCAGCACGAAGTTCACGGCCACACCCGCGAAGAGGATCCACAGGCGGGTGCGCAGCGGCTGGTTGGTGAAGGCGTTGGGGTCGAGCGACTCGACGTGGTCCGCGCGCTCCGGCTGCAGCTGCGGCTCCTCGTCAGGGGTGCCGTCAGCCGGGCTGCGCTCCTCCCCTTCCATGCGCACGAAGCCGCCGATGGGCAGCCAGTTGAGGGTGTAGACCGTGTCGCCGCGCCTGAAGAGCACAGCTGCGCGTGGCGGGAAGCCGATGCCGAACTCGTGGACGGTGACGCCGGCCCGGCGCGCCGCCACGAAGTGGCCCAGCTCGTGGAGCAGGACGAGGACGGTCAGCAGCGCGAGGAGCAGGACCAGGTTGATGATGGCGTCCATCAGGCGAGCGCTCCTTCGGCCACCTCGGCAGCCCAGTGGCGGACCTCGCCGTCGATGGCCTCGAGCTCCTCGAGGGCTGGCGCGTGGCTCACGCTGAAGCGGGCCACGGCGCTGTCGACGAGGCGGGCCATGCCAGGGTACGAGAGGTCGCCCGCGAGGAAACGCGCGACCGCGACGTCGTCGGCGGCGATGAGCGCGGCCGTGGCGCCGGGGCCGGCCTCGCCCGCGGCGCGCGCGATGGAGATCGCCGGGAAGCGCTCGAGGTCGGGGGCGTGGAAGGTCATGTGGGAGTGCTCCGTGAGGTCGAGCCGCGGTGCCGGCCCGGCCGTACGCTGGGGGTGGGTGACGGAGTATTGGATGGGGATGCGCATGTCTGGCAGGCCCAGCTGGGCCTTCATCGAGCCGTCCACGAACTCCACGAGCGAGTGGACCAGGCTCTGCGGGTGGACGACGACGTCCACCTTCGAGTACGGCACATCGTATAGCCAGTGGGCCTCGATGACCTCCAAGCCCTTGTTCATGAGCGTGGCCGAGTCGATGGTGATCTTGGCGCCCATCGTCCAGTTGGGGTGCTTGAGCGCGTCTGCGGGCGTGGCTCGGGCCATGCGCTCGGCATCCCACTCACGGAACGGCCCGCCCGAAGCGGTGAGGATGAGTCGCTCGACCGCGGCGAGGTCCTCGCCCACGAGGCACTGCCAGATGGCCGAGTGCTCCGAGTCGATCGGCCGCAGCCAGGCCAGCGGGCTGGCCATGGGGTCGGACGGGTCGGCCGT
>JBFLKP010000277.1:0-2749 GCA_040883225.1 Candidatus Limnocylindrales bacterium | reverse complement strand
GGGCGATTGGGGCACGATGCGGTCGCGCTGGGCGCGGCCACGCTCGTGGTCGACCATCACCTCGGCCGCGGCTTCAGGGTGCTGACCCGGCCGGTGGCGGCGTCGGCGGCGGGTGTGGGTGCGGCATGACCCGAGCCACGCTGGCCTATCGCGGACCCTCGGCCGAGCCGGACCCCACGGCCTTCCCTCCTGACTTCCTGTGGGGCGCCGCCACGTCGGCCTACCAGATCGAGGGTGGCGTCGACGAGGGCGGTCGCGGCCCGTCGATCTGGGACACCTTCGCGCACACGCCGGGGAAGACCGCCGACGGCGACACCGGCGACGTGGCCTGCGACCACTACCACCGTTGGTCGGACGACCTCGACCTCATCGCCGGGCTCGGCCTTCGGGCCTACCGGCTGTCGGTCTCCTGGCCACGACTTCAGCCGGGCGGGCGCGGGCCGCTCAACCCCGAGGGCGTGGCCTTCTACCGAGCGCTGCTGGAGGGCCTGCGCGATCGAGGCGTTCGGCCCTTCGTCACGCTCTACCACTGGGAGCTGCCCCAGGCGCTCGAGGATGCGGGCGGCTGGCCGATGCGGGACACCGCGGCGCGCTTCGCCGACTTCACCCGCCTGACCGTCGCTGCCCTGGGAGACCTGGCGGACGATTGGATCACCCTGAACGAGCCGTGGTGCCAGGCGTTCCTGGGGTACGGCAGCGGCATCCACGCGCCGGGTCGTCGGGACCTCCGCGCCGCCGTGGCCGCGGCACACCACCTCAACGTGGCACACGGGCTGGCCACGCAGGCGATCCGCGCGGAGCGACCGTCGGCCATGCTGGGCATCGCCGACATCGTGGCCGACGTGCTGCCCGCTTCGAGGCGCGAGGAGGACGTGGCCGCGGCCGAGCGGTACGACGCCAACAGCAACCGGCTCTTCCTCGATCCGGTGCTGCTCGGGCGGTACCACGAGCGCGTGCTCGACCTCTATCGCGACCACGGCCTCGACACGCTCATCGAGCCGGGCGATGAGGCCCTGGTGGCCTCGCCCATGGACTTCCTCGCGCTCAACCACTACCAACGCGTGATGGTCTCGCACGACCCGCAGGACACGCACCTCGGCGCTCGGGGGGTGCCCGCCGAGCCGGCGACCACGTCGCTCGGCTGGTCGGTGACCCCGGATGCGTTCCGGGACGTCCTGCTCCGCGTCCATCGCGAGTACCCGCCGATCCCGCTCTACGTGACGGAGAACGGCGCCGCCTTCGACGATCGCGTCGGAGACGACGGACAGGTCACGGACGCCGAGCGCGTGGACTACCTGCGCGGCTACCTCGGCGCTGCCGCCGAGGCGATCGGGGCAGGCGTCGACCTGCGCGGCTACTTCGCCTGGTCACTCATGGACAACTTCGAATGGGGGGAGGGATATCGGAGCCGGTTCGGTCTCGTCTACGTCGACTACCACACGCAGGAGCGGATCCCCAAGGCCAGCGCACGCTGGTATCGGGACCTCATCACCCGCCATCGCTCGAGCCGCCGCTCTTGACGGCCGAGTGACACACGAAAGGAGCACCCCCATGGGAACCATCTCGACTCGATCACGCTGCACGGCGGCCCTGACCGCACTGGCCCTGACCGCCACGGCCGTGGCACCGGCCATGGCGCAGGATGCCGACGAGTCCATCGAGGGAACGACCGTCGAGGTCTGGACGATGGAGGACCCGGCGAGCTTCAGCGACCTCGTCGCGCCCTTCGAGGAGGCCACCGGCGTCGATGTCGACGTTGAGGCCGTGCCGTGGGGTGAGGTCGGCAACAAGCTGACCACGGCCGTCGCCTCCGGCGGCGGTCCCGACGTCAGCCAGGTCGGGCTCTCGCTGCTGCCGACGTTCGTGAAGGCCGGCGCGCTCGCCGATCTCACGCCCTATCTCGAGGACTATCCCGGGCTGGACAGCAGCAACTTCCCCGAGGCCGTCTCGGCCGAGAACC
The DNA here is from genome assembly GCA_040883225.1 of Candidatus Limnocylindrales bacterium. GTDB lineage: Bacteria > Chloroflexota > Limnocylindria > Limnocylindrales > CSP1-4 > JAFMJV01. The sequence goes on along the minus strand of JBFLKP010000277.1, from coordinate 789 downwards.
TCAGCGGGGATGGCTCGGTCACGAGCGTCCCCTGGGTCGCCGACACGCGCATCCTCTTCTACCGCACCGACATCCTCGAGGAGGCGGGCCTCGACGCTCCGCCGGCCACGTGGGAGGAGTTCGCCGCTGCCGCGGAGCAGATGGCCGCGACCGACAGCGCCCAGTACGGCTACTACATCCCACAGTGGGACGCGCCGCTGCCCATCCAGTTCACGTGGCAGGCCGGTGGGGACGTCATCGGTCCCGACGGCGAGGTGAACCTCGACACGCCCGAGTTCCGCAAGGCCGTGGACTTCTACCTGGACTTCTTCGAGAAGGGCCTCGTGCCGACCGCGTCCGACTGGGACCAGGCCGCGGGCTTCATCTCGGGCGCCGCGCCGATGGTCATCTCGGGTCCCTACCTGGCCGCCATGCTGAAGGACCAGGCTCCCGAGCTCGAAGGCAAGTGGGCCGTCACCACGATGCCGGCCGACGCGGCGGGCACGGCGCTCTTCGCAGGCTCGAACATGGGCCTCTGGGAGGGCTCCGACAACGTGGCCGGCGCACTCGCGCTGCTCGAGTACCTCGCGGCCCCGGAGACCCAGGTGGCCTGGTTCGAGGCCACCGGCCAGCTGCCGGCGAACCTCGAGGCCGGGTCCGACCCCATCGTGACGGCTGACCCCAACGTGGCCGTCTACACCCAGCAGCTCCAGGACGCCAGGCTCCTGCCCACCATCGCGGAGTGGGACAAGGTCGGCGCGGAGATCCTCACCTCGCTCAACAAGATCGCCCTCGAAGGCGCGGACAAGG
>JBFLKP010000276.1:0-16183 GCA_040883225.1 Candidatus Limnocylindrales bacterium | reverse complement strand
GGGCAAGCTCGCCGGACCCAGCTCGACCCAGATGCACGCGACCATCTTCGGCGGCATCGCGCTCGGCGTCGTCGGCTTCTTCCTCCTTGCCACCCTGGCCGTGACCACCACCGGTCCCTACGCCTCGGCCGTGACCAGCGCGATGGGTGCGCCCGATGGCGGCGTGTCGCTCGTCTTCACCGTCACCAACGAGGGCGAGGACGAAGGTGTGGCCGACTGCCGCGTCACCCGTGACGGCGTGCCCCGCCCCGAGGACCTCGCCTTCCGTACCGACCGGCTGCCGGGCGGCGAGACCGTCACCATCGAGCGCCAGCTCGCCGCTCCGGAGGTGGCACCGGGCTACGATCTGGAGGCCCTCACGGTCGACTGCGACTAGGCCATCCGCTCCGGTTGGCCCGACCCGCTAGCATCAGGTCGTGCCCGAACCCGACCTTGCCCGAGAGCTGGAGATCGCCGTCACCGCTGCCCGCAGGGCGGCTGAGATCCAGATGGGCCTCTACGAGCGCCTCGAGTCGATCGACTTCAAGGCGGAGAAGGACGTGGTCACCGTCGCCGACCACAGGAGCGAGGAAGCCATCCTCGAGATCATCGGCACGGCCTTCCCGGGCGACGCCTTCCTGGCCGAGGAGTCCGGGGCGTCAGGCGAGACCGCTGACCGGCTGTGGGTCATCGATCCACTCGACGGCACCGTCAACTACGCCAACGGCATCCCCTTCTTCGCCGTCAGCATCGGCCTCTGCGTGAAGGGCGAGCCCATGCTGGGGGTCGTGCTCGATCCCGCGCGCGACGAGCTCTTCACGGCCGTTCGCGGCCAGGGCGCCTTCCTCGACGGCCGTCGGCTCCACAACCCCGGTCGCAAGCTGAGCGATGCGGTCGTGGCCCTTGGGCTGCCTAGCAGCGGCTTCGGCAAGCAGTACCGCGAGATCCGCCGCCGGGTGCGCATAACGCGCGCCATGGGTAGCGCCACGCTCTCGCTGACCTACTGCGCCAACGGCCGCTTCGACGCCTACGTGCAGTGGTCCAAGCTGTCGGTGTGGGACATCTGTGCCGCCGGCGTCATCGCGCTCGAGGGCGGTGCCACCGTGACGTCTGCGCGGGGCAACGAGTGGTTCGGCGTCGGCATGCCCTCGAAGTCGATGGGCATCGCTGCCGCCACGCCCGAGCACCACGCCACGATCCTGCGGCTGCTGGGCGAAGGCTGAGCGGTCCCGCCGCCCTAGGCGGGTGCATCCTCGGCGAGGATGGCGTCGATCTGCCCGATGGCCGACGAGAAGCCCTCGTCCGCGCCCATCTCCAGCAGCGCATCCATGGCGGCCTGGTCGGGCACGTGGCCGGTCAGCACCATGCGGGTCCGGCCGTTCCCGAGGTCGCTGATGCGGATGTGCGTCACGGTCGTGGGCATCTCGTCATCCGGCTCGCCGTCCTCCCCGATGAAGCCGTCCTTGAACACCAGCCCGTGCGGCGGATCGACCTCCTGGACGACCCAGTAGCCGGGATAGGTCTCGCCTTCCGGGCCGGTCATGTGATAGGCCACACGTCCGCCGGCGCGCAGCTCGTGCGCCGTCACGGTGGCCGGGTACCCGGGCGGACCCCACCAGCGCTCGAGCTGCCGTGGGTCGGCGAAGAGCTGCCAGACCCGCTGGGGCGGGGCCCCGAACTCGGCCTCGACCTCCAGGATCAGGGCTTCGATGTCCTTGCGGACGGCGGTCACGGTCATGCTTGGTCCTCCTCTGGTTCGGCCATGATCTGGGCCATGCGGTCCACCCGGTCACGCCAGAGCTGCTCATAGGCGTCGAGCGCTCGCCGGGCGGCATCGAGTCCGCGCGGGTCGGCCTGGACGAGCTTGCGACGACCGGCCTGGTGCTTCACCACGAGACCGGCGCGTTCGAGCACGCTGACGTGCTTCTGGACCGCCGCGAACGACATGGGGTAGTGGTCTGCCAGCTCGGCGACGCCCTCGGTGCCGGTCATCGCACGTCGCACGATGTCCCGGCGGGTGGCATCGGCGAGGGCGTGGAAGAGTCGGTCGAGGTCGTCCGTCGCGTGCATAGATACAACCATATGGTTGTACGTAAGCGGCGTCAAGCCCCGGCCGGCTGACGGCATGCACGCTAGGGCGGTGGCAGTCGCTCGAGGAGGCGGGGCGAACGCAGCTTGGCCGCCAACGCCTCGAAGGCCGGCCGGTCCACGCCGCGCCAGCGCAGCTCGTCGGGATCCGACTGCGGGATGGGCGCGTCGGTCCGCAGCGTGGCCAGCTCACGGAAGAGCAGGGCCTGGTCGCGGTGCTCGGCCAGGGACCTCGCCAGCGAGGCAGCCCCACGGACCCTCAGGTCCCAGGCGCTGACCGCGTCGGGGATGTCCTCGAGGTGCGGGTAGCGCGACAGCACCGTCGCGGTCGACTTGGCGCCCCATCCGGGCAGGCCCGGATAGCCGTCGGCCGCATCACCCACGAGCGCCAGGTAGTCGGGGATCGAGGCCGGGCGCACGCCGAACTTCCGGGCCACGTCGTCGGCGTCGAAGAAGCGTCCCTGGCGCCGGTCGAAGGTCACGACGCGGCCGTCCTCGCGCACGCACTGGGCCATGTCCTTGTCCGGCGAGAGGATGACCACGCGCTCGACCGCAGGGTCGTCGGCGAACCGCGCAGCCGCGGCCGCGAGGCCATCGTCGGCCTCGAAGTCGACCATCGGCCAGACGATCACGCCGAGCGCGCGCAGGGCCTCCTCGACCAGCGGGAACTGGGCCAGCAGCTCGGGTGGCATGCCCTCGTCGGTCTTGTAGCCGGCGTAGCGCTCGTTGCGCCAGGACCGGATGACGTGGTCGGTGGCGCAGCCGAGGTGGGTCACGCCGTCCTCTCGCAGCAGCGACAGCACGGACTCCACGACGCCAAGGGTGGCGCCCACGGGTTCGCCGTCGGCCCCCGCGCGCGGCGGGCGGCCGAAGTGCGCGCGGAAGAGCTCGTAGGTGGCGTCGAGCAGGTGGATCTGCACCGTGCCTGCGCCCGAGCGGCGCCTAGCCGCGCTTGCCGGAGGCCGACCCGCGCGTCGAACGGCGCCGCGCCGCCGGCTTCCTGGCCGCGGTCGCGGCGGCGGCGGCGACGGCTTCCTCATGCACGGCCAGGCCCGCGGCATAGGCGGCGCCGATGATGCCGGAGGTGTTGAGGTACTTGGCCTTGACCAGGTCGGCGTTGGTCTCGAGGTACGGCCAGTACTTGTCCGAGCGCTTGCTCAGGCCGCCGCCGAGGATGATGCGGTCGGGCCAGAAGAAGAACTCGAGCATCGCGAGGTACTCGTTGAACTCCTTGGCCCACGGCTTCCACTTCAGGCCGCGGCGCTCTCGTGACACGCCACTGATGAGCGTCTCGGCGGCGTGGTCGTGCATCTCCAGGTGCCCCAGCTCGGTGTTGGGGACCAGGCGTCCCTCGCTGATGACCGCGCTGCCGATGCCGGTGCCGAGGGTCAGCAGGATCGTCGTGCCCTCGCGGCCGTGGGCCTCGCCATAGGCCAGCTCGGCCATGCCCGCGGCATCGGCGTCATTGATGACGTGGACCGGCCGGCCGAGCCTTGTGCCCAGCACGCCGGTCGCGTCGAAGTCGACCCAGCCCTTGTCGAGGTTGGCGGCCATCTTCATGCGCCCGAACTTGATGGGACCGGGCAAGCCGCAGCCGATGGGCAGCTCCTTGATGGGGCCGTATTCCTCGAGCACCCGCTCGACGATGCCGCCGATGACGTCGATGACCGCCTCTGGCTCGGAGGGCTGCGGTGTCTTCTCGCGGATGCGGGATGTGACCAGCTCGGCCGTGGCCAGGTCGATCATGGCGGCCTTGGTGCCGGTGCCGCCCACGTCGATGCCCAGGGCCACGCCGGTCAGGGGCACGGCCTTGGCGGTCGCGGCGGCGGGAGCAGCCCCCGCGCCGGTGGTGGTGGTCGTGGTCTCGGCCGCGGTGGCGGTGGCGTCGCTCGTGCTCATGTCGGGGCAGGATACGCCGACGCGCCGCGCTCGACGCGGACACCCCGCTCGATGTCGTGCTTCGGCCCGCACGGATCCCTGCCGCATGGCCTACGCTCTTGCCGATATGTTCGATCCCTACGGCGACTTCAAGCTCCTTCCACCCGATCCCGATCCCGATGAGACGACCGACTGGATCGCGTCGCTCGATGCCCTGGCCGAGGACCTGGGCAAGGAGCGCGCGCAGTTCGTGCTGTACAAGGTGCTCAAGCGCGCTCGGCAGCTGCATATCGGCCTGCCGCCGCTGACGCAGACGCGGTACATCAACAGCATCAGCCCGGAGCAGGAGGCGGCCTTCCCGGGGGACGAGGAGATGGAGAAGCGCATCCGGCGACTGGTTCGCTGGAACGCCGCGGCCATGGTCCTGCGCGCGAACAAGAACTCGCCGGGCATCGGCGGCCACCTCGCCACCTTCGCCTCCGCCACGAGCCTCTACGAGGTCGGGCTCAACCACTTCTTCCGGGGCAAGGACGCCGAGGGCATGGGTGACCAGGTCTACTACCAGGGCCACGCAGCCCCGGGCATGTACGCTCGCGCCTTCCTCGAGGGCCGGCTCTCCGAGTCCCAGCTCGACCACTTCCGCCGGGAGGTCGTGCCCGGAGAGGGCCTCTCTTCGTACCCGCATCCCCGCCTCATGCCCGACTTCTGGGAGTTCCCCTCGGTGTCGATGGGTCTCTCACCGTTGGCGGCCATCTACCAGGCGCGCTTCAACCGCTACCTCCACAACCGCGGCATCAAGGACACCAGCAATAGCCGCGTGTGGGCCTTCCTCGGGGACGGTGAGACCGACGAGCCCGAGTCCCTCGGCTCGCTCTCGATCGCCGCGCGCGAAGGCCTGGACAACCTCGTCTTCGTGGTCAACTGCAACCTGCAGCGCCTCGACGGGCCGGTCCGCGGCAACGGCAAGATCATCCAGGAGCTCGAGTCCGTCTTCCGCGGCGCCGGCTGGAACGTGATCAAGGTCATCTGGGGTCGCGAGTGGGACGAGCTGCTGGCGCGCGATCCCGAGGGCGTGCTCGTGGCACGCATGGCGGAGGTCGTCGACGGCGAGTGGCAGAAGTACTCGGTCGAGCCGGGCTCGTACATGCGCGAGCACTTCTTCGGCGTCGATCCGCGCCTGCAGGCCATGGTCGCGGACAAGACCGACGACGAGCTCCAGGGCCTGCGTCGTGGTGGCCACGACTATCGCAAGCTCTACGCGGCCTACAAGAAGGCCACCGAGCAGAACGGCGCCCCCACGGCCATCCTGGCCAAGACCGTCAAGGGCTGGACGCTGGGCTCCTCGGTCGAGGCGCGCAACATCACCCACCAGGCCAAGAAGATGAACGACGACGAGGTACGCGTCTTCCGCGATCGCCTGGAGCTGCCCATCCCCGACGAGCAGCTGAAGGACGTGCCCTACTACCATCCCGGTCCCGACTCCCCGGAGATCAGGTACCTGCAGGAGCGGCGCGCCGAGCTGGGCGGCCATTCGCCTCGTCGCGTCGTCATCAGCAAGCCCCTCGAGACACCGGGCGCCGACGTCTACGGTGAGTTCGACAGCGGCTCCGGTGGCCAGGAGGTCTCGACCACGATGGCCTTCGCCAAGCTGTTGCGCAACCTGCTGCGCGACAAGGGCGTGGGCCAGCGCATCGTGCCCATCATCCCCGACGAGGCCCGCACCTTCGGCCTGGACTCGCTCTTCAAGGAGGTCGGCATCTACTCCGCGTTGGGCCAGCTCTACGACCCAGTCGACTCCAACCTCGTCTTCTCCTACCGCGAGGACAAGGCCGGCCAGATCCTCGAGGAGGGTCTCACCGAGGCCGGCTCGACCGCCTCGATGCAGGCGGCCGGGACGTCCTACGCCACCCACGCCGAACCCATGATCCCCGTCTACATCTTCTACTCGATGTTCGGCTTCCAGCGTACCGGCGACGAGATCTGGGCCTTCTCCGATGCCCGCGGCCGCGGCTTCATGATGGGCGCCACCGCCGGGCGGACCACGCTCAACGGCGAGGGCCTGCAGCACGAGGACGGGCACAGCCTGGTGCACGCCTCGTTCTTCCCCTCCTGCCGGGCCTACGACCCGGCCTTCGCCTACGAGACCGCGGCCATCATCAAGGACGGCATCGCGCGGATGTACGGCGACGATCCCGAGGACGTCTTCTACTACATCACGCTCTACAACGAGAACCACGTCATGCCCGAGCGCCCCGCGGGCGTGAGCGACGAGGCCATCGTCAGCGGCCTCTATCGTTTCGCCGAGGCACCCGACCTGGGGGCCGATGCCCCGCGGGCGACGATCCTGTCCTCGGGCGTGATCATGCAGCAGGCGCTCAAGGCACAGTCCCTGCTGGCCGAGCAGTACGGCGTGGCCACGGAGGTCTACAGCGCCCCCTCGTTCCAGCTGCTGCGCAACGAGGCCCTGGAGGTGGAGCACTGGAACCTGCACAACCCGACCGAGGTGAAGGTCCCGTACGTGACCAAGACCCTCGAGGGGCCGGGTTCGGCCGGTCCCATCGTGGCCGTCTCCGACTGGATCACCAGCTGGCCCGACCTCATCAGCCGCTGGGTCCCGACGAAGGCCTGGCGCTCGATGGGCACGGACGGCTACGGCCGCAGCGATACGCGCGAGGCGCTGCGTCGATTCTTCGACATCGACGCCCAGCACATCACCGCAGCCGTGCTCGTCGAGCTTGGCAAGCAGGGTGCGCTCGACGAGAAGGTCGTGACCAAGGCGGTGGCCGAGCTCGACCTCGAGCCGGAAGCGCCCTTCGCCATCGAGCGCTAGGGGGGACCAGTACCAACGGGCCGGTAGTCACCACACCGGTGTCTACCGCTACCATCCACGGGACATGTCGGGGACCCTTGCTCCCGGCGAGCCTGCCGATGCCACACTGGTCGCGGCCGCTCGTCGTGGTGACCTTCACGCCTGGGAGCGCCTCGTGCGCCGGTACCAGGAATCTGTCTATCGCGTTTGCTGGTTGGTGGTGCGCGATTCCGATCTCGCCCGCAGAGCTACGCTGTCGACGTTCGTGCGCGCCTATCGGGCCCTGCCGTCGTACCAGGAGGAACTCGGACTCTTGCCTTGGCTCATCCGCATCGCGGCCGGCGAGTCGCGACAGCAACGTCGCGAGTCGAGCCGGCCGACGCCATCCGATCGCCCGGTCGAGCGCGAGGACGCGCCGCACTTCCCGTCGTCGCCCGTGCCCGGCCTGGCCGGCACCGTGAGCATGACGCCACTCGAGCGCCAGGCGGTCGCCGAAGCCTTCGAGCGGCTCGGCGAGGAGGACCGCCTGGTCATCGCCGCGCGCTACCTCTTCGGACTCACACGCGAGGAGGCCGCGGGCGCGCTGTCCATCGCCTCGGGCCTAGTGGATGAGCACCTCACCGGCGCGACCAGGCGCCTGCGCAGCCGGCTGGCGGTGGGCTGATGAGCGTCGAACGGCACCCCGGTTCACTCAGCGCCCTGGCCGACGACCAGCTCGCCACGGCCGCGGTCTCGCTGGTGGTGGGAGAGCTGGAGTGGGCGCCCGACGTGGCCCCCGCCACGCTCGACCGCATCGCCCGCGATGCGGTGGCGTACCCCGAGCAGTTCGATCGCCGTCGTGTGCCGACCGTGCCGCGGGTGCAGCCGCGGCACGAGGAGCCCTCGACCAGGCGGACGGTGGCGCGGCTGGCGGTCTTCGGCCTCATCCTCGTCGTCATCATCGGGCTCGTCGCCTTCGCCGCCACGGCCAGCGCCGAGGCAGCCGACCTCGAGGGGCTGCAGGTGGAGCTGGTCGAGTCGGCCGGCGGGTTCGAGCAGCCGCTGCTCGTGACCCACGCCGGCGATGGCAGCGGCACCCGCTACGTGGTCGAGCAGGGCGGGTCGATCTGGGCCGTGGACCGCGAGGGCGTGCGGTCGGAGTCGCGGTTCCTCGACTTGCGCGATGCGGTCAGCGTGTCCTTCGAACAGGGGCTGCTGGGGCTGGCTTTCCACCCCGCCTTCGGCGACAACGGCCGCTTCTTCGTCAACTACACCCGCGCCGGCGACGGCGCCACCGTGGTCAGCGAGTTCACCGTCGCGGGTGGCGTCGTCGACCGCGACAGCGAGCGCCAGCTGCTCGTCATCGACCAGCCCTTCGCCAACCACAACGGCGGCCACGTCACCTTCGACGCTGCGGGCATGCTGCTCATCGGTACCGGCGACGGCGGCAACGGTGGCGACCCGCTCGGCTCTGGCCAGGACCCCGCCAGCCTCCTGGGCAAGCTGTTGCGGATCGACGTCGACGGCGACCCGCCCTACGGCATCCCGGCCGACAACGGTTTCGCCGGCTCGGCCGACCATCGGCCGGAGATCCATGCCCTCGGGCTGCGCAACCCCTGGCGCTTCTCGGTCGACCCCGTCGGCGGCCACATCTATATCGGTGACGTAGGGCAGGGCAGCTTCGAGGAGATCAGCGTGGCCCCAGAGGGCCGAGGCGGCCAGTCGTTCGGCTGGAACGCGGTCGAAGGGCCCGTCTGCTTCACCGACGGCTGCGACCTCGAGGCCCACACCCCGCCGGCCATCAGCTACGGCCGCGACGAGGGCTGCTCCGTCGTCGGTGGCCACGTCTACCGCGGGACCGAGCAGCCGGCGCTGGCGGGTGTCTACGTCTTCGGCGACTTCTGCAGCGAGACCATCTGGGGCGCGAAGGCGGACGATCTCGTGGCGGGCCAGGCCGCTGCTGTGCCCATCGGCACGATCGATGGCACGCTGGTGTCGTTCGGCGTCGACGAGAGCGGTGAGCTCTATGCCGTCGATCAGGGAGGGCGCATCCTTCACGTCGTCACGGAGGCTCCATGATCCAGATCCACTCCCGCCTGCATGGGCTCGTCGCGCTCATGCTGGCGCTGGCGCTCGTCGTCGTGGCCGGCGCCTCGTCGGCCATCCTGGCACAGGGTGGGGGTGCCGCCGAAGCGGAGGCCGCCGATGCGGAGGCCGCCGAGGCGACCGAAGCGACCCCGGCACCGACCCCCGAGCGAACCCCCTATCCCGAGTTCGACCCCGGCACGGTCACGCTCCGTCTCGACCGCTTCGCCGACGGCTTCGACGCGCCGGTCTACATCGCCGATGACGGCCTCACCGGCCGCCAGTGCCGCTATGTCGTCGAGCGCGGCGGGATCGTGCGCGTGATCCTGCCCGACGGCGACACGCGCCAGAACCCGTTCCTGAACATCTCCGGGCGGCTCAAGGACATCGGGCCCGAGCAGGGACTGCACTCGATCGCCTTCCACCCCGGCTTCAAGAAGAACGGCCGTCTCTTCGTGCACTACACGACCGGCAAGGAGCAGTCGGTGGTGGCGGAGTTCCGGGGCAAGCCCTGTGGCAAGGCTGGGAACAAGCCGGCCAGGATCTGGCTCAACGAGAAGCAGGATTTCATCAACAACAACGGCGGCTGGCTCGGATTCGGGCCCGACGGCCTGCTCTACGTCACCACCGGTGACGGCGGCGGCATCTCGCCCGGCGACCCCAACGGCTACGGCCAGACGCCTTCGACGCGGCTGGGCAAGGTGCTGCGCCTGGACGTGGATCGCAAGGATGGCATCGCCCGCGGCAACCCCTACGTCAAGGCGGCCAAGAATGGCAAGCTCAAGCCTCGCAAGGGCTTCGCTCGCGAAACGTGGGCCTACGGCCTGCGCGACCCACGCCGCGCGAGCTTCGACCGGGAGACGGGCGATCTCTGGATCGGCGATGTGGGCCAGGACCGCTACGAGGAGATCAACCGCATCCCGCAGGGTGCCACCAAGAAGAACGACGCCTTCAACTTCGGCTGGTCAGACGTGGTCGGCGCCGACACCTGCCACAACCTGCCCGAGTGCGACCCCACGGCGTACGACGCGCCGGTCTACTTCTACGACAAGGTCTCACCGCAGCGTGGCGTGACCGGCGGCTACGTCTATCGAGGTGAGCTGCTGCCCGAGCTGGAGGGCGTCTACCTCTTCAGCGACATCGCCAGCGGCTACATCTGGGGCCTGGATGCCGACGCGGTCACCGAGGGTCTCGACGTCTCCGCGCACCGCCTGCTCGACGCTCCCAGCGGCATCGTCTCCTTCGGCGAGGATGACGCCGGCGAGCTCTACGTGGTCTCACTCGACGGCACCATCTATCGCCTCGACCTGCTCTAGACGACGGGGCCCGCCGCATGAGCGACGCGCTCGACCGTGACTGCCTGCGCTATCTCGAGCACTGGGAGCCGGTCCTCGCCGGGCCGGCGCGGCGGGCGCTGGCGCGGCTGGGCCCCGCGCCGACGGACCTGCTCGACCTCGGCGCCGGCACCGGCTCCCTGACGCTGGCGGCGCTGGCGCGCTGGCCATCGACGCGCGTGCGGGCGCTCGATGCCTCCGCGGCCATGCTGGCGGTGGCGCGTTCCCGCGTTCCGGATCACGACCGGGAGCGCGTGAGCTGGACCGTCGCCGACGCTGCCGACATCCCGCTCGACGAGGCGAGCACCGATGCGGTCGTCTGCGCCTTCGCGCTGCAGCTGGTGGCCGATCGTCCGGCCGTGCTGGAAGAGGTGCGGCGCGTGCTGCGGCCGGGCGGCGCCTTCGCCTTCGTGACCTGGCTGGCTGATGACCTCCTGCTGCCGGCCGATGCCGCGTATCACGACGTCCTTGGGGACCTCGCCGACGACGACGAAGCGGGGGGCTTCCGCTCGCCGCGCTCCGGCGACTATCTCTCGCTCGCAGAGGCGCGCGGCGAGCTGCACGACGCCGGCTTCGAGGCCGTTCGCGTCGAGAGTGACGAGCTGCGCTACACCTGGACGGCCGAGTCCTACCTGGCCTTCAAGACCGACTACGACGACCACGAGCGCATCGGGTCGCTCGAGCCGGCTGAGCGCGAGCGGCTGCAGGCAGCTCTCCTGCAGCGGCTGGCGACGTTGCCGGCCACCGACTTCGAGGTCTCGGGCCCGCTGGTGACCGGGGTCGCGCGTCGGCCGTGCTAGCTGCCAGCGGCGAGGCCAGGCTGTCGCCAGCACGTCGGGGATGCCCAGGCTAGGCCGCGAAGGGCGTGCCTTCCAGCGGCCGGCACACCTTGCACGGTCGGTACCCCGCGTCGCGCGCCTCCCGCGCGCTGTGGAAGCCGACCGCGTGGGCCGCGCTCGTGCGGCGCGCGTGCCGGCAGGACGGGTAGCAGTAGATGCTCGTGGTGTCCGATCCGGTGTAGCGCACGCCGCCACCGGCGAGGCGTTCCAGCTCAGCGGTATCGAGGCCCTCCTTCTCGAGCACCTCGCGCTTGGCTTCGGGGCCGCCGGCGCCGTAGTCGCCGATGCGGCCGTCGGCGCGCACCACGCGGTGGCAGGGGATGACGAAGGCGATGGGGTTCCCGGCCAGCGCCGAGCCCACCGCCCGCACGGCCCTCGGGCGCCCGATCTCGCGCGCGACCCACGAATACGGCCGGACCTCGCCGTAGGGGATCTCCATCGTCTTGCGCAGCACGGCCTGCTCGAACTCGGTGAGCGCGCCAAGGTCGACCTGCGGACCCTTCGTGCCGCGGCCCTCGAAGCGCTGCTCGATCTGTCGTCGCAGCAGCGTGGGCATCCCTGGCACGCGCCGCGCGCTCCGGCCGTGCCGCAGCTCGTACCCGGTCTCGAAGCCGTCGGGGTCGCCGGAGCGCTCGACGGCCGTGACGCCGGTCACCTCCGACCAAGCCAGGTACAGCGGCCCGATGGGCCCGTCGATCTCCGTCCACCGATCGACCAGCCCGACCTCCGTGAGCACGGCATCGGCTAGCCCTGCCGGTGCCTTCGCCGCGCTCGATCGCAGCGCCTTGACCATCGCTCGTGCCTCCCGCATGTCCATCAGGCCACCTCGTGGCTGTCGTCGTTCATCTCGTCCTCGTAGACCTCGCGCAGGAGCCGCACGCCCCGATGGACGTCCGACTTGGCCGTGCCCAACGGCCGGCCCAGCGCCTCGGCCAGCTCCGGGTAGGAGAGGCCGCCCACGTGGCGCAGCTCGACCGCTCGCCGGTAGCGGGTCGGCAGCGCGTCGAGCCGTGCCCTCCAGGCGGCCGCCGACTCTCGCCGCTCGACCAGCCCCTCGGGACCGGGCGCCTCGTCCGCGCGGACGTCGGCGACCGCCTCGAGGTCGGCCGTCGGCGGCGCCTTCCGTCGCGCCCGGTTGCGCCCGAGGTTGCCCACGATGGCCGCCAGCCAGCCCTTCGGCCGCAGCGCACGGATCCGCGCCGGGTGGTAGTCCCGCAACGCCCGGTAGGCCCTGACGAAGGCCTCCTGGGCCAGGTCGTCGGCATCGGCCGGGCGTTTGGTCGAGCGCAGCGCGATCCCGTAGACGAGGTCCTGGTGGTGGGCCAGGAACTCGGGAAACGCGGCCTCGAGGTCGTCGGCCAGTCGTCGCGGGCAGTCAGTGCACACGCAGGCAGGAACACGTGGAGGAGCTCATCGGTTGCAGTGTGGCGCCTCGACCGTGCATCCTGCGCGCTGGAGGTGACCATGGCCAGACCACGGCTGGGGGGTGCACTGGGGTTGGCGCTCGCGCTGACGGTCTCGGCAGCGACGGCCGCCGAGGAGCCGGACACGCCCCCGCCGCTGCTCGAGGCGCTCGCCTTCGTGAGCTCGGCGTCGATGCCCGCGAGCCTCGACTTCATCGACTGGGGGCAGCTGCGCGAGCTCCACGGCGGGGCCGGTGTCACCGGCGACAGCCCGCTCGCGGAGCGCCAGCGACTGATGCTCGCCATCGCCGGCGCGGAGGCGGCCACGATGCCGTTCGGCTTCGACCGTCTCGCGGCCTGGCGCGAGACGTGGGGCTGGGCCAACGCCGACCTCGCCTGGGAAGCGCGCGTCTACGGCGAGTTCGCGGTCATGCGCTTCGCTGGGCACTGGGATGCGTCCGAGTTCGGAGCCGCCCTGAAAGGCTTCGGCTACACCGCGCACCCGACCGCCGGCGGGGCGCTCTACGAGCCTGATCCCGCGGCCGACGTGCCGTGGCAGCTCCGCTTCGCCAACATGCACGGGCTCGACATCCACGGCCAGGCCATCACCGAGCCGATGGTCTGGGTGGCGGTCGACGAGGCCGCCCGGACCGTCGTCTTCGGCCGCTCCGCGGTGGCCGGCAGCGTCCTGCGCGAGGGCCTGGCGGCGAACCCTGACGAGGTGGCCGAGCGTGGCTTCGGCCGAGCCGCGTCGGCTCTGGGTCGTCCCCTGACAGCCTCGATCCTCGACGGACGGGTGGCCTGCTCGGAGACCACGATGGGCTGGCTCGAGGGTGCCGCCCGGCAGGCCGCTGCGTCGGTGGCGCCACTTCACCGCTACGAGGCGCTGGCCGCGGGCTATTCGCGCGCCGGTGCCGGTGCTGCGCCCGAGGGCCGCTTCGTCTTCGCCTATCGCGACCCGGTGCAGGCGCTCGAGGATCTCGCCGGTCGGCAGGTCCTGGTGGAGGAGGGCAACCCCTTCAACGACAACTTCAGCCGCTACGACGAGGCGGCCTTCGGGCTCTCCGCGGCCTGGGTGGCGGGTTCCCGCCTGATCCTCGACGTGGCGCCCGTCAACGACGAGCCCGTGCACGTCATGCGCCAGGTCCGGACCTCGCCCATCCTGTTCGCGACCTGCGGGCCCATGCCCGGGTCGGTGTAGAGGTCGCGGTCACACGCGCGTAGCACCAGGTGAACGCGCGGCCCCAGGAGCAGGGCCTCAGCGCAGCAGGAAGCCCTGACCCAGCCGGTCGCGCTCGTCGAGGACGAAGCGGGCGTGACCGGTGACGAACCCCCGGCCCTCGACGCTGGTGATGATCGCGTGGTGGTCCCCGACCGTGGTCGTGCCCTCGACGCGAGCGAGGAACGATTCGCCGGTGATGCCGGCGTTGACGATGGTGTCGCCGACCTCCGAGGCGCCCAGCGCGTGGCGCGCCGCCAGCAGGGCCGAGGTGCCCGAGCCGCACGGCGAGCGATCGACCTCCGCGTCCGCGAAGACCGTCACGTTGCGGATGGTGGCGTCGCCGGCGAGCCCGTCAGGCGAAGAAGCCGGGTCACTGTCGACGATGATCGTGCCGTAGACGAAGCCCAGCGACTCGTCGATGGGATGGCTGGGGCTGTGGTCTCGCCGCAGCGCCTCGGTGACGGCGGCACCGGCGCGCGTGAGCTGCTCGACCTGCTCGGGCACCACGCGCATGCCCAGCTCGGCCACGTCCACGATGCCGTAGTAGGCGCCGCCGTAGGCCAGCTGCACCGAGAGGCCCTTGCGCTCGGCGGCCGCCCCGAAGAGG
This sequence comes from Candidatus Limnocylindrales bacterium, assembly GCA_040883225.1. Lineage (GTDB taxonomy): Bacteria > Chloroflexota > Limnocylindria > Limnocylindrales > CSP1-4 > JAFMJV01. The sequence continues at coordinate 1,960 of JBFLKP010000276.1, read as the reverse complement.
CGGACGCCGCGGGGCCGCATGACCAGACCCTCGGCATGGAGGTAGGCGGGCACGTTGGTGAAGCGAACCGCCCGTACCACGGGCTCGGCGCCGACGCCCACGCTGACCTCGGCGCTGGCCGTCACGAGGCCGGCCGGTGTCTCCCAGCGGATATCGGTCACGGGCGAGACCGCGGGATAGAGCCCTTCCTCGATGAGGCCCTGGGTGAGCGCGATGATGCCGTGGCCGCACATCGTGCTGTAGCCCTCGTTGTGCATGAAGAGCACGGCCACGTCGGCATCCTGGCGGTGCGGTGGCAGCAGCACCGCGCCGTACATGTCGCGGTGGCCGCGCGGCTCGTACATCAGCATCCGCCGGATGTGGTCGGCGTGTTCGCGGACCCACGCCCGGCGCTCGCTCATGGGCCCCCGGGGCACGGCGGGGTAGCCGCTGCGGATCAAGCGCAGCGGTTCGCCGGCGCAGTGCAGCTCGAGCGTCTCGACGACCGTGCGCGAGGCCTCGCGCTCGCGGGCCTGCTCGGGCGTCCACTCGAGGGGCCGGCTGGTGACCTCGACCGTACGGGCACCGGCAGGCCCGTTCTCCGGCGCGAACGGATCGGCCAGGTCCACCGACTCGTAGACCACGGTGAGCACGTGCTCATGGTCCTCGGAGCGCCAGCGACGGGACTTTGGTACCCAGCCGCGGGTCGCGGCCTGCTGGCGCTCACGCAGGTACGAGCGCTCGGCCTGGGCGCGGTCGGCTGCGGCGTAGGTCCGGATGACCTGGTCCGCCGAACGCTTCGCGCCCGTCCTCGCCATGTGCCGCTGTGACCCTCCGTGCTTGCCCCGCGAGGCCATCGTCGCTGGCCATCATCGCACGCGGTCACGCTTCGGTCCGGCCACGAAAGGCGTACCGTGACCGCATGAGCGAGCACACATCCCTCGAGCTTCGAGAGCTGCGACGCCGGATCGGTGACCTGTCGCAGCTCGTGTCCACCCGGGCGACCAGGCTGTCGGATGGCAACGAGGACGGCACCCGCGTCATCGACGCGCGTGCGGCCGGCGGCATCTCGGCGCTGATCCTGGCCGACCGCGGCCTCGACCTGGGCCCGGTCTGGGCCGCGGGCCACCAGGTCAGCTGGCAGTCGCCGACCGGGGTGGTCCACCCCGCCTACTACCACGCGGAGGACTGGCTGCGCTCCTTCCACGGCGGCATGCTCCTCACCTGCGGGCTGCAGAACGTGGGCCTGCCCTCGGAGGACGAAGGCCGCAGCCACGGGTTGCACGGGCGCATCAGCCACGTGGCTGCGCGGGACGTCACCCATCGGGTGGTGGAGGAAGACGGCCGGCTGGTGGCCGAGGTCAGCGGTGAGATGCGCGAGACCGACGTGTTCGGGGCGGACCTGCGGCTGCGCAGGCGCATCACCTTGCCCATGGGGGAGACCGTCGTGCACGTGCGCGATGAGGTCGTCAACGAGGGCTTCGAACCGGCCGGGCTGATGCTGCTGTATCACGTCAACGTGGGCTATCCGGTCGTGGCCGATGATGCGGTGCTCATCACGCCGCCCGCCGAGGTGACGCCACGCGACGAGAACGCCGCCCGCGGCATGGACCAGCGGACCGCGTTCCCCGCGCCGCGGGACGGCTTCGTCGAGCACGTCTTCCGTCACGAGCTGCTGCCCACCGACGCCCCCAGCGTCAGCGCCTCGATCGTGAACCCGCGCTTCGAGCCCACCGGTGGCATCGGGCTGACCGTCAGCTGGGACCCACGCGAGCTGCCGCGCATGTGGCAGTGGCGCATGCTCGGCCCGGGGATGTACGTGACCGGCCTGGAGCCGGCCAACTGTACGCTCAGCGGCCGGGCGGCCAACCGCGAGGAGGGCACGCTCGAGTACCTCGAGCCGGGTGCGCGGCGCAGCTTCGGCGTCTCCATCCGGGTGAGCCTGGGGCAGGACGCGCAGGCCCTGGCGCAAGCCGGCTAG
>JBFLKP010000275.1:0-10730 GCA_040883225.1 Candidatus Limnocylindrales bacterium | reverse complement strand
TCGGGTGGCGAGCGGGTGCTGGTGGTCGCCCTGCGCGACCCCTACGAGCTGGGTGAGCTGGCTGAGGCGACCGACTACCTCTGCGCCTTCGGGCCGCGCTGGTGCTCGGCAGAGGCGGCGGCACGCGTGCTCTTCGGCGAGGCGGAGGCGATCGGGCGCTCGCCCGTCAGCGTGCCCGGCACCGAGATCCTCGCTGGGTGAGCGACCAGCCCTTCCGCATCGGGATCGACAAGCTGCGGGCCGCCACGCGTGCCCGCGCCGGGGCCCTCATCGAGGGAGCCGTGCCGTCGGTGGCGCCGGCCGTCGCGGTCAGCGTGTGGCAGGCGGGGGCTCCGTGGTTCGAAGCCTATGCCGGCTGGGTGGACCCCGAGAGCGAGTCTGTAGCGCTGGGCTTCGGTTCGCTCTTCGACCTGGCCTCGGTCAGCAAGCTCTTCACGGCCACGGCATTCCTCCGCCTGGCCAACGACTTCAAGGTCGATCTCGATGACCCGGTCGGTGCGCTCATCCCGGAGTTCACGCACGACGGTCCGCGCGGGGTGGACGGCGGCGTGGACCCCCTGGCCTGGGAGTCGCTGCCCACGCCCGCGGGACGAGAGGACTGGGAGGTCGACCCCGAAAGCGTCACCTGGCGCGCGGTGCTGACCCACACCGGCGGGCTCGCGCCGTGGCACATGGTCTTCCGCGAGACGGGCCCGCCGCCGCCCCCACCCGGCGAACCCGATCCCGTCTCGGTCGAGGCACGCTGGTCGGCCGCGCTCGAGGCCATCGGCGGCTACCGCTTCGTGGCCCGGCCGGGCGAGGAGTTCCACTACAGCGACATCGGCTACATGCTCCTGGGCATGGCCGTGGCGCGGCGGTTCGGCCATCCGCTGCCGGTGGCCATGCAGGCGCTCGTCCGCGACCGCCTCGGCCTCGACAGCCTCACGTACCGGCCGGTGGACGTGGGCAAAGCGCTCGAGCGCATCGTGCCCACCGAGCTGGACAGGCGCTGGCGCGGGCGGCGCTGCCGGGGCGAGGTGCACGACGAGAACGCCGCCGGTCTCGGCGGGGTCGCCGGCCACGCCGGCCTGTTCGCCACGGCGCACGACGTGGCCCGCTTCGGCGTGGCCTGGCTGCGACAGGATCCGCGGCTGCGTCTGGAGCGGTTCATGCGCACCGCGGTCACGAACCAGACGACGACGCTCGAGGTCGCGCGGGGCCTGGGCTGGCAGGTACAGCCGACCGACCACCTCGCGCCCTTCAGCGACGCGGCCTACGGCCACACCGGCTTCACCGGCACCTCGCTGGCGGTAGACCCCCGCCGCGACCTCGTGGTGGCCCTGCTCACGAACCGCGTGTACCACGGCCGCGATGCAGGGCCCATCGAGCGGCTGCGGCTGGACGTGCACGAGGTCTTCGCCGAGGCCACCGATGCCGGTATCGGTCCATCATGAGCGCGATGCCAGACCATCCCCTCCTCGACCGGGTCCGTGCCGCGCGCCCGCAGCTGCGTCTCGAGACCGAGCCTGCCGCGACACAGGACTACCGGCGCGACGAGACCGACTTCATCCCCTACGGCCAACCGCTCGCGGTGGCCTTCCCGACCTCGACCGAGGACGTCGGCGCCGTCGTCCGTGCCTGCGCCGAGCACCGTGTCCCGGTGGTGGCGCGCGGCGGCGGGTCGGGGCTGTCGGGCGGCGCCAACGCCATGGATGGCTGGATGGTGCTGGCCATGAGCGGCATGGACCGCATCCTCGAGGTCGACGCTGACAACCTCGTGGTCGTGACCCAGCCGGGCGTCATCACCGCGCACCTCGAGACGGCAGTCGAAGCCGAGGGCCTGATGTACCCGCCCGATCCCGCCAGCCACGAGCTCAGCTTCATCGGCGGCAACATCGCCGAGAACGCCGGCGGCCTGCGCTGCGTGAAGTACGGCGTCACCCGCGACTACGTGCTGGGACTGGAGGTCGTGCTGGCCGACGGCGAGGTCATCCGCGTCGGCGGGCGTAACGTCAAGGACGTCATGGGCTACGACCTGGTGCGCCTGATGGTGGGCTCGGAGGGCACGCTCGGCATCATCACCGAGGCCACGCTCAGGCTCCGACCCAAGCCGGCGCCGAAGACGACGCTGCTGGCCTTCTTCCCCACCGTGCGCCACGCCGGCGAGGCCGTCTCGCGCATCACCGCGGCCGGTGTCACACCCGTGACCCTGGAGCTGCTCGACCGCATCATCATCGACGCGGTCGAGGGCGCACTCCACCTGGGGCTCGACCCCGCGGCTGGTGCGATGCTGATGGTCGAGTCCGACGCCGGCGGCGTGCTTGCCGAGACCGAGCTCGACGCGGTGGCCGATGCCTGCCGAGCCGCGGGCTCGACATCGGTCGACCGGGCCACGAATCCCGCTGAGGCCGACGCCATGCGCGAGGCGCGGCGTCAGGCCCACTGGTCGCTGAAGCAGCTGGGACAGGCGCGGACCGAGGACGTCAGCGTGCCCCGCAGCCGCGTCAGCGCGTTCATCGACGCGGTCGCCCGCATCTCCGAGGAGCACGCCATGATGATCGGCGTCTTCGGGCACGCGGGCGACGGCAACTTCCACCCTGCCTACGTGACCGGTCACGACGATCCCCGGGCGGAGGAGCGCACGGACGCGGTGCGGGCCGACCTCTACACCGCTGTGCTGGAGCTCGGCGGCACCATCACCGGTGAGCATGGCACGGGACTGACCAAGCGGGACTTCCTGGAGCAGCAGTACGGACCACGCGGCGTGGCCGCCATGCGCGCCATCAAGGACGCCCTCGACCCCCTGGGCATCCTCAACCCGGGCAAGGTCCTGCCCGACTGAGGACCCATCGTCGGCCGCCTGACAGCCGACGACGCGATCCGATCGGAGGCCGTTGTGGCTACACCCCGGGCCTGGGCACGTGCTGGTCGATGAGGATGACGTTGCCCTCCGGGTCGGAGAGCATGATGTCGGCAGGCCCGGTCGAGTCAGGGTCGGCGCGACTCATCAACTCCACGCCGACGGCCTCGAGGCCGGCCTGGATGTCGCGGACATCGTCGAAGTCGTCTACCGCCTGAGCATCGCGGTCCCAGCCGGGATTGAAGGTCAGGATGTTGCCCTCGAACATGCCCTCGAAGAGCCCGATGGTGCAGTCGCCGTTGCGCAGGATGAGGTAGTGCTGCTCGCTGGCGTCGTGGAAGACGCTGAAACCGAGCTTCTCGTAGAAGGCGCGAGTCGTGGACAGGTCCTTGACCGAGAGGCTGACCGAGAACGTTCCGAGATCCATGGGTTCCTCCTGTTGGGCCCTCCAGCATGCATGGTCCGTCCAGCCCCGGGAGGGCCAGGCGCGGAGACGCCCGCTGCAAGACATCTGCAAGGTTCGGCGTGGTCGGGAGCCGCGCGTCTGTCGGTCGAAAGGCCCGAGTGTGGCAAGCAGGCGAACATCGCCTGCACCCCCACGCCACAAGGAGACACCGCTCATGCTGACCATCACCCCCACCGCCGCCGATGTCCTCAACCGCGCCCGCACCGAGAAGGGCGCCCCGGACGACTCCGCGGTCCGGTTCTTCGCCACGGAGGCCGTCGATGCCGAGGGCGCGCGACTGGCGTTCAAGTTCGTGGAGTCGCCTCAGGCCGGGGACACCGTCCTCACCGAGAGCCCCATCGAAGCCTGTGTCGCAGCCGACGTCGACGAGCTGATCGGTGACGCCACCATCGACACCCGGACCACGGACGGCGACGTCGGCCTCGTCGTCCGCCGCACCCAGGCCGAGTAGGCCGAACGCCGAGGTCGCGGCGGACAGGAGGAGGCTGCCGCGACCTCGGCTCCAGCAGGGCATCAGTCGCGAGGCACTGCCGCGTCGTGGAGCAGTTCGGGCTCGTCGTTCGTCAGCCCGGTGGTCGCTCCGGCCGCGGCAGTGCCTCGCGTGCGTCGGCCGCGCTCGAGATGCCGCGCAGCAGGCGCCCGAGGATGTCGGCGCCGGTGATGATGCGCCGCTCATCACCCCACAGCAGCACCACGTCGTTGTCGATGACGTCGTCTTCGGTCCGTTGGCCCGCGGCTTGGAGACGGCCGATGATGTGGCCCAGCGGCATCGAGGGATCGAGCACGGTCACCGGCCGATGACAGTGGTGGGCCACGACCGCGTGGGCACCATGCAGGACGACATCGCGCACGAAGCCGTCAGCATCGAGCGCCAGGCGCGGCTCGCCGTCGGGGTCGGTCAGGATGGCCCACTTGCGCCCGGACCGGTTGACGCGCTCGACGAACGGGTCGTCGACGCCATGCACGTCCGGCAAGGCCAGGCGCGTCTGACCCGGCGTGCGGAACGGCAGCTCGATGACGCTCTCGGAATCCAGCGGCTCACCCTCCTCGGCCACGGTGATGTCGTCGAGGGCGAGGAAGTTCAGCGCGCCCATGGCCTCGACGTAGTCGACCTCGGCCGCGCCGGGCTCCTCCATATGGTGGTGGATCAGCTGCCGCAGCTCGGCCTCGCGGTAGAACGTGACCTCCTCGCGGCCGAGGAGCGCATCGAGCATCCGCGCCGAGGGCAGCGCGACCGGCAGCAGCAGGAGCTGATAGACCCGCAGCAGCGGGGCCAGCAGCGAGGCCATGCGCAGGGCGTTGCGGGAGAAGTAGGCCTGCGGCAGGATCTCGCCGCCGAAGGTGATGATGACCGTGGAGAAGATGAAGGCCAGGGCCCCGAACAGGACCGATCCCACGAGCAGGGTAAGCAGGACGTTGATGGCCACGTTGCCCCACAGGATCGTGGCCAGCAGCCAGCTCGCGTCCTTGCGCATGGCCAGCACGCGAGCGGCGCGCTTGTCGCCGTCGCCGGCCATGATCTCGAGCTGCAGCCGGCTGAGGCTGAAGAAGGCCAGGTTGAGCCCGGAGAACATGGCCGACTGGGAGAGGCAGAAGAGGACGCCGAACCAGATCAGGAGGTCGTCGAGCGCGAGCGTCACGAACGGCCACGCTCTGGCGGTCTGGAGGATCTCCGGGCCCGAGCCTGGGCGCTGGCGTCGTTGCTCACCGTGTGCCGTATCGTAGTACGCGGCTCAGGCATGACGCTGGGCCAGCCAGGTGTGACCACGACCATGGAGACGATCTTTGCCCGAGCGACCAGCCGGCAACGCTGACGACGCGGCCCACGAGCCGGCGTCCGATCCGCGGCCGGACCCCGACCAGGACCTTGCCCTCATCCGGGAGGCCGTGTCGGGCATGGGCTCCCTCACGGCCGAGCAGCGACGCTTCCTCGCCGGCTACGCCTACGTGCTCGTCCGCGTGGCGCGCGCGGATGGCGTCATGAACGAGGCGGAGGTGGCCGTCATCGAGGCGGCCGTCATCGAGGCCGGGGACCTGCATCGAGCACAAGGCGTGCTCGTGGCCGCGCTCGCGAGCAGCGTGAACTCGCTCTTCGGGGCGACCGAGGACTACGCCTTCACGCGCGAGCTCGCGCGCATGGCCTCGCCGCAGCAGCTGCAGCGGCTGCTGCGCGCCTGCGTCGCGGTCGGGGCTGCAGACGGAGAGCTGACGGCGGCCGAGTCGACCGAGCTCTACGAGATCGGCCGCGAGCTCGGCGTCAACGCCGAAGAGCTCGACGCCATCCGCGAGCAGGTCCACCCTGATGGCGCTGATGGACCATCGGCCTCAGCGCGAGCAGCCGCTGAGTAGACCGCCTCAGCCGTCGTAGCGTGCGTCGGGGACGGGCTGGTGCCGGTGGTGGCTCGAGCCCGTGCGACCTTGCACCGGATTCGACCAGGTCGACATACCAGCGGAACGGCGCTTCGCGCGAGGGCGCTCCGGTATAGACGTAGGTCAGGCCGGCCGCGGTCATGACCGGCGTGTAGACCGGTTCGGCGGCGTCGAGCAGGTCCCGTTCGGCTCGGTCGACCAGGTAGACGAGGCCGGGGACACGGCTCCGGGGATGGGGACGGATGTTGAGCTTGGCCGAGCCGTCGACGGAGGGTTTGTCATAGACGCGTCGCCAGCCGTGAAGGCAGGTGGTCCCGACGACCCGCGCTGAGGGACAGCGGGCCACCATGCGGGGCGTCCACAGGTTGGAGCCGTAGGCGAAGTAGCGGAACGTCGTGGCACGGTCCAACGATCACCTCTTGCGCATGGCAGCGTATCTGGGTGGGGCGCCAGGGGTGTGGCACACGGCTGACGCCCCGATTAGCCCTACGGCAGCTCGTAGCGCGCGCGCAAGGTATCGCGCGAACCCCGTGGCGCGTTGTTGTGCCAGGTCTCCACGAGCAGCGGCGCCTGGCCCTTCGTCTTGAGCAGCGCCGCACGCCGGGCTCCGTTATTGCCGAACGTGCGCCCATCCCACGTCGCACCGAAATCGGGCGAGGTGATGCGTTGCGGTCTGTAGCCGTTGGCCCGGCTGTAGACCCTCGCGGTGGCCACGATGCGGTCGCCGACGACAGCGATCGACTGTGCCTTCGACGGGTTCCTGACCCCGCCGGTGCGGACCAGCGTCGTGGGGCTGCTCAGGGTCTCGCCCTGGTCCTGGCTCACCTTCGCGCGGACCTTGCCGCGCTGGGTGTAGGCGACCACCAGGCGGTTCCACTTGGCTGCCATGTGGGGATGCTTGGCCGTCTTCCACACGATGGTCTTGAGCGGCTCACCGGTGATGGCACCGGTGCTGCGATCGACCTCGAAACGCTTCAGGCGGAGGCGGCCGTTGCGCACGAAGGACACGGCCGCCGATCGCGGGGTGGCAGCCACGTCCAGACCGCTCCTGAACTCGGCGACCCCGAGGTTGTAGACCTTCTTGAAGGCCGGCGGCGTACCCAGTCCCTCGAGGCTGCGGATCATCAGGCGCGCGGTGGTCTTGCCGTTGCCATTCTTGTTGAGCCAACCGATGGCGAGGTACTGGTTGCCCACGCAGCTGACCGTGACATCGTTGACCCGCCGGTCGACGCTCGTGTTGGTCATGAGCGCCTGCGCCGCGCCGCCACCGATGGTGCGGCTGGTCATGAGCACATCGGCGTCACCCGGCCTGTCCGTGGGTCGTCGGTAGGCGGTCGCGGCCCAGACCCGGTTGGCGCAGATGTCGAGCGAGATACCCCGCTTGGGGTCGCCGACCACCGGATACCGGCGCAGTCGCCCGTTGTTGCGCCGGTAATCCTTGCCGCCGTCCCGGCTGAAGGCGAGGTACAGCTGGCCGGGCCTGCTCGCCTCGTGCCAGCCCACCGCCACGATCCGGCCCTTGCTCGTGTTGCCGTTGGCGGCGATGTCCTTGACCCGCAAGAGGCCGCCGGCACGGAGCGGGCTTGGCTTGGCCTTTTCGGTGGCCCCGAACCCCGGAGCCACGGCCGCCAACACCAGCACCAAGGCAGATGCGACGGCGAGCATGAGTCTTCGTTGAACGATGGGTCTCCTCCTACACTGCTTCGATCTCGATCGCCCATCCCTCGGACTCCACGCTACAACGAGACCACGATGCGCGCAGAGACGGGCGCAGAGACCAAGGGATGGCTGAGCTCCGATGCGGAGCGCCGAGCGTCATCGCGAGGGAGCCTCGCGAGCTGGCACGTCGTCGTCGAGCCGCTTCCAGCTGACCGCATGGCTCACCTCGCGAGCGGCATCGCGACAGGTGGTACACAACGCCCGCGTCTCCGGGAGTGCGTCCCTGCGCGCGAAGACCCAGACGCGGAACTCTACGGGGGCTGCCGAACAGCCTTGGCATGTCTCTGGATATCCCATGCGAATCAGGCTACATCCATCGACTCACCTGGGCCGAGGGACGCTTCGCGCTGACATGCCGGTCGCGCCCTGGACCTCGACGGCGCCCGCGGGACGACGAGCTACGTGGCCGCCGGTGGCTCAGTCCACAGGGTCGTAGATGAGCTCCGCGGAGATCGCCGCCGCGCCGAGCACGAGTGAGCCGTCCTCGAGCTCGACCGTGTCGATGACCGGCAGGATGCCGAGGTAGAGCTGTTGGAGATCGGCCAGCTCGGCCTCGCAGGTCCCAGCCTCGGTCGCCTCGACGTCCTCGAGGGAGACGGCGCCCTGTCCGATGAGGGTGAACCCGCCGGCGTACTCGCTGCAGCTACCCGAGCCACGCAGGGAGCCGTCGGGCTCGAGCGAGAGCGTGATCTCGATCTCGTCGGGCATGGTCGCCCGACCGGCGACTCCGAGGTCCATCGTCTCGAGGCGCCACGTCCCGGCCACGTCCTCGGCCGATGTGCCGTCCACACTCGCCGTGTCATCGGCCGCTTCCGCGGGCCCGGCGGACTCGAGCGTGAGGGTCCAGCCTTCGCGTCGCCCGCCGCCTTCGATGCTCAGCTGGCCGCCGTCGGCGATGCTCCAGGATTCGGCGTCTTCGATGATGTTCACGAAGAGGTCGGCCGAGCCGCTCTCGCCGAAGGTGCAGTCCTGGAGGCTTCCGAACTCGCGACGCATCGAGTCCACGGTCAGGGCCGCACCATCGAGGCTGTAGGTGCCCGTGTAGTCGGCGCAGCCGCTCGACGCCACGAGGCCGCCGTCCGGTTCGAAGCGGACGGTCTGATCGGTGGCGGGAGGAGCCGGGCCGACCCGTGAGACCGCCCAGACGACACCGGTCAGGGCGTCCGTGGGGCGCTCCTCGGAAGCGTCGTCCGACTGCGACAGCGCCTGGAGCGGAAGCCCGGCCAGAGCGAATGCCAGGGTGGCGCTGGTGGCGAGGGCCGTCCGGCCCGCGATCGTTCGAATCATGTCAACCCTCCTGCGGCGAGCGTCCGAGCCTAGGTCTGTGCGGCTCTCGGTATCGCAACGTGAGGGATGGCCACCCTTGCATCTGTCTTGCAAGGCTTGTGAGGGGGTGGACGACGCCAACCGGCCCTTGCACGGGGGCTTCGGGGCGACCATGATGCGAGGTGCTGAACGATGATCCAGAGCCAACCGGGGCGCACGCGCTCCGACCGTCCGTAGCGATGGACATCGTCCTCGCTGCGGCCATCGCGATGGCGCTGGCCTTCGCGCTGACGAACGGGTTCCAGGACGCCGCCAACGCCATCGCCACCCTGGTGGCCACGCACGCGGCTCAGCCGCTGCCGGCCATCCTGATGGCCTCGGTCGCGAACCTGCTCGGCCCGCTTCTCGTCGGTGCTGCGGTCGCGAACACCGTCGCCACGATCGTGACCGTCGAGCCGGAGTCCGCGGTGGCGGTCATCGGAGCCGGCCTCAGCGGTGCCGTGCTCTGGAACCTCTTGACCTGGTATCGAGCCATCCCCTCCTCCTCGTCCCACGCGCTCGTTGGCGGTCTCGTCGGCGCTGCCATCGCCACCGCTGGCGTCGGGGCCGTGGCCTGGGGACCGGTCATCGACGGAGGGCTCGGCGGCGTCCTCGGCATCCTCATCGGCATCGTCCTGGCGACGCTCCTGGGCTTCGGTGGCTCCTGGATCATGGAGCGCGTCGCGCTGCGGCTTGCGCGCCGCGCGTCGGCGTCCTTTGCAGGACCGGTTCGCGGGGCGCAATGGGTCACTTCGGCCTGGCTGGCCTTCAGCCACGGTGCGAACGATGCCTCGAAGGCCGTCGGCGTCATCGCCGCGATGCTGGTGGCGAGCGGCCACATCGAGGATGTCGCCGAGACCAGCACGCTCGTCGTGGTCGGCTGCAGCCTGGCACTGACGATCGGGACCGCCCTCGGCGGCTGGCGCATCGTCAAGACCATCGGTCGGCGGATCTACCCGATCCGCAGCCTGGACGGCCTCGTCAGTCAGGCGAGCTCGGCCGGTGTCATCTTCGGGGCTTCGCTGGGGGGACTCCCGATCTCGACCAGCCAGGTCGTGGCCACCTCGGTCGTGGGGATCGGCGCTGGGCGCCGGCGGTGGCGCCACGTCAGCTGGGAGGTCGTGCGTGAGATCGGTGTGGCCTGGTTGACGACGATGCCGGCCGCGGCCATCCTCGCGGTGCTGACGCTGCCGCTGTGGCGTCGACTGTCGGGAGCGTGAGCATGCCCATACGATGGCCCACCGCACACTGGTTCCTGCCGGAGGACCCGGCCGTCCTCGAGCGGCTCAACGAGCAGGTGAGCATCACCGTCGCGGGCATGGAGGCGTTCGCGGCCTGGGCGGCCGGGGACGTGGACGCGGGTGATCGGGTCCGCGAGAAGGAGCACGAGGCCGACGAGGCCAAGCTGGCGGTGCGGATCGCCTTGCGCGACGCCTTCATCACGCCCGTCAGCCCAGAGGATGTCTTCACCCTGAGCCAATCCATCGACAGGCTGCTGAACGACGCCAAGGACGTGGTGCGCGAAGCCGAGGTCATGGACATGGCGCCGGACGAACCGATGGCCGAGATGGCCGGACTCGTCCTCGAGGGCATGAAGCACCTGATGCGGGCGTGCGAGGCGATCACCCCACACGGCGGCGACAACTTCAGGAGCGCGACGTCCGCGGCCGATGACGCGACCAAGTCCGCGCGCCGCATGGAGAAGGTCTACCGGCGTGCCATGAGCGACCTGCTGGACCCGCCCGTCGAGGAGGTGGGCGGTCACGAGCACGTCCGAGAGGTCACCGGGCGTCGCGAGCTGTATCGACGCCTCTCGCGGATCGCCAGCACGATCGCGGACGTGGCCGATCGGGTCTGGTACGCCGCGGTCAAGGAGATGTAGCCGATCGGGCGCCAACGCAGGTGGCGGAAACGGAAGTCGCATTCGCGTTTCGGGTACGATGGCGCCCGCGAGGCCGACATAGCTCAGTGGTAGAGCAGCTGTTTCGTAAACAGCAGGTCCTCGGTTCAAATCCGAGTGTCGGCTCCACT
>JBFLKP010000274.1:0-4957 GCA_040883225.1 Candidatus Limnocylindrales bacterium | reverse complement strand
TTCAGGGTCAGGTGGTAGAAGTCATCGGGGTCGTATGGCATCTCGAGGACGGCAGCTCCGCCCACCTGGAAGGTGTCGGCGATGATCTGCACCGCGGCGCAGTTCGTGTTTCCTTCCGTGTCGGGTGTGCAGCCCGTGCTGACGCCGTTCCCCAACACGTCGACATGGCCCCCCGCGGTGTAGATCGTGCCCTCGATGTTCAGGCTGGCACCGCCACCGATATCGATGTCGGCACGGCCGGTGTGGGCCCCGCTTCCCATCCCGTCCTGCCACACGAGCATTCCGCCGTACGGGCAGCCGCTGGGTCCGCTGTAGGGCGGACATGCGGTGTCGCGGTCGAGCCCGCGCAGGTTCAGCGCGCCGCTCCCGTTGAGCACGATGTCATCTTGGCACTGTGCCGGGCTGCCTCCGCCGGCGAGGCAGGTGGCGCGGAACAGCGGGGCGTCGGTGCTGTAGATGAGGACACGCCCCGTGGCCGAGGTCAAGGATCCACCGTTCTGCTTGATACCGCCACCAGCGATGATGTAGATCCCCGGTTCGAGCGTGATCGTCGTACCCGGCTTGGTGATGTCCCAGCCACCGTAGTACGTCCCTGGCGAGAGCGTGGCGTCGGCCTTGAGCCGACAGGACTTCGGGTTCGATGGGGTCCCCGACTGGCCGGCCGCTACATCCGGACAGTCCCTCGTCACAAGGTCCCCGGGATCGGGCGGGCGAACGAGTGACAGCGGGTCGCCGACATACGACGCGCCCTCGTCGATGGAGTCGATGTCGATCGTTCCGGAGCCGCCGGTCTGGCCGCACGCCCCCTGCACGAAGAGCGCCGGCGCATGCACCTCTGCGCCGCCATTGAGGATGAAGCCGGCCTGACTGCCGGTGCACGTATCGTCGACAGAGCTGGTCGGTGCACCACAGGAAGAGTTGACCTGGATGTAGCCGCCGGGGTCGGTCACGCCTGCCGCGGGGAAGATGTAGATCCCGCCGTCGCCGCCGCCTCCGTTGATCTTCGCCGCAGCCTCGCCCTCACAGTCCTTCGGTGAGAGCGACACGAGGGAGCTCGAGCCACCGGTGCCCTCGTCGTAGGCAGCCACCGCTCCGGTCGAGACCGTGAACGCGGGCAAGCCAAGGACGCCCGCGAACAGGCTCCGATGCGGCCGAGCCACGATGACCTCGACGTATCCGGGGCTGCCTGCGTAGGCGCCGGCGGAGGGGCTCGGCGGCCAGTTGACGGTGAGGGTGGAGTCGTCGACCACGCCGCTCGGATCGCAGGCTGCGCCGTTGTCGGTCCGCGCCGGTTGGAACCCGTTTCGAAGGGCATACGAGCAGGCTGCGGACCACATCTGGGCACGGTTGCCGGAGGGGATGTAGCGGGCCGCGGCGAGAGCTCCCGGGTCGGCAGCGTTCTGTTCGTGTCGGCGGATCATGAACATGAACCCGACATCGACCACGAGTGCCGTGATGGCCAGCAGCGCGACGAGGCCGATGGCGAAGATGGGCAGCGTTTGCCCGCGGGCGCCGTGTCGGTCAGCGTGGTCGAGGCGAGACATCTTCATTGCTGATCGTGGATGACCTCTGTTACGACGGCTTTCATCACGACGTTCTCAGGGATCATCAGGAACCCGGCCATCGGCGGGGCCCACTCGAAGCACGCATACACCGTCACCTGGTTGCCCGGGACATCGCTGCCGCTGTCGTCGCTCGAAGTCGTCATGCGGTAGCCGCAGCCGAGTGCGCCAGTCTGGGAGACCGGGTCGAGTCCGGAGATGGTGCACGGTACGTAGGTGTTCTGCACCACGCCGCCGGCCCCGTCGGACTCTGTCGCGGGCCAGTCGGCGTTCGCGGTGGGGTCCGAGCCTGAGCGTCGGTAGCCCGACCAGCAGGCGTTGATGTAGACCTTGTCGGGGTCAGTGCCCCAGACGAAGCTGCGGGCGTGGTCGGTCATCCGCGGCCAGGGATACGGATCGGCCGGGTTCGCGGGCCCATCGCAGTGCAGCGGATACGGTCGATATGACTGCGGCGGGGCCTGCGGATCGCGCCACGACGACGTCGGGCAGACCGCTTCAGAGCTGTGGATCGCGGCGTAGCGGGCTGCCTCACGTGCCACGTTGGTCGCCTGCTGCTGGTAGAAGATCCACAGGCCTACGCTGATGATGCCGAGGATGACGAACGCCGCGATGGGCACGACCATCGCGAACTCGACGAGCACCTGCCCTCGGTGAGAACGACCGTCGGCGTGATCTCGGCTGGGACGCATCAGTAGTCCACGACCACGAATGATCTGGCGCGCTCGATATGGAACACGCCGGTGAGCGGGGCCAAGGGACCCCCGATCGAGCTGATGCCTTCGATCGGGATGAGCGTCTTGAAGGGGTAGCAGACCCGGACCTCGACGAAGTGGCTCGCCTCGGTGCCACTGCCGATGGCGTTGGCGGGCCGATTGCCGGGGCTCAGGCTCACGCACTCGGCCGGCAGCCCGGGGCTGTCGTTGTAGCTGTTCGCGCAGTGGGGGTCGCCGAGATCGTGGACGCAGACGACGGTGGGGATGCCCTGGCATCCGCTGCCGGGTGGGCCGAGCTGGACGCCTGGCAGCCCGGCAGCCTCTTCACACACGGTTTGCCACGCGTAGGCGTGGACCCGGGCGTAGCCGGCGGCGCTCAGCGGAGCTCCGCCCCCCGCGGTGGCCTCCCTGAGGTATTCCCGAGCGGCGTATTCAGCCGCGGTCCGAGCGATCGACTCGACGGAGATGCCCGCCGCGAAGAAGCGTCCGAAGTCGCCCACGGTCAAGAGGAGGATGAGAAGGATCGGGACGACCAGGGTGAACTCGGCCAAGGCTTGGCCGCGTTCCCCGATGCCGACCTGGAGCCGTCGTCCCATGCGCCCTCCACCGCTTGGGGCGCTGTCACAAGGCCCCGATTCGGAACATCGGTGGCAGGCTTCGGGGACACCCTGGTTCGCGGGCGAACCAGAGTGCGACCGACCCGCACGATCTCGGCGGGTACTAGTTCCGGACAGCCGATGGTACTAGGCCAACACCGCAGGTGACCACACATTGAGCCTTGTCGTTGACGCGAGTCACCGCTGACATCTTCGTCGCGGCGACTGGCGTGGTCAGGCTCGTGCGGCGAGCGCCTCCTGTACCGCGGGGATGATCTCCCGCCCGTAGATCTCGAGCTGCTCTTCCTCGTCGCCGTTCATGAGGTAGATGTTGAACTGGTCCACGCCCACGTCGGCGAGCTGCAGCAGCCGCTCCACGTGGGTCGCCGGGTCGCCCAGGATGGAGAAGCGGTCGATGACGTCGCCCTCGATGTAGTCGGCGTTCGATGAGCCCACCTCGGCATGGTGGCGGTAGTCGTACTCCTCGCGCTCGACGATGTAGTCGGTGAGGGACTCGGGCAGCTCCTCGCGCGGGTACGCGTTGACGAGGTCGACGACGTGGTTGGCGACCATGGCGGGGAACCAGCGCGTTCGTTCGCGAGCGTCCTCGAGCTCACCGACATGCGCCGGCGCCGCCGCCTGGATCCTGATCGAGCCGGGATCGCGGCCGGCCTTCTCCGCGGCCGCCCGCATGGTGCCGGCCATCCACTCGATGAGGGCCGGGTCGCCCAGCTGCAGGATGAGCCCGTCGGCCACCCGGCCGGTCAGCGCCAGCGCCATCGGGCCGTAGGCCGCGAGCCACACCGGCAGCTTGCTGCGGTCGGTCCAGGTCAGGTCGAGGTGCGTGCCCCGGTAGTCCACCGTCCGGCCCTCGGCCAGCTCGCGGATGATCTCGATGGCGTGCTCCATCGTCTTGAGCTTCGTGGGCGGCAGACCCAGCAGCCGCACCGCGCCGTCGCCGCGGCCCATGCCCAGGTCCATGCGCCCGCCGGAGAGCTCCTGCAGCGTGGCCAGCACGCTGGCGGTCACGCTCGGATCGCGCGTGGTGGGGTTGGTCACGCAGGCGCCGAGGCGCATGTCCGTGGTGTTGACCGCGAGCAGCGTCAGCAGCGGGTAGATCTCGCGCCAGAGCACGTGGTTGTCCCAGAACCAGCCGTACGTGAAGCCGGCGGCCTCCGCCTGCTGGGTGAGGGCGATGGTGCGCTCGACGCTGTGCTCAGCCTTGAGGGTGAAGCCGAAGTCCATGGGCAGGCAGCCTACACGCTCGCACCGACGTCCGGGAAGCCCGGTCGGCCTGCTCGATGGGGCTGTCCGGCGGGTGCACAACCGGCGGCCGGCTGTGGTTAGGTGGGCCCAGCCGACGACGAACCCGCGAGGAGAAGCCCATGGCCGCCACGACGCCGGGCCTGGTCTGTGCCCATCACCACCTCTACTCGGCCCTCGCGCGCGGCATGCCGCCGCCGCCCAAGGTGCCCACCGACTTCGGCGAGATCCTCGAGCAGATCTGGTGGCGGCTGGACTCCGCGCTGGACCTCGAGATGATCCGCTGGTCGGCCATGCTCGGTGCCCTCGAGGCACTCGAGTCCGGTACCACCGCCATCATCGATCACCACGAGTCGCCCAACGCCATCGAAGGCAGCCTCGACGTCATCGCCGAGGCCTGCGCGGAGGTCGGCGTCAGGGTGCTGCCCGCCTATGGCATCACCGACCGGCACGGCGCCGACGGCGCCCGTCGCGGGCTGGAGGAGAACCGGCGCTTCATCGAGGCCGGCAACAAGGGCCTCGTGGGCATCCACGCCGCCTTCACCTGCACCGACCAAAGCCTGCGCGCGGCCGCGGAGCTCGCCGAGGAGCTGGGAGTCGGGGTGCACATCCACGTCTGCGAGGGCGTCGGCGATATCGATGCACCGGGGCGACTCGACGGTCTCACGCGGGACGACTGGCTGCTGAGCCACTGCGTGCACCTGCCCACCGACCACTCGCTGCGCGGCACGATCCTGCACAACCCCATGTCCAACCTCAACAACGCCGTCGGCTACGCCGACCCGCGCCGCTTCCGCAACCCGGTGGCGCTGGGCACCGATGG
>JBFLKP010000273.1:0-4534 GCA_040883225.1 Candidatus Limnocylindrales bacterium | reverse complement strand
CACATCGACAAGGGCTACATCTACGCGGCCATGGGCTTCTCGATCTTCGTCGAGATGCTCAACATCCGCCGCTCGTCCAAGAAGGCCAGGCCGCTGCAGATGCACGACCCGTACCACGAGCTGGGTGAGCCCATCTCGGTCGCCGCCGACGATGACGAGGCGGCCGACCCAGCGAAGTCCTAGTCGGCAGGTGCGAGCGACGGCATCGGCGAGGCCCCACCCGGCAGGTCCGGCAGTCCGTCATCGAAGAGCGTGATGTCGATGATCGGGATGTGCAGCTCGGGGATCTCGACCGCACGGGCCACGTCGCTGAAGGCCAGCGCCAGCAGCACGATGACGCCGGCCAGCAGGTACTTGGCCGCGAACGAGGCCAGCAGGTAGCGCGCGAAGCCGAAGCGCATGAGCCCGCTGAGGTACGCCGCGGCAGGACCCATGGGCGTGGGCCCGAAGGTGAGCAGGAAGATGCCGGGGAATCCGCGCTGCTCGATGACCGGCTGCGCGCGGTCCTGGGCCCGCTGCAGTGAGCGGTTGAACCGCCGGCGGAGGCCCCCGAGACGCGCGGGCGGCTCCTCCCCAGAGCGCTTCGCGGATCCCCTGGGCTCGACGCCGGCGATGGCCAGGGCGGCCGCGGTATCGAGCTCGGCACCGGGCGCAAAGTCGACCACCTCGTCGTCGAGCATGCCGCTGTCCGCGGCGATCTGCTCCGCACCCTCGGCGTCGCCCTCGGCGTACGAACGCGCCGTGCGCGCCCCGGCCACGTAGTAGCTCGACAAGCCCAACCCCATGGCCGCACCGGCGACGGCGAAGACCTGCAACGAGGGCAGGACCGCTGCCTGATTGAAGATGAGCAGCAGGCCGATGAAGCGGGCGCCCGGGATGGGCACGAGGGCTCCGCCGTTGCCCAGCCAGAGCACGAAGAACAGGCCCACCAGGGCGACCACGTCGAGCGCCTCGAAGACGACGCTGAGGACCCGGAACGTCGAGAGCAGCGCGGCCGCGAGCAGGACCAGCACCATGATGGTCATGCCCAGCACGATGCGCGACTCGTTCGAGAGCAAGCGCTGGAACCAGTCCTGCGCCGTGAGCACGAAGCCCGGTGCCTGGTCGCGGGCGTGGACCGGCGCACGGTGGGCGACCTCGCCCAGCTCGGCAG
The DNA here is from genome assembly GCA_040883225.1 of Candidatus Limnocylindrales bacterium. Lineage (GTDB taxonomy): Bacteria > Chloroflexota > Limnocylindria > Limnocylindrales > CSP1-4 > JAFMJV01. The sequence continues at coordinate 3,381 of JBFLKP010000273.1, read as the reverse complement.
CCTGCTCCGGATGGGGCCTGTGGGTCGGCTCGGTCACGATGACTCCGATGCTAGCCGCTCACGGCCTCGACAGGATGGCCGCTGGCACGCATGATGCAGCACATGCTTCGACTCGGATACAAGGCTTCGGCCGAACAGTTCGGCCCTCGCCAGCTCCTCGACTACGCGGTCCTCGCGGACTCGCTCGGCTTCGACTCGGTCTGGACCAGCGATCACTTCCAGCCCTGGCGCCACACTGACGGCCACGCCCCCAACGCTATCGCCTGGCTGGGTGCAGCGGCCATGTCCACCGAGCGCGTGCTCCTGGGCACGAGCGTGCTCACGCCCACGCTGCGCTACAACCCCGGCGTCGTGGCCCAGGCCTTCGCCACCCTCGGCTGCCTCGCACCAGGCCGCATCGCGCTGGGCGTGGGCACCGGCGAGTCGCTCAACGAGGTCGTGGTCGGGGTCGAGTGGCCCGAGCAGAAGGAGCGCTTCCACCGGCTCAAGGAGGCGGTGACCCTGATCCGTCAGCTCTTCCGCGAAGACTTCGTCGAGTTCGAGGGCGAGTACTACCAGACGCACAATGCCACGCTCTACGACAAGCCCGATGAGCCGGTGCCGGTCTACATCGGCGCCTCCGGTCCGGCGGCCTCACGCCTGGCCGGCCGCATCGCGGAGGGCTACATCGCTACCAGCGGCAAGCCCAGCGAGCTCTACACCGAGAAGCTGCTGCCGGCCGTGTCCGAGGGGCTCGAGAAGTCCGGCCGCGCGGATGACGCTATCAGCCGCATGATCGAGATGAAGGTCAGCTTCGACACGGATCGCGCGCGGGCCATGGAGGACACCAAGATCTGGGCCGCGCTCGCGCTCAGCGGCGAGCAGAAGATGGGCGTGGAGGATCCGCGCGAGATGGAGCGGCTGGCGGCGACCGTGGAGGACGTGGCCCACCGGCGCTGGCTCGTGAGCGACGACGTCGACGAGCACATCGAGCAGATCCGCCCCTACGTCGAGTGGGGCTTCGACCACCTCGTCTTCCACTTCCCGGGTGACGACCAGGAGCGGGCCATGGCCCTCTACGCCGAGAAGGTGCTGCCGGAGCTGCGTTCGCGCTTCGGCTGAGGTGCTGGGGCGACCACGAGGCCACCCACCGGGAGCTACTCCTCGGGCGGGATGACGCCCTTGCGCAGCATGAAGCAGCCGTAGAAGCGGCGTTCACCGGTCTGGATGACGGCGTAGGCGCCCTTGGCCAGGTCGTAAAAGGCGAAGCGGTCGATGTCCTCGATCGCGCGCACGTCACCGGTAGCCTCGATCTCGGCGATGACCTCCTGCTGCACCGGCGGGATGTCGGCGGGGTCGTCGCCCACGCGCATGCGCCCGGCGAAGTCGTCCACGAACGTGTCGAGCGGCATGACCGAGAGGATCGCGTTGATGGCCTCGGCCGCGGTCAGGTTCTCCATCCGCAGCAGGTAGCCCAACGTGGTCTGCTGGGCGATGGTGTCGGCCGGGAAGTTGGTGTCGCTGACGATGAGGTAGTCGCCGTGTCCCATGGCCCGCAGCGCGCCCAGCACATCCGAGTTGAGCCGATGGTCGATCCCCTTGAGCATGATGTCCTCCGCTGGATGGTGTCGTTACCACATGGTAGGCCGCACGGTCAGCCCGCGTCGAGAGACTCCAGCACCGGCGCCAGCGCTTCGACGCCGGCGGGAGTGACCGGGTCGATGACCAGCTGTACGTGCGCGATGCCCTCCGCCGCGAGCTGACGCAGGACCGCGGCGATCTCCGCCGGCTCACCCGAGATGGGTGGGGCCGAGTGGCGGTCGAACACCCGCAACCCCTGGGCTCCGGGCAGCTCCACGAAGGCCGCGACGGTCCGCTCGACCTCGTCCGGACCGCGGCCCGTCTCGGCGCAGGCAGCATCGACGAGCTCCCGCTGCTCGGCGATGCCGGCGGGCCGGTTGCCGTACGTCGTGTACCAGGCGTTCCAGGCCTCGACGTGGGGCATCGTGACCCGCAGCATGCGCGGCCCGCTCGAGCCCACCAGCAGCGGGGGTCCCTGCGGCCGCGGTCCGCGCGGCAGCAGCTCGCAGTCACGCAACGTGTAGTACTGCCCCTCGAAGTCGATGGCGCCCTCGCGCAGCAGCGTGCGGATGACGGTGAAGGCCTCCTCGAAGCGCGACACGCGGTGGTCGTAGGGAAAGCCGAAGGCGCGGTACTCGGTCTCGTTCCAGCCGGCACCGAGCCCGAGGATCAGCCGTCCCCCGCTGATCTCCTCGATGGTCATGGCCATCTTGGCCAGCACGCCCGGCTCGTGGAACGAGGTCGAGGCCACGAGCGGGCCGATCTCCACTCGCGTGGTCATGGCCGCGATGGCGGCCAGCTGCGTGAAGGCCTCCCACGGCCCACGCGTGCCGTCGGGGTGGCGATAGAGGTAGTGGTCACCGACCCAGATGGAGTCGAGACCGATGTCCTCGGCGAGGCGCACCATCGCGGCCACGTCGCCCCAGCGGGCTTCGTACTCGATCTCCGGCAGCTGGACGCCGATCTTGAGTGGCCTGGGCATGGACGGTCCTCCTCCTGTCCGATGACGGAACGATGACGGGGCCCAGCCGAACTGCGGGCGATGTCACATCAGCGTCGTGGCTTCCAGCATACGGTCGTGCGCATGAACCGCATCGCCATCGGCGCCGCCGTAGCCGCTCTCGGGCTGGCTGCCGCGGTGGCACTGCCGACCCTCACCACGGCCCCGCCGCCAGCCACCGCCCAGGAGGACGACGTCTCGGACGAGTTCGTGCCCGTGCGGCCCGGCCAGATCGAGGACCCCGGCGAACCACGCTTCTCGACCCGCGGCTGGGACACCGACTTCAGCATCAGCTCGGTGCCCTTCGACGAGATCTTCTCCGGCGGCCCGGGCAAGGACGGCATCCCCGCCATCGATCGCCCGCAGTTCGAGTCCATCGAGGAGGCTCGTCCCTGGGTCACCGGCCTCGGGCCCGTCATCGCCCTCGAGATCGAGGGTGACGCGCGCGCCTATCCCCTGTCGATCCTGACCTGGCACGAGATCGTCAACGACACGGTCGGCGAGGTGCCCGTGATCGTCACCTTCTGCCCGCTGTGCAATACGGCACTGGTCTTCGAGCGCGAGCTCGACGGCACGCTCCACGACTTCGGCGTCAGCGGCAACCTGCGCCTCTCGGACATGGTCATGTACGACCGCCAGACCGAGACCTGGTGGCAGCAGGCCACGGGCCTGGGCATCGTCGGCGAGCTGACCGGCGCCAAGCTCGAGTTCGTGCCCAGCCAGATCATCAGCCTCGACCAGTTCGCCGCGGCCTACCCAGACGGCGCCGTGCTCAGCCGCGACACCGGCTTCAGCCGCGACTACGGCCGCAACCCCTACGT
>JBFLKP010000272.1:0-4053 GCA_040883225.1 Candidatus Limnocylindrales bacterium | reverse complement strand
TGGTCGCGGCCCTGGCGGCGGTCCTGCTGCTGCCGGTGCCGGCCCTGGGAGCGGATGACGGCACCTTGGACGACGAGGCCATCGCCACGCTGCTGCAGGTGCACCGCGACACCGGTGCTGCGCTCATCGACGTTCAGCAGGACCTCGATGAGATCCCCGGACGGATCGAGAGCGACGACTGGCTGGTCTTCCCCACGCGCAGCGGCGACGTCATCGAGGTCGATCTGAATGACGTCAGGGATCTCCTGCCCGCGGTCCAGGTCGCCCTCGCGCTCTCGCCCGAGGCCAAGCAGGCCGTGCTCGACGGGCTCCAGGAGGCGGACTTCCGCCTGTGGGTCGCTGCCAGCGTGGTGGACGCCATGGAGGGCGGGATCGAAGGGCAGTCACCCGCCGAGATCATCCCGGCCATCAAGTCGCACTTCGGCCAGACGCCCGAGTACAAGCGCCGCACCTACGCGGACCACGTGGCCGCGCTCGAGGAAGAGCGAGACGCCCTCGACCAGCTCTTCGTCGAGACCTTCGAGTGGCTCGACGAGCAGGGCGTCGAGGTCGTGGCCGTGCCCGAACCGACCCCGTCGCCCGAACCGACGTCCTCGCCCGCACCGACCCCGGGCGCGGAGTCCGAAGGCATCGAGTACGACGCGTTCGAGGGTCTCATCGGATGCTGGGGCAACGAGCTGGGCTGCTACGGCCCCACCCTCGAAACGGGCACCGCGCCTGCGCCGGAGTCGTCGAACCCGGATGTCGGTGAGGACGCCTTGACCGGCTGCTGGTACACCACGCTTGGCCTGGGCACGTTGTGGGTGCGCGTCGAGGAGTATGGCGACGACCTGGTCGGCGGCACCGTCACCAGCTGGCAGTGGGGGACGGAGGCCGAGCGGGAGTACGCCATCGGCTGGATCGAGGGCGACACGGGCAGCTACCGGCCTCGGGGCTACTTCTACGGCACCGGCCCGTGGGATGCCGTCCACACCTGCCAGGACTCGCGCGGGGGTACGAGCCACTGGGGCGAGTTCGACGGTTGGCTACACGAGGAAGGAGCCTTCTGGCAGCTCTGCGGCAAGGACCACGCCCGCGAGCTGGGCGATCTCGTCGACCCCTCCGGCAACGATGTCTCGTGGGCCTACTCGGGCAAGTTCTACATGGACCGACTGCCCGAGGCCACGTGCCAGGAGAAGTTCGAGGCGGCCCGGGCCTACCTCGACGGTCGCGACTAGGGCTGGCGGCCGGCCGCGAGTTTCGATAGCCTCTGCCATATGACGTCCGGGACCGTCGCGTCGCGTCGCCTGTTTGCTGCCGTGATGTCCACGCTGCTGGCCACGTCCCTGCTCGCCCCGCCGGCCCTCGCCGGCGTCACCGACCCTGACCTCATGGCCACCGCCGAGCTGCCCGACGGCCAGGTGCTCAACGAGATGGAGCTGGGCACGCTCCACTTCTTCGACGACGAGGGTCAGCCCTACGCCATCCAGGCCATCGACGGCTGCGCCGTGAACGACCACGTGTGGGTCTTCGGTGCCGGCCTCTCTGGCGTGCCCATCGCGGTCACGGTCTCGGACCGCGACACCAACCGCTCGGTCCGGGTCCTGCTGCCGGCCTTCGAGCCGGGCGTGCCCATCGGCACGCAGCTCGATCCGGAGGCCCTCCGCGTCTGCGACGAGGAGAGCCAGGTCGGCGGCCTGCCACCCCTCGACGCCGTCGCCACCTTCACCTCGGCCAACGCCAGGGGCTCGGACGCGACCGACGTCATCACCTTGCTCAGCGACGGCCGTGACGACGCCTATAGCCGCATCTTCCGCGACGGCGAGTCGTACCCGGTCATCACCAGGGGTTCGCCCATCGCCGCCATCGACGAGGGCAGCAACGTCGACCAGCTGCTGCTCTTCGCCGAGAGCCGCACGCCCCGCCAGCTGGAGGGCATCGTCTTCTCCGGCGCCGACGGCATGCTGCCTGGGTCGGCCAGGCTCGAGAAGGGCATCGAGAAGCTGACCAATGCCCGCGTCCGGCGAGCCTACGAGACGGCCAAGAACCGGCGTGTCCCGCGCGGGATCATCGAGGACCTGGGCCTCAAGCGCGTCGAGCGTGTCCACCACGTGAGCCTCGACTTCGACACGCTCGGAGCCGATGCCTATCTCGCGGCCGCCCGCTGGATCAGGGAGGGCGGCAGGCCCATCGAGCCGCCCAGCCCCGTGGATGCCCGCTTCGCGGTCGAGCTCGTCACCGCTGACGGCACTCGCCGCGACGTCCCGCTGGTCGGTCCGCTGGTGGGCAGTGATGCCGAGGGCCGGCGCTGGGAGCACGCCACCGAAGGCGCGCTCGTGGAGATCATCGACAGCTGCGCGCTCAGCGGCTCCTTCTGGACCTGGGCCGGCGTGGCCACCGACGAGCCGGTCGAGCTGGTCATCACCGACACCACGGACGGCACCTCCGTCAGCCACCTGGTGTGGACCGACAGGCGCGATGTCTCGCGCCACGCTGACACCTCCGCGCTGACGAGCTGCCCCTAGGCCCTTCGCCGTCGCCGGCCGAGGCCGTTCGGCGCCTTGAGCAACGGTGCCCAGTCGCTATGCTGTAGGCATGGGCAAGGCCAGATGGTGGGTCTGCGACAGCTGCATGAGCCTGAACGACCTGCCTGCCAACAAGTGCTACAAGTGCCGGGAGCCACAGCCGCCGAACCCCAAGCTCATGGACGACCAGTACAGCCAGGTCGGAGGCGGCGACAGGCGCGTCGGTGTCACGGTCGATCTGTCCAAGGTCGGTGACCTGACGCAGCCGGACCCGGTAGAGACGGCACGGGGCGGGGCCCTCATGGAGGCGTTCGAGAAGGTCGACGACCCGTATGCCGATCTGGATCGGCGGCAGCAGGCGGGGCAGAGCACCACCCCGCGGGAGCAGGCCAGCGTGCCGCGAACCGGGTCCGACGCGCCGCGTGGCGAGCCGAGGGCGGCGCGCTACGACCCCTACGCCGGAGGCCCTGCGTCGCCCGCAGAGAAGCCTGCGCCTCCGCCCATGCGCGAGCCCACCAGGCGCGGCATCGGCGAGCTCGGCGGCCGCCAGGCGACGTTCGACCCGCTACCACCGTCGCCGCCACCACCTTCGGGCCCCACGCCACCGTCGCCGCCAGCGCCTCCCGCGGGCGTCGCGCCACCCGCAGCATCCGCGCCCCCCGGCGCCGCGCCGCCCCCCGACCCTGCCGCGCCGCCGCCTCCGAGTGCCGCGCCTCCGCCCCCCGGCCCCGCCGCGCCTCCGCCCCCCGGCCTCGGCGCGCCGCCGCCTCCGGGTGCTGCTCCTCTGCCCAGGGGCCCCGCGCCGATGCCGCCCGGTGCTGTGGCACCTGCGCCGCCCTCTGGTGCCCCGCGCCCACCGCTCGCAGCCCCGCCACCCGGCCTGCAGGGTCGACCACCTGGGGCACCGCCTCCATCTCCGCCCGGAGCCCCACGCCCGCCGGGCCCGCCACCGGAGCCACCCAGGCGCGACTGACCCGCTGCTTCACGGTCGTGCCCCGCCGGCGCGTCGCCGCGAGGGTCCTCGAGCCTTGGCCGGCCGTGTCGAACCCGCACCGCGCAACTGGTCATTCGACGCGGGGTTCCGGTACCCTGCTCACCGGAGTGGGGGAAGGGGAGGACACGGCCATCGTCACCTGCACGAGTTGCTCTGCCGATAACTCGGCCGGCCGTCGTTTCTGCGATCAATGCGGCGCCAGCCTCGCTGTCGCGTGCCCGAGTTGCGGTGGCGAGAACCGGTCAGAGGCACGCTTCTGCGGTGACTGCGGTCAGCCCCTGATGCCTGGCGCTGCCCGTACGGATGCCGGCCACCCGGCCGCACCGGCCGCACCGGCCGCAGGAGCCTCCGAGGCCGGTGCCGAGCGCCGCCTGGTCTCCGTCCTCTTCGCCGACCTCGTGGCCTTCACGTCGTACTCGGAGGGCCGCGATCCCGAGCTCGTGCGCGAGACGCTCACGCGCTACTTCGAGGCCACGCGCGAGGTCATCGAACGCCACGGCGGCACGGTCGAGAAGTTCATCGGCGACGCGGTCATGGCGGCCTGGGGTGCGCAGA
>JBFLKP010000046.1:0-5984 GCA_040883225.1 Candidatus Limnocylindrales bacterium | reverse complement strand
GTCGGCGGCGTGGGCGACGGTTCGTCCTTGAGGTCAAGCGCGAGCGTGGGCCAGGCGACCACGCTCGTGGAAGACAGGGCGAGCAGGAGCGCGATGACGACCGAGAGTTTCGATGACATCGACTTCATCTCCCCGAGCATGTTCACCATCCTCCGCGCCCCAGTCGGCGGGTCAAGGGCCGGACGGCTCGGGGCTCCACTCCGTTGCCCTTCCCCTACCGTAGCCATGGCACCCATCTGCGACCGCCGCTGGCCCTCCGAGGGGTCAAGCGCCTGGCTTTGTGCTGCCCATCGCGCGGTCGCGGACGAAGATGGATGAGTCTCCTCTTGGCGGACACCCGTAACCTGTAGAGGACCTGACATGGTCCTCACGGCGGTCGAACGACCGGCGGCTCGAGGTGTGGGGGAATGGACAGCGACCTCGTGGTCAGGGCGCAGGCTGGCGACCAGCAGGCATTCGCCGAGCTGATCATCGCGAGCCATCCGCGCCTCTTCCGGCTCGCACACGGCATCCTCGGGAACCCGTACCTGGCCGAGGATGCCACCCAGCAGGCCTACCTGGACATCTGGCGCGACCTGCGCCGGCTCCGTGATCCGGGGCGCTTCGATGGCTGGGCCTACCGCATCCTGGTTCGCACCTGCTACCGGGAGGCCAAGCACACTCCGACCTGGCTGCCCGACGAGGCGATTCCCGCTGCCCGTGAGCCCAGGGACACCAACTCGATCGATGCGGTCCTCGACCGTGAGCAGCTGGAACGGGGGTTCGAGCGACTATCGGTCGACCAGCGCGCCGTCATCGTCCTCCACTACCTGCTGGACATGACGCTCGAACAGGTGGCCGAGGCGCTCGACATCCCGGTCGGCACGGCCAACTCTCGCCTGAGCCGAGCCGTCGCGGCGATGCGTGCCGCCCTCGAGGCGGACGCTCGGTTCGCGACCCCGAGCCCACTTCCCCAGGAGGCCACGCGATGACTGACGAGCCGCTGGCACCCGTGCTTCGATCGTGGCTTCGACAGCGAGACGTGCCACCACCGGCCTCCACGGAGACGGCGGCGTATGTGCTGGCCCGGTTGCCACGCATCCGGCAGCGCCGACGGTGGTCGCTGCTGCTCACCCCGTGGCGCCGAACCGACCGAGGCTCGAGTGCGGCGTCGCCTGAGTTCCCCGTCCACGAGTTGCTTATCGATCCGATCCCCATCGCCACAAGGAGGACCATTGCCATGTTGAGCCCAGCAACGGCCATCATCGCCGGAGCGCTCGTCGCCCTCGGCGGCCTGTTCCTCGTCGTCCAGCCCTCCGAACAAGCGGGGCCTGGCGCGCCCGCAGCCGAGGTCGCACCGGTGCCCGGGGTCACGGTGACCGTGGATCAGGAGTGCGTCGACACCGAAGATGCGCCCGAGATCTGCACCTGGGCCGCCGACGATCCTCGCCTGACAGGGACGCTGACTCACGACTGGGTCGGAGACATCAGCGACGATCGTGAGGGTAAGGATGGAGAGGCACGGGTCGGATTCAGCTGGCTGGAGGGATCTCTCGAGACCCCGGAGGGCACCTGGGATGCCCGCGTGTACGTCATGTGGACCGACCCCGTCAGCAACCTGCTCGTCCTCAGCGGCACCGGTGAGAACGAGGGTTGGCACTACCTCGCAACGGCAGAGGGCGGTCCGCCATCATCGTGGACCGGCATCATCTATGAGGGAGACCTGCCGCCCTTCGGGCCGCCAGCCGTCCCGCTGAGCGAGTGACCCTTCCGCACCGATGAGCCCGGCCCGCGAGGACGGGCCCATCGGTGCGTGGGTGGAAGATCACGACCCGCTTGCCGACGATTCGCCCCGCCGCGACGCCATGACGGTGGCCACATCGCTCACCCCCCACGCTCGTAGCACGCCGTTCAGGCAGCGCCACTTCCTAAGCAGGATGTCGCGGGTCAAGTCCCGTCTTCCACGTCCACTCCTTCGACCTGAACCTGGACGACACCCTGTGTCGCCGCCGTGACCCCGTCCCAGGACGAGCTCGTGTTCAGGTTCAGGGCTCTCGGCGCGATCACCCCAGGGGAGGCTGAACGGCATGCTCGCCTCGCGGCCCACGTGCGCTCGGACGGCCGCCCGGGTCTACTGTGGGCGAAGGGTGCCGGACCAGACTTGCCAGGCCAGCAGCGATTTCGCGACCAGGCTCAGCACCATGTACGTCTTCTCGCCAACCAGGTAGTCCTTCCAACGGCCGACCTTCCCGTACTGCAGGACCATGGTGATGGCGAAGATGTTGAAGGCGACGAACAGGCTGGCGATGATCACGTACACGAAGCCCGGGATCTGGGCCTCTGGCGGCAGGCCCTCCTGCGCCGAGTAGGCCCACACGATCGAGAAGATCGCGACCCACGGGACCGCCCCGGCGATGCAGCCGAAGATGAAGTGTTTCCAGTCGATGCGCTCGCCCTTCGTCAGCCGCCCCTCGTTGCCCGCCTCCATGCTCCATCCGAAGAGGTTCATCGCGACGTTGCAGCCGGCGATCGCGACGAGCGCCGGGAACTCGGTGATGAAGCTGAGGTACGCGATGGCGACGATCATCACCGTCGACGAGAACGCGTACTCCACCCACCGAAGCGGGTTCATGCCCCGGGCGAGCCAGGCCTCGTAGCGGCCGCGCAGGAAGATGCCGGCGGTCGCGTGGGCGATGGCGCTCATCAGGAAGAAGCTGGCGATGAGGTAGACCAGCGGGAACGACACGAGCATCACGCTCGACGGCTCGATCCCGGTGAACTCGCCGTTCTCGATGATCGGGCGGGCCGTCGGTACGACGACCTCGAAGAGCACGGCGGTCCCGGAGATCAGGAGCATGAGGACGAACTGGCCCCCGTGGGCGAAGACCAGGAAGCGGTTCCAGCGGCCCAGCGAACGGGCTCGCTCAGGCGCGATGGCCGGAGGAGCCGTCCCGCTGGTCGCAGTCGCAGTCGCGGCAGGGTTGGTCATGAGGTGCCCTCCGAGATACGCGGTTCCATCCTGGTGTTCCTGCTCGGGAACGGTCGGCCGCGGGCCTTCGCCGCAGCGAGAAGCGCCGGGACGCCAAAGACTGACTGAGGGGGAGGTCACGAACGGGTCAGCGCCTCGAGCGCGAGTGTAGCACCGGGTCCCTGGGCACTTGTGAGCCGTGCCGGGCACTCCCAGCGCGCGGCTGTGAGCCTCAGGCAGAGTCAGGCGGCCTCCTCAGACAGGTCCTCAGCGCGCGAGGGGGCAGGGGGTCTGGCGAGCAGTCGGCCGCCGCGAACCGTAGCACCGATGACCATGGCTGCGGCGATGAGGACGACGTTCTTGATGATGTACTGGCCCTCGAGCGTGGGCATCAGCGGAGACCCGTCGAAGGTCTCCGCAGGGAACAGGAAGAGCGGCGACATCGCGCCCACCATCTGCAGTGCCAGTAGCAGCAACGTTGCCCGAAGGAACCAGCCGGTCAGTAGCCCGATGCCGATGGCGACCTCCCACGCCCCCAGCAGCGGCATAGCGATGGCGGGCGCCACGACCCCGAAGCTCAGCATCTCGGTGGTCTGCGCCGCGAGGTCCGCGGCTGGACTCGCTCCAGGGAAGAGCTTGAGCGCCCCGAACCACAGGAAGACGATGCCCATCCCGATGCGCAGGCTGGGAACTGCTGCGACCGCCAACGCGTTGGTGACGCGCTGGTCGAGCCGATCGAGCCCAGCTGGCCAGGGCGGGGTGAAGACGACTCGGGAGGGTGACCGCATCTCGACGTCCTTCTCTCTCGCGAGGGGCGAGCCTTGAACGATGGTTGGTGTCCGGAAAATAGATTGTATCGTCTCTGTACAGAGTTTGTAGAATATCGAGCGGCCAATGGAGGGTAGCGGCGATACTCTCCGTGCCGCACTTCTGGTACGCCACACTCGGTGGCCTTGTTGCCCTCGCGGCGCTCGGCTTCAGCTGGCTCGCGGCGATCTCGCCTCGAGGCTCGGTCGACAGGATGGGCGCGTCTCCGCTGCCGCAACGCCCGAACGACCGAGACGCGGCACCGAGTTCGTCCTCGCCACAAAGCCTCGACCGTGGCGGTTCCGCTTGCCTTCCCTCGGTCGTGTCAGGCTGGTCGGGGGACGAGATCGCCTTCGGCCGTCTCTTCGCCACGTACCACGATGACGTGTGCCGGGTCTGTGTCCACATCCCCAGAGATGAGCAGCTGTCAGAGGATGCCGTGCAGACCGCCTGGTCCATCGCCTGGCGCAAGCGCGAGTCGCCGCGCGCGAGCCGGGCACGCCGAACCCGACCTCCCGGTTGGGTCGGCACCGCCAGGATCGGGCCATTCGACTGGCCGAGCCCTCCGGGCGGACGCTAGCATCGCCGCACCGCGCGAGCCTCGATGGCCCACCGGGCGGCGACCGCCACGATCCCGGACAGCGTCACCACCAGCAGCGCCGGGATCGCGGCCTTCGCGGCTCGCGGCGGCAGGACCAGCTCGAACATCGGGACGGGATCGCCCAGACGACGCTGGAAGGGACCGAACGGGCAGTCACCACGCCCGACCACCAGCGCCACGCCCTGGACCATGAGGAACGTGACCGAAGCCCACAGGTAGCGGTCACGCCGGCCCACGACAGCGCACGTCCAGATGTAGCCCAGGGCACACATGGCCACCGCGCCCCATGCGATGTGGGCGATGCGGAAGGCCTTGGCTCGCCGGGGCAGGGACCCCCAGGCCGGCCGTTCGGGTCGCTCGGTCATCTCGGCCTCCTTCGTACCGCTGCTCACGGCTTCGCACGGATCGAGGATGCATGGAACGCGCATCGCGGCGGCGCCACGATCGTGGTCGTTGCGCTCCCTCCGCGGTCATGGTACGTCGCGCGGGCCGCACCGGTTCTCGGGGTACTCGCCCGGGCAAAGAGCAGGGGAGCAGCCGTTCGCCGGCTGCTCCCCTTCGTCGGCTCTGACGAGCGGTGGGTCTACGGCATCGATGGAGCCTCGAGGGTCGCACCGATCGACGCTGCCACGTACTGGGGCAACTCGGTGTTGTCGATGGTGCCGGTGAACATGTCCGCCCCCGGACCGACCGCGTAGGTGATCACGGGCATGCCGCTGTGAGCCCACGGGCCGAATTCGATGCCGGCCATCTCCGCCTCGGCCAACGCCAGTACGTAGTGTGCCCACGTGTAGGCGTAGCCGAGATCCATGCCTTCCACCTCTTCGGCCTCTGGCGGGTGTTCGCCGAGCATGGCGATGTGGTCATCGGAAAGCACCAGGCCGCAGCCCTCGGCCAGCGCTACTGCGTTGGCTGGGTCCTCGCTGATCATGTCGCTCAGCGAGGACAGGCTGCAGGTCACGCCCGACAGCTCGTTGATGGTGGTGAAGTACTCGGTGCCGTGGCCAAGCGACAGGCCGGCGGTCTCATGGTCGGCTGTAGCGATGACAAGCACTTCGGGGTGCTCGGCCTGGTAGTCGAGCGCGACTCGCACGGCCTCATCGAACGCGAGCGTGTCCCAGATGGAGCCCGTGATGTCATGGTCGTGGCAAGCATGGTCGATGCGCCCCGCCTCGATCGACACGAAGAAGCCGTCGGGGTCGTTGTCGAGGACGTCGAGGGCCACCGCAGTCATCTCGGCCAGCGAGGGCTCGTCGAGCTCGCCGTTCACGCGATCGACCTCGTACGACATGTGTGAGCTGGTGAACAAGCCCAGCAGATGTGCCGTGTTCTCGGTGTCGACCGCCCGGAGCTCCTCCGCGTTGGTCACGTTGGTGTAGCCCATCCCGACCATCTCGTCGATGAGGTTGCGGCCATCCTCACGCTTGCCCTCCGGCAGGAAATGGCGCGCGCCGCCGCCGAGGGCGACCTCGGGCATGAACTCGACCATCTGCTCCGCGAAGAGGTTCTCCGCGTCGCGGTCGGCGTCGTGGCCATAGACCGATGCCGGCGTCGCGTGGGTGATGCGAGCGGTGCTCAGCACGCCGACGGACTTGCCGGCTTCCCGTGCGGCCTGGCCGAGGGTGTATG
>JBFLKP010000271.1:0-16147 GCA_040883225.1 Candidatus Limnocylindrales bacterium | reverse complement strand
CGCGAAGCCGCGCGCGTGCTCGCCGACGACCTCGACAAGCGCGTCGTCATCGTCGATACCAGCAATGAGATCGCCGGCGACGGCGACATCCCCCACGCCGGCATCGGTCGTGCCCGGCGCATGCAGGTGAAGACGCCCGACCGCCAGCACGCGGTCATGATCGAGGCCGTCGAGAACCACATGCCCGAGGTCATCGTCATCGACGAGATCGGCACGGAGCTCGAGGCGGTCGCCGCGCGCACCATCGCCGAGCGAGGCGTCCAGCTCATCGGCACGGCCCACGGCAACAACCTCGACAACCTCATGATGAACCCCACGCTCTCGGACCTCATCGGCGGTATCCAGACGGTCACGCTCGGGGACGACGAGGCCCGGCGACGCCGAACCCAGAAGTCGGTGTTGGAGCGCAAGGCTCCGCCCACGTTCGACGTCGTGGTCGAGATCCAGGATCGCGACCGTGTTGCCGTCCACGCCGACGTGGCCGAGACCGTCGACGCCATGCTCCGCGGCGACGCGCTGGCACCGGAGATGCGCTGGCGCGACGAAGGCGGTGTCCATCGCTCGCAGTCGCGACCCCGCCCGGGTCCGCGTAGCCGCATCCCCGGCGAGCGCTTCGGCGGGCTCGTGGGGTCGGGCCAGGGTGGTTTCGTCGACAGCGGCCTGCGGGGTGAGCGTCTCGGCCCGGGGGTCGAGGGCGCCGGGCGAGCCGGTGCCGCGCCCCGCAACCGCAGCCGGCGTGGCCGCACCATGGAGTGGCCGGGCGACGAGTCGCGCCGGCGCGCTGGCGGCGGCGCGGTCTTCCGGGCCGGCGCCATCGCCGACCGCGGTCCCATGGAGCGTGGCACGACCGCGCCCGAGCCCAGGGCCAAGGACGCCCGCGAGCTGGAGCGGCAGGCCGAGTGGCGAGCCTCCGCCAACCGGGCCATGGGCGAGCTGCTGGCCGATGACGCCGAGTTCGCCGATCCCGCGGCCGGGGGCGGGCGGTCGGCCATGATGCCTGGGGCCGACCGTTCGCCGAGCGGTGGCCTGCCGCCGGCCGAGGGCGAGCTCGATCTCGCTGCCGCCTCGCGCGATGAGGAGGAGAAGCTCATCCGCCTCAGCGAGATGAACCCGGCGCAGGTGCAGCTGGAGCCCATGAACGTGCTCGGCTTCGGGGTCAGCAGGAAGCGCCTGGAGCAGGCCATCAAGGATCTGCAGCTGCCGGTCGTGGTCGTGCGCGAGCCCGACGAGGCCGACGTGGTCATCACCTTGCGCAGCAGCTACAAGCAGAAGTCGCCGCTCATCCGCGAGGCCGAATCGCGGGGCATCCCCATCTACGTGCTCAAGTCGAACACGGTGGCGCAGATGCAGGCCATCCTGACCAGCCTCTACGTGCTCGACACCGACCCGCAGGACCAGGCCATGCGTGAGCTCGAGGAGGCCGTCAGCCTGGTGCGCTCGCAATCCAAGCCGGTCGAGCTCTCGCCACAGAACGCCTACCTGCGCAAGCTCCAGCACCGCGCGGCGGAGGCGGCCAACCTCGTCTCCCGCTCCCGCGGTCGCGAACCCTTCCGACGGGTGCGCGTCTACCCGGAGAAGGCCAGGACCTGGCGCTGACGATGTCCGGCCGCGACCCCGAGCGGGGGCTCTTCGTCGTGCTCGAGGGCCCCGATGGCTCGGGCAAGTCGCTGCAGGCAGGGCTGCTGGCCGAGCGGCTGCGCAAGCGGGGTCTGACCGTGACCCACTCCCGCGAACCGGGTGGGACCGACCTTGGCGAGCAGGTCCGCCACATCGTCAACGACCCGGGGCCGACGCTGCGTGGGCCGAAGGCCGACGTCTTGCTCTACACCGCTGCCCGGGCCCAGCACGTGGACGAGGTCATCGAGCCTGCGCTGCAGCGTGGCGAGGTCGTGGTCTGCGACCGCTACTACACCTCCACCATGGCCTACCAGGGCTACGGCAGCGGCATGGACCGGGACCTGCTGCGGCGCATCCAGGTGTGGGCCACAGGCGGGCTCGATCCGGACCTGGTGGTGCTGCTCGACGTCTCGCCGCAGACCGGACTGGATCGGCGGGCTGCCGGCGACGCCGACGAGCTCACGCGCTGGGAGGACGAATCGCGCTTCGACCTGGCGTTCCACACGCGGGTCCGCGAGGGCTACCTCGAGATGGCCGCCACCGACCCCGAGCGCTGGGTCGTGATCGACGGCAGCGCTGCGGTCGACGCAGTGGCGGCCGAGGTGGGCCGCGCCGTGGATGCCGCCATGCCCACGCCGGCCGACAGCGCTGCCCCAGGTGATGGCGCCTCCTGAGGGGCGAGCCTAGGCCGTAGCCTCGTGCACGCCCCAGACGGCTCCGGGGCCGCTCGACTTGGCCTGTGCCAGCGCGGCTTCCGAGGCGGCCACCAGCTCGGAGCCGGTGGCGCCGTCGGCGGGGTGGTGGACCACCGCGGCGCTGACGCTGATCTCGGTGTCGCCCACCGGCGGGAGCTCGGCGATGGCGTCTCGCAGCCGCAAGGCCACGATGCCGCCGGCGTCACCCGGCGCGATGACCACGAACTCGTCCTCGCCGAAACGGGCCACCGTATCGAGCAGTCGCACGCGGTCGGCGATGGCGCTGGCCACGTGGCGCAGGACCTCGTCGGCGACGCGCGCGCCCTTGGCCTCGCTGATCCGGCTGAGGCCGTCGACGTCGAGGACCGCCACCGCCAGGGGTGTGCCCTGCCGCGTGGCGCGGGCGATCTCCAGCTCGAGCATGCGTTCGAAGGTCACGCGGTTGGCGAGGCCCGTCAGACGGTCGGTGTGTGAGAGGCGCTCGGCGTGGTCGGACTGCTCCCAGGCCGTGTTGCGCAGCCGGGCCTGGCGGATGGCCACCGCGGCCAGGTCGGCGATGGCGAGGATGGCGTCCGGCACCTCCCCGCTGGGTGGCTCCGGGCTGTCCCAGCCGACGGCCAGGAGTCCCTCGATGAAGGCGCCGTCCTCGTCCTCCAGGACCAACGGCGCCAGCAGCGCCGAGTTGGCCCCCGATAGCACCTCGGTCAGCGATTCGGGGACGCCGCTCGTGAGCAGCGGCTGGCGATCGGCCAGCACGCGCGAGGTATCGGCGTCGGCTGCGGCGATCGGCAGCGCCAGCTCGCCATCGAGGGAGAGCAGCACGTCGCCGTCGGCGTCGTGCAAGAGGAAGGCCACGGGTCCCGCGTCGGTGACGGCGCGGGCCTGCTCCGACAGGGCGGCCAGCTTGGAGTCGAACGTTCCTCCACGTGCCACCACGCGGGCGGCGTCGAGAAGGCTGAAGGGCACGGGTCGCTCGGGCATGGCGGCGATGATAGACGTGCCGGGCCTCGATGGCTATCCGGCGCTGCCCGGGCGCACCGGCCTATCGGCGCGCAGGCGCACCGCTTCTTGCCGTCAGGCCAGCGCAGCCGCCTCGGCCAGCAGCGAGCGATAGACCTCCGGATCGACGTTGCCTCCGCTGACGATCATCACGGTGTCGCTCTCGTCGGCATCGGGCAGCTCCTCGCCGTAGCGCATCCAGCCGGCGATCGCGAGCGCGCCGGAGGGCTCGGCCACGATCCGGGCGCGCGTGGCGGCCTCGAGCATGGCCCGCTTGATGTCGTCTTCGCTGACGGTCACGACCTCGTCGATGAGGCGGCGCAGCTGGGCGAACGGGATCCGACCCACGGCGCTGGTGCGCACGCCGTCGGCGATGGTTCGGCCGGTGAGCTCGGGACCCCAGCGCACGATGCGGTCGGCCGCGAGCGACTCGGCAGCGTCCGCCGCCAGCTCGGGCTCGACGCCGATGACCGTGGCGTCCGGTCGCAGCGACTTGACGGCCACGCACACGCCCGACGAGAGCCCGCCTCCGCCGATGGGCACGAAGACGGTGAGCGGCTCGTTGGCCCGTCCCAGCTCGGCGACCTGCTCGACGATCTCCAAGCCCACCGTGCCCTGCCCGGCCACGATGCGAGCGTCGTCGAATGAGGGGATGAGCACCAGCCCCTGCTCGGCGGCCAGCTCGTCCGCGCGAGCGATGCGCGCCTCGTTGTCGGAGCCGACGAACTCGATCTCGGCCCCGTCCGCCCGCACCCCGGCGACCTTGATGGCAGGAGCGTCGTCGGGCATCACGATGACCGCCCGCAACCCCAGCATCCGCGCTGCCCGCGCCACGCCTTGCGCGTGGTTGCCGCTGGAGTGGGTCACCACGCCACGCGCCTTGTCCGCCGGCGAGAGCGTGGCCAGGGCGTTGTAGGCGCCGCGGATCTTGAAGGCCCCGATGGGTTGGAGGTTCTCGGGCTTGAGCCAGGCGCGGGGTGCGCCGATGGCATCGTCGAAGGGGCCCACGGCCAGCAGCGGCGTGCGCACGGCGACGCCGGTGAGGCAGTCGGCCGCGGCCCGCACATCGTCCAGCGTCACCTGGTCGGGGTAGGTCTCGCGGATGGTCACGTCGGTATACTGCCGCCAACCGCGAGCACCATGCACGAAGCCTGCGCAGGAGGGGTCGATCGAAGGTGACCATCAAGGTCGGTAGCACGCCCGCAGGTGCGGGCCAGATGGGCGCGCGGAGGCGTCGACCCTCGAAGGTCGAGTCGATCCGACACGCCTACGGGTTCGACGACGTCTCCCTGGCCCCGGGCCCCAGGACCGTGGAGCCCGATGACGTCGACACCTCGGTCGACCTGGCCGGCATCTCCCTCGACATCCCCGTGCTGGCCGCCTCGATGGACGCCGTCGTCGATGTGCGCTCGGCGGGCGTCCTGGCCGGGCTGGGCGGCCTGGCCGTGATGAACCTCGAAGGCGTGCAGATGCGCTACGAGGACCCCGCCCCCGTGCTCGAACGCATCGCCTCGGCCGCTCCGGGCGAGGTCCAGCAGGTGCTGTCATCGGCGTACCGGCCGCCGATCTCCGAGGCGGTCGTGGCGACCAGGATCGACGAGCTCCACGAGGCCGGCTCGCCGGCTGTCTTCTCGGCCACACCGGCAGCCGCTCGTCGGTGGGGCCCCTTCTGCGCCGAGGCCGGTGCCGACGCCTTCCTCGTCCAGTCGCAGGTCTCGTCGGCGCAGCACCTTGCTTCGGGCTACGAGCCGCTGGAGCTCGATGCCTTCACCCGGCTCATGGGCATCCCCGTGGCGGCCGGCAACACGACCTCCTACGAGGCTGCCGCGGCGCTGATGGAGCAGGGCATCGCGGCCATCTTCGTGGGCGTCGGTCCCGGGGCCGCCTGCACCACCCGGGAGGTCCTTGGCATCGGTGTGCCCCAGGTCACGGCCATCGCCGACGTCGCTGCTGCGCGTGACGATCACTTCGAGCGCACCGGCGTCTACATCCCGGTAGTGGGTGACGGCGGCATGCGTCGCGGCGGAGAGCTGGCCAAGGCCATCGCGGCCGGCGCCGACCTGCTCATGATCGGCTCGCCGCTGGCGCGCGCGGAGGAGGCGCCCGGCCACGGCACCAACTGGGGCATGGCAGCGCCGTCGCCGACGCTGCCGCGCGGCACGCGCATCGACGTCGGCACCGCCGGCAGCATGGAGCGCATCCTCTTCGGCCCCTCGCGGGTGACCGACGGCACGGAGAACCTCATGGGCGCGCTGCGCCAGTCGATGGCCGCGCTGGGCGCCGCCACCATCCGCGAGATGCAGCAGGTGGAGATGGTCTACGCCCCGGCCGTGGCGGTCGAGGGCAAGTCCTGGCAGCAGCGCCGCTGAGGCTGGGCGGGCGGCATCCCGCGGAGGTCGTTGACAGCTCCATCGGCGGCGTCAAGCACACCGGACCGCACCTGACCACACCCGAAGGTCACATGCCTACGTAGGACACGGCGACCATGGCAGCGGGCGCAGGCAGGACGCAGGATGAACGGGTGATGACCAGCCATCGCAGGGTCGGCAGTCGTGCGCCGCTCACCGGTCTCGCTGTCGCCGTGTTCGCCCTGCTGCTCCTCCCGGGCCTCGTCCTGGGCGCCGACTGGACCGGGCTCGACCGCATCTCGTCCAAGGGCGGCACGCGCCTCGACTCGCTGCACCAGGCCGCGGCCTCCTCCAACGTGGTCCACGTGGTCCATCCGCGCGTCGGCCCGCGCAAGGCTGACGACAAGGTCGTCTACCAACGTTCCACCAACGACGGCAAGAGCTGGAGTGGCGAACGGACGCTGTTCAAGGCCGGCCAGCGCTTCCGCAAGGTGGTGCCCAACCTCGCCCTCGATGCCCGTGGCCCGATCGTGGCCGTCGCCTACCGCGTCAGCGGTCCCAAGGGCCACACCCTCTTCGTGCGCGTGAGCCGCGACGGCGGGCGCACGTTCGGCGGGCGCGTCTCGATCTTCTCGACCAAGACGAAGACCGGGATCGGCGTGCCGGCGGTGGCCATCGGCAACGACCTCATCGCGGTCGCCTGGACCCACCGTTCCAACGGCCAGGTCAAGGTCCGGGTCAGCCGCAACGACGGGAAGTCCTTCCGCAACACCCGCACCCTGGGCAAGACCAGGGTCTCGATCGACTGCCAGGCCGAGGTCACCGACGGGCTCGTGGGCATCGCCGCCAACGATCGCTCGGTGCACGTCGCGTTCTCGGACGCGGGCAAGCAGCAGTGCTATGCCGACGACATCAAGGTCCGGACCTCGCTCGACCGCGGAGGGAGCTGGAGCCCGGCGCGCTCGATCACCACGCGCGATTCGTTCGGCTGGCCCGAGCTCGACGCGCGGGGCAAGACCGTCGTCGCCACCGTCCAGTCGGTCAGCGGATCGCTCATCGTCTCGCGCTCGGTGAAGAACGGACGCAACTGGCGCGAGAAGGTCTTCGCGCCTCCACCCGGGCACATCTTCAGCGCGGCCGACGTGACGCTGCTGCCGAAGGGCCGGGTCGTGGTCGCGTATGTCAAGGAGCGCCTGGAGAAGGGCAAGCTCCACTCGACTCGCCTCGTGACCCGGCGCAGCCCGAACGATGGCCAGAAGTGGAACCGGCCCAGGCCCGTGACCGACGAGGCCAGGCGGCTGCGCATGGCGCCCAACGTGGTCAACGACAAGAACCGGGTCACGATCCTCGTCCAGTCGGGCGACCTCGACGGCAAGCCACGCCACATCTTCGCCACGCGACGGCGGTAGCGCTGCGCTAGGGTCCTGCCCATGCGCGCACGCGACCTGGGCCTCTCCATCGGGCTGCTCGACCCCGGCCCGCTCAACGCCATCACCGACGTGGACGGCGTGCGCGTGGGCCACACCACCATCATCGCGGGCGAGCCGGGACCCCTGCTCGTGGGACGGGGCCCGGTCCGTACCGGGGTCACGGTCGTGGTGCCGGTCGATGGCGACCCCTTCGCCGAGGGCGTCTTCGCCGGTGCCCACCGGCTCAACGGCAACGGTGAGCTCACCGGTCTCGAGTGGATCCGGGAGGCCGGCGTCCTGGTCGGGCCCATCGGCATCACCAACACGCACTCGGTCGGGATCGTGCGCGACGCCATCGTGGCCGCGGCAACGCGCGCAGCGCGGTCAGCGGAGTCAGCCTGGTCGCTACCGGTGGTGGGTGAGACCTGGGACGGCTGGCTCAGCGACATCGACGGCCAGCACGTCCGCGCCGAGCATCTCGACGCGGCCCTCGAGGCCGCGGTCGGGGGCCCGGTCGCCGAGGGCAACGTGGGCGGCGGAACGGGCATGATCTGCCACCGTTTCAAGGGCGGGATCGGCAGCGCCTCGCGACGGCTGGGCGCGCGGGACGGAGGCTTCACGGTCGGCGCGTTGGTGCAGGCGAACTACGGGCGGCGCGAGCGCCTGGCCATCGACGGCGTCCCCGTGGGCCGCGAGATCGGCTTCGACGAGGTGCCCTCCGATCGCGAGGAGCTGGCGTCCCACCCGGCCGATGCGGATGCTGGCTCGATCATCGTCGTGCTCGCCACCGACGCGCCCCTGCTACCGCATCAGTGCGAGCGCCTGGCCCAGCGCGCCGGGCTGGGCGTGGCCCGCACCGGCGGGGCAGGCGAGCACTCGTCCGGGGACCTGTTCATCGCCTTCGCCACCGGCAATCGTGGCCTGGCCACGGAGGATCGGTCCGCGGGTCGTCCCTTCAGTCGGGAGCTGCGCGCCCTCGAGGACGCCTGGATCAGCCCCCTCTTCTGGGCTGCCATCGAGGCCACCGAGGAGGCCATCGTCAACGCGCTCGTGGCAGCCGAGACCATGGCCGGCGCGAACGGCCACGTGGCCCACCGGCTGCCCCACGACCGGCTGGTGGAAGTCTGGCGCCGCCACCGCCGCTGACCGGCCTCGCCGTCAGCGCCGCGGGCACGGCCCGCACCCAGAGGCGCGCCCCGCCATACGCGCCGTGCTGGCGCTTGACTGACGCGATCGCTGGGAGCAGCATCCGGCGGTCACGCCCGCGGGGGGCGACGACGAACGGGCGCAACGGGAGGAACGCTGTGTCACGGCGAACGACCACCGTATTCCTGTCCGCGCTGCTGCTTGCCGCTCTGCCGGCATCGACGGTGGCGCAGGATGCGACCACCGATGAGGCCCCGATGTGGGCGGCCTCGACCAAGAAGGATGCCTTCGACGTGGCCGCCTTCGGCGACGGCTTCGTGCTCGTCGGAGGCGAGCGCAGGAAGCCCACGGGCAAGATCTGGCTCTCACCGGACGGCGTGAGCTGGTCGCGTGTGTCGGAGGGCAAGCTCTTCGATGGCGTGGGGCTGCGCCGCGTGACCACCTTCGGCGATGGCATCGTGGCCCTCGGGACCCAGGGCCGCAGGCTCGTGGCGCTCCACTCGCCCGATGGTCGGACGTGGACGAAGTCGACCGTCGACCGCGTCCAGAAGGGCATGGATCTCTTCCCGCAGGCGGTGACCGACGGGCCGGCCGGACTCGTGGCCGTGGCCAGCATGATCGCGCAGGACTTCGCGGGTCAGCGTTTCTATGCCTCGGACGATGGACGGACGTGGCGCCAGATCGATCCACCGTCGGACACCGCGCCTGGCATGTTCGTCACGCTCGAGTCCACCGACGACGAGTACCTCGCGGTCGCGCGGCCGATGTTCACGCCCGGCACCGAACTGCTCTGGCGATCGCCGGATGCGATGTCGTGGGAGACCTTCGACGGGCCCGCAGAGGGCACCATCCACGACCTCGCCATCGGCGCGGACGGCTCCTACGTTGGGGTCGGCGCCGACGCGAGCGGGTTCCTGCCGGCCATCTGGCACGCGGACGAGCTGGGCTCGTGGGAGAAGGTCTACGACTCGCCCTCGATGAAGGAGACGGAGGAGCGGCTCGACGTGGTGGCCGCCGGCGGGCCCGGCTTCCTCGCCGGTGGCAGCACCAGCGCCTGTCCCCTGCAGGCCTCACGCTACTGCCCCTCGGCCAGCATCCTGGCCTCGGCGGACGGCCTGCAGTGGGAGGCCCTCGGCGTCGAGGATGGAGTGCCAGGTCCGCTGCATGACACCGCGCCGCAGGCCATCGCCTTCAACGGCCAGAGCACGGCCGTGGTCGCCTGGCACGAGGACCGCCCGATGGAGGTCTGGACCATCCCCTCCGACCGGTAGCCGGGGTCGGGACACGCCTCGCGCCAGCGATGCGGGGGTGTCCACCACCCGGTGGCGCGCCGCGTGGGCCCCTCGGCCGACGACACTGCTAGAGTCTCCCTCTCGACACCTTGGGCCGGAACGGCCCTGCCGCGAGTGCCCGACCGGCCATGGCCGGCCCCGCGCGACCCGTCACCGACGGCTGTGTCGCGTCCGATCGGAGGATCCCATCACACCAGCCCTATCACCCGCTGCTCCGGCGCGCCGATGACGTCCGTCGCGGCCATCGCCGGCCGTGGGGGCGCCTTTCTCGGCTGGCGCATGGTGGCGCTCGCGACCATCACCGCGGCGCTTACCGGGCCGGGCCAGACGATCGGCGTCTCGGTCTTCGTCGACCCCATGATCACGGCGCTCTCGCTGACCCGGTCCGAGGTCTCCACCGCCTACCTCATCGGGACGCTCCTGGGGGCCGCGGCCCTGCTGCCGGTGGGCCGGTTCATCGACAGGGTCGGTGCCAGCGCTGCCATGACCTGGGTCGGGCTGGCCCTCGGTGCGGGCCTGCTGGCCATGAGCGGCGTCGGGGGCTTCGTGACGCTGGCCCTCGGGTTCACGCTCATCCGCTGGCTGGGGCAGGGCTCGCTGCAGCTCGTCAGCACGCTCTCGGTCACGCCCTGGTTCGAGCGACGGCGAGGGTTCGCCTTCGGCATCATGACCACCGCCAGCGCCACGTTGATGGCCCTCACACCCGTCCTCCTGGGCGCCGCCATCGGCGCCTACGGCTGGCGGGTAGCCTGGGTCCTCGCGGCCGTGGCCATCTGGCTCGTCGTCGTTCCCATCGCCCGCTGGGGGATCATCGACCGGCCGTCGGACGTGGGCCAGTGGCCGGACGGGGACCCCGCGCCGCTGCCGGATGATCCGCGTTCGGCGGAGTCGGAGCGACCATCGCTCAGCCGAGCGGAGGCGCTCCGGCAGCCGCGCTTCTGGGTCCTCAGCTCCGTCATCGCCGCGACCTCCATGCTCATCACCGCCCTCAACTTCCACCAGATCTCGATCCTCGGGGCGCAAGGACTGAGCGTGACCGAGGCGGCGGCGATGTTCCTGCCCCAGGTCGTGGGGGCCATCGTGGCGGGCGTGGTCATGGGGGCGCTGACCGACCGTCTGCCCGCGAGCGCCCTTCTGGCCGCGACCATGGCCCTCCTCGTGCTCAGCCTCGTCCTCGCGGTCTACCTCCGACCGGGCCCCATCATCCTGCTCTACGCCATCATCCTGGGTGCGGCCGGCGGTGCCGGACGGCCCGTGGTCGCGACGGTCCTGCCGCGGTGGTACGGACTGGCCAACATCGGGGCCATCCAGGGCGTGTCGATGCTCGTCGGCGTCGCGGCCTCGGCGTCGGGACCGGTCGCGCTTTCGCTCGCCCGCGACGGGCTGGGGGGCTATGGTCCGGCCGCCTGGTTGTTCGTGGCCATCCCCATCGCCATCGGACTGGCCGCCCTGGCCATCCGTGATCCCGAGCTGGAGCGGGCCTCTGCCAGGACGGCGACCTGAGCCCAGGAGCCGCTTCGCCCGGCGCGGCGACAGCGCACCGTCGGCCGCCGCCGGCGATCCTCGCGCTACGGTCCTCGCGCGCATCGGCCTCGCGCGCATCCGGATCGCACCCTCATCGGTTCGAACCGGACCGCCGACCAGGGAGGGCCACTCCGATAGACTCGGACGCATCGGTGGAGTGGCGGAGCGAGCGAGGGGTAGCGCATTGACAGAGGCGGCTGAGACGGACGCGGTGGCGGGCGACGCGCCGCCCGACGGGCGCGAGCGAGCGGAGCTGACGAAGGAACGCGGCAAGACCGTCCACGGCGAGGAGGCCAACGCCGGCCACCGCGTGCTCACGTCCGATGACGCGGAGGTGGAGGCCTATCTCGAGGTCGCGCTCGATGCTCCCGCCCCGGAGCGCCCGCCGGAGGAAGACCGGCCCACCATCAGCCGCCCGCCGGAGCCACCCGACAGCGTGGTCGTGCTCGACTTCGGCAGCCAGTTCTCTCAGCTCATCGCGCGGCGCGTGCGTGAGCTCGACGTCTACGCCGAGCTGCTGCCCTTCGACACGCCCGTCGCCGAGCTGGAGCGCCGCGAGGTCAAGGGCGTCATCCTCTCGGGCGGCCCGATGTCGGTCTACGACGAGGGCGCGCCCCGTCCCGACCCGGCCATCTGGTCCGGCCGCATCCCGGTCCTGGGCATCTGCTACGGCGCCCAGCTCATGGCTCTCGAGCTCGGCGGCGACGTGCTGCCGTCGGACCAGCGCGAGTACGGCCCGGCCTCGATCTCGATCACGGCCGAGGAGGACGGCCTGCTGCGTGAGCTGGGCACCGAGCAGCCGGTGTGGATGAGCCATGGCGACTCCATCACGCGCCTGCCCGAGGGCTTCCACAGCACGGCCCAGACCGATTCCACGCCATTCGCCGGCCTGGCCGACCCCGTACGCCGGCTCTACGGCATCCAGTTC
Organism: Candidatus Limnocylindrales bacterium; assembly: GCA_040883225.1. Classification (GTDB taxonomy): domain Bacteria; phylum Chloroflexota; class Limnocylindria; order Limnocylindrales; family CSP1-4; genus JAFMJV01. Next base: position 4,189 of record JBFLKP010000271.1, on the reverse strand, counting down.
CACCCGGAGGTGGTGCACACGCCGCGCGGGAAGGATGTGCTGGCCAACTTCGTCCACGGCATCGCCGGGGCCGAGTCCAACTGGACCAGCGCCAACTTCATCGAGTCCACCGTGGAGCGGATCCGCGAGCGCGTCGACGAGCACGCCGCCGCTACCGGCGAGGAGGGCAAGGTCATCTGCGGGCTCTCGGGCGGCGTCGATTCCTCGGTCGCCGCGGCCCTCGTGCACCGCGCCGTGGGCGACCGGCTGACCTGCATCTACGTCGACCACGGGCTCATGCGCAAGCGCGAGTCCGAGCTGCTGCGCGAGACGTTCGAGGCCAATCTGGGCATGAACCTCGTGATGGTCGATGCCCGCGAGCGGTTCCTCGCCCGACTCGCGGGCGTGGAGGATCCCGAGCAGAAGCGGCGCATCATCGGCGACGAGTTCATCCGCGTCTTCGAGGAGGAAGCAGCCAAGCTGGGCAGGATCGACTTCCTGACCCAGGGCACGCTCTATCCCGACGTCATCGAGTCGACCGCGCCCGAGACCAAGGCGGCGCAGAAGATCAAGACGCATCACAACGTCGGCGGGTTGCCGTCCGACCTGCGCTTCCAGCTCATCGAGCCGCTGCGCTACCTCTTCAAGGACGAGGTGCGCAAGGTGGGCGTGGCCCTGGATCTGCCCGAGCAGATGGTCATGCGCCAGCCGTTCCCGGGACCGGGCCTGGCCATCCGCATCATCGGGGAGGTCACCCGGGAGCGGCTCGACACCTTGCGCGAGGCCGACTGGATCGTCATCGACGAGATCAAGGCTGCCGGGCTCTACCGCAACGTGTGGCAGTCATTCGCCATCCTCACGCCGGTGCGCTCGGTGGGAGTGATGGGCGATGGCCGCACGTACGCCAACGTCGTGGCCATCCGCGCGGTCACCAGCGAGGACGGCATGACCGCGGACTGGGCCAAGCTGCCCTACGACGTGCTGGGGCGGATCAGCGCGCGCATCGTCAACGAGGTGCCGGGCGTGAACCGCGTCGTCTACGACATCAGCAGCAAGCCACCGGCGACCATCGAGTGGGAGTAGCCGTCGCGTGAGCCGGATGCCGTCGCCCGGCCCCTCCTTCGCCCGCGCCGAGCCGCTCCGTCTCAAGGGCCCCGGCGGCAGCCTCGGCCCGCGCGTCCGGCTGGGCATGACCAAGCCCACGGTGATGGTCGACGACTGGTGGGTCTTCACCCTCTGGGTCGAGGACGAGGAGGGGGTGCTCGAGTGCCGCACCATCGCGCCCGCCGCGGGTCCGCCGCCGGCGCCGCCGCTGCAGGTCCTCGGGCCGACGCTGGCCAACTCGCTCATGGGCCTGCTCGACCAGGAGGACGGCCGCCAGCTCATCCGCATGCGCATGGGCGAGGCCGATGACGAGGCCGACCCGTGGGCCCGTCCGCTGATGATCCTCACCGCCGTGCGCTGGGACCCGGTGCGCCGCTCGACGATGCGCGACAACGAGCTGGTCGCCGAGTTGATGCGCGCGTTCCGTCGCGCCATCGATGTGGCCGGGGCACCCGGTCGGCTCGACTGAGGCATCCCCGCCGGTCCAGTCCCCGGACCGCTGCTACACTCGGGCCGCCGTGGACGGCAGCAGGGGCGCCGTCACATCTCCGCAGAGGTTGAGACCAGCCGTTCATGTTTGAGGAACTATTCGGGTCGCTGGAAGGCACCTTCACCGACATCGTCGAGAGTGATGCCTTCCAGGCGGCGATCTACGTCATCGCCGCCTATATCGTCCTCATCTGGCTGGCCAGCGCGTTTTGGGCCTACCGCGACATGCGGTTGCGCACCAGCAGCGCCATCACGCCCTACGTGGCTGCGCTGGCGATCATCGTGTTCACGCCCATCTTCTTCCTCTTCGGCCTGCTGCTCTACCGCATCATCCGGCCCAAGGAGACCATCGCCGAGGTCAACGAGCGCGTGCTGGCCGAGGAGGCCATGCTGGCCGAGGTCGCATCGCACGCCCAGTGCGCCAACTGCGAGCGTCCGGTGCACGAGGACTGGATCATCTGCCCGTCCTGTCGCAACCGCCTGCGTCGCGTGTGCCCCAACTGCGAGCACCTCATCGAGCTGGACTGGACCCTCTGCGCCTGGTGCGGCAAGGACTTCGAGCGAGCGGAGTCGCCCGGTACCGTGGCCTTCATGCCTTCGGGCCGCCCCATGCCCATCCCGGCCCAGCGCCAGAACGCTCCCGGCCCCGGACCGCGCATGCCGGCTCCGCGGCCCCCGCAGAACCCGCAGAACCGGCCGGCCACGCCGCCTCCCTCCCAGTCGTCCGACGCTCCGTCCAGCGCACCCTCAAGTAGTGGCGCAGCGCCCACGCCACCGGCGCAGCCGCAGGGCGCCTCCGGCCCGGCCCCGCGCAGCTCGAGCGCCAGCTCGTCCTCCGGCCCGGCCGCCGACAGCGCGTCCACGACCGGGATCTAGCACGACCCCGAAGCGGTGACCGGCCCCGGAGCCGACGAGCAGCCCGCGCCCGACGAGCCCACGCCCGACGAGCCCGCGCCCGGATCGGGCCTGCCCGCCGACCCGGGGGGCAGGGACCTGCCGGCGCGCGCCGATCCCGGTCCCGACGGCCGCAACGTCGAGCCCGATCCCGCCGAGGTCGGGGCGGAGTCCGAGGGTCCGCTCGGCGGTGGCATCTTCTCGCTCGAGGGTCGCCGTGCCCCCGGCCTCTATCTCGTGGCCTGGGTCCTCACCGTCGGCGGCCTCGCCGTCACCTTCGTGCTGGGCCCGATGGCCAGCGATCCAGCGTGGCGGCCGGTCCTCGTCTTCGCCGGCGCGCTGGCCGTGACCCTGGGCCTTGCGGCCGGGGCCGGCTCCCAGGTGCTCGAGCGCGTCGCCCGCGAACCGGAGCGCTACCGCGGTCCGGCCCCGCTGCTCGTGTTCGGCGTCTACTTCTTCAGCATGTCCCTGGTCGGGCTGGTGCTGCTATCGGTCATGGGCGTGGATCCGGACCGGCCCTTCAGCTTCCTCGGCATCGGCGTGGTCCAGGCGGCCGGCTACCTGCTGGTGGTGTGGCTGTTCGCGGTCCGCAGCGGTGCCCTCGCGTGGCCCGACATGGGCTGGCCGACGTGGCGAGGCTCGGCCACCGCGGATCTCGTGCGTGGCGCCGGCGCCGCCGTGTTGGTGATGCTGCCTGTGACCGCGACCCTGCTCGTCATCGGCGGGGTCGTGGGCCTGCTGCTGTGTACCGAGGCGCCACAGATCCTGCCGCTCTCGGAGACGTTCGCCGATGGCGTGTTCGTGGTGTTCGCTGCGGCCATCGCCATCCCCGTCGGTGAGGAGATCTTCTTCCGCGGCTTCGCCCAGACGGCCTGGACGCGCGACCTCGGGGAGCGCAGGGGCCTCATCGTCGCGAGCGTCTTCTTCGCGCTCGTGCACATCGCCAACATCGACGCGGTGGCCTTCGGCGAGGGCCTGGCCCAGGCGGTGCTCACGCTCGTCGTCATCGGGCCGGTCGGGCTGGTGCTTGGCTGGCTCTTCGCGCGCTACGGCCTGCTCGCCGCCATCAGCGGCCACGTCACCTACAACTCGCTCCTGTTGGCGCTGGCGTACATCGCCAGCCGTGTGCCCGAACCTGATCAGGCGCCGCTCCAGGGGTGGTGCGGATGAAGCCACCGCGAAGCCGGGGCTAAGGGCCGCTCCCTAGAGTCGGCGGTGCCTTCGGGACCGGACAGCGGGGGAATCGGCGGGCTCCGTCGTTCGGGCCCGGAGGCGCCACCTCAGGACCCCCGCCGGCCGCCGAAGGGAGGCGCGCATGTCCGCGGAGCGTTCCGTGCCCCAGCGGCGCTCGGTTCGGGAGCTGCCCACGGAGGAGCGACCACGAGAACGGCTGGTGGCCAGGGGTGCGGCCGGGCTGTCCTCGGCAGAGCTGATCGGGCTGCTGTGGACGTCTGGTGCACGCGGTGCGACGGTCTCGGCCATGGCGGAGGACGCCCTCGTGCGCTGCGACGGCATCGCGGGACTGGCCAGCGCCTCGCCCCGCGAGCTGGAGCGCGTTCCCGGTGTCGGCCCCGCCCGGGCGGCGCAGCTGACGGCCGCCTTCGAGCTGGGCCGGCGGGCGGTCTCCGACTGGCCCTCGGGGCGCTGGACCGTCCGTGGTCCGCGTGACCTGGCCTCGCGCCTGCTGGCGGATCTGGGTCACCTGCAGCGCGAGGAGCTGCGG
>JBFLKP010000270.1:0-7237 GCA_040883225.1 Candidatus Limnocylindrales bacterium | reverse complement strand
GCATGGAGCCATCGACGGCCCAGCCGCCCAGCCTCGTCGGTGGTGAGTGATGACCGCCCCCTGCACCAGCTGCGGACAGCAGAATCGCGACGGCGCCCTCTTCTGTGACAACTGCGGCACCAGGCTGGCCAGTCTCTGTCCCGAATGCGGCACCGACAATCGCCCCGAGGCCCGCTTCTGCCAGGGTTGCGGTGCGCGGCTGAACGAAGGCATCGCGAGCGCGCCTTCGGTCCAGATCGCGGCCGATGCCCCAGCCACGCCAAGCGAAGCCGGCGCCGAGCGCCGCCTGGTCTCGGTGCTCTTCGCCGACCTCGTCGCCTTCACGCACTACTCGGAGGGCCGCGATCCCGAGCTCGTGCGCGAGACGCTGACGCGGTACTTCGAGGCCGCGCGCGAGGTCATCGAACGCCATGGCGGCCAGGTGGAGAAGTTCATCGGCGATGCGGTCATGGCCGAATGGGGCGCGCCGCGCACCAACGAGGATGACGCCGAGCGCGCGGTCCGTGCTGCACTCGAGGTCGTCGAAGCCGTGCGCAACCTGGGCGAGGGCCTGCACGCCCGCGTGGCCGTGCTCACGGGCCAGGCCGCGGTCACCCTCGGCGCCACCGACCAGGGCATGGTCGCGGGTGACCTCGTCAACACCGCCGCCCGACTCCAGGGCGTGGCTCCGCCGGACACCGTGCTCGTGGGCCAGGCCACGATGCAGGCGGCCTCGGGCGCCATCGCCTTCGAGGAGGCCGGCGAGCAGGTACTCAAGGGCAAGGCCGCACCAGTCCCGGCGTGGCGTGCGCTTCGCGTGGTCGGCGACACCCGCGGCCGCGGTCGCGGTGAGGGCCTGGAGCCGCCCTTCGTGGGCCGCGAGCTGGAGCTGCGCCTGCTCAAGGACCTGCTCCACGCCACCGGTGAGGAGCGCCGGCCTCGGCTGGTCTCCATCACGGGCCCCGGCGGCATCGGTAAGAGCCGCCTCGCGTGGGAGTTCGAGAAGTACGTCGATGGGCTCGTCGAGGGCATCTACTGGCATCGTGGCCGCTCGCCCAGCTACGGCGACGGCATCGCCTTCTGGGCCCTGGGCGAGATGGTCCGCCGCCGCGCTCGGCTGGTGGAGAGCGACGACGAGGCCACCACCCGCGAGCGCGTCCACGACATGGTCGAGCAGTTCATCGACCTGGCCGACCGGGATTGGGTCGAAGGCGCGCTGCTCACGCTGCTCGGAGTCGAGCCGCCGCCGCCGGGCGGCCGTGATGCGTTGTTTGCCGCCTGGCGCACGTTCTTCGAGCGCATGGCCGCCGACTCCACGACGGTGCTCATCTTCGAGGATCTGCAGTGGGCCGACCCGGGTCAGCTGGACTTCATCGACCACCTCATGGAGTGGGCCAAGGGCGTCCCGCTGCTCGTGGTCACGCTTGCGCGGCCGGAGCTGCTGGAGCGGCGACCCGGCTGGGGTACCAGCGCTCGCTCCTTCAACGCCATCGGCCTCGAGCCGCTGACCGACGGCAATATGCGCGAGCTGCTCCTGGGCCTCGTGCCCACGATGCCCGACGATGCGCTCAAGCACGTGCTTGCTCGTGCCGACGGCATCCCGCTCTACGCGGTCGAGACCCTGCGCATGCTCATCACCGAGGGCCGACTCGTCGCTGACGGCGCTGGCACCTTCCGACCGGTGGGGGAGCTCCGTGGGCTGGCCATCCCCGACACGCTGCGCGCCCTGGTGGCCTCGCGACTCGACAGCCTCGAGCCCGAGGACCGCGCGCTCATCCAGGACGCCACGGTGCTGGGCCAGACGTTCGATCATCGCTCGCTGGCCCACATCAACGGCCAGGGTGAGACGGCCGTGGAGGCTCGCCTCAGGGCGCTCGTCAAGCGCGAGATCCTGGACATCTCGGTGGACCCACGCTCGCCGGAGCGTGGCCACTACGGGTTCGTGCAGTCGGTCATCCGGGAAGTGGCATACGAAACGCTCTCCCGTCGGGATCGGCGGACGCGCCACCTCGCCGCCGCCCGCTACTACGAGGCCGAAGGCGATGAGGAACTGGCCGCCGTGCTGGCGACCCACTACCTCGCGGCGCTGGAGGCATCCGAACCAGGGCCCGAGGCGGACGCGCTGCAGGTCCAGGCCCGCCTCTCACTCCGCGCCGCCGCCGATCGCGCCTTCGACCTGGGCTCGCCCGACCAGGCGCTGACCCACCTCGAGGCCGCCCTCGCCATCACCACCGAGCCCGCCGAGCGAGCGCCGATGCTGCTGCGTGCGGTCGATGCCGCCACGGCCGCGGCCGAGATGTCCAAGGCCGTCGACTACGCTCGCGCGGCGAAGGCCGCCTACGAGGAAGCGAGCGATCCGCGGTCAGCCCTCGGGGCGGTGTCTGCTCTGGCGTCCAACCTGCTCGACATCGGGCAGCTCGACGAGGCCGTGACCTTGCTCGAGCGTTCGGTGGACGAAGCCGAGCCCTACCCGGAGGTCCAGGCTGACCTGCTCGCGCGGCTGGCGCGGGCCTACATGCGCCTGACCCGGGACGAGGAGGCCGTCGCCGCCGCCGACCGGTCCATCGCGCTGGCCGAGCCGCTCCTGCTCGATCGTGTCGTGGCCGAGGCCATGCTCAACAAAGGTGCCTCGCTGATGAAGCTGGGCCGTGTGCTCGAGCCGAAGCTGCTGCAGTCCGCCGGGGCGGACCTGGCCCACGAGGTCGGCGACTATGACGTGGAGCTCCGCGGGCGAGCGAACCTCAGCGTCTTCCTCTTCCTCCACGACCTCCCCGCGGCCACGGAGCTGCGCCGACAGGCGGCCGAGCTCGCGGGCCGCCTCGGCTCGTACAAGTGGCAGACGTGGTTCATCTCGGCCGACGTCGAGTCCGCCGCAGAGGCCGGTGCGGGCTGGCAGGAGGCGCTCGTGGAGGCCGACCGCCTATTGGCCGAGATCGACGAGCGGGTGGCCCGTACGGCGCTGCTGGACGTGAAGTCCATCCTGCAGGTCAAGCGTGGTGAAGACGCCTCGGAGACCATCGCCGAGTTGCTCGCGACCGCCCGGGACGCGGGAGACGAGGAGGGCGTCGCCAACGCCGAGGGCAACGACGCCATCCGCCGGCTCTTCGAGGGCCGGACCTCCGAGGCCCTTGCGCTGGCCCGGTCGGCGACGCCGCGCATGGGGCAGAACCGGATCCTTGGCTCCTGGGTGGTCCTGTACGCGGGGTTCAGGCTCGGCGACCTCGAGGCCGTCCGACAGGCCGAGGCCGAGATCCGCGAGGACAAGCAGTTCGACAACGCTCACATCGCGACCCGGGCGTTGGCGGCCGGTATCCTCGCCGGCCTCGAAGGGCGGCAGGAGGACGCGATCGAGGCCTTCCGGGCAGGCGTGAAGTACTTCGACCTCGCGGGCTGGCGCTACTGGTCTGCTCACACCAAGTCGGTCGCCCTGGCGGCCTTGCCCGGCGAGCCGGCGTTCGATGGCTGGGCCGAGGAAGCGCGGGCCCTCTTCGAGTCGGTCGGGGCCAAGCCGGACCTCGAGTGGCTGGACGAGGCGCTGGCGAAGCCGGCGGCGACGGGCCGTTCGGTGGACCGACCGGAAGTCCGCAGTAGCCGATGAGCGTCTTCTGCTCGAGCTGCGGCGGGGAGAACCCCGATGGTTCGGCCTTCTGCGACAGCTGCGGCAACGGGTTGGCATCGGGTTGCCCCAAGTGCGGCGCCGAGAACCGGCCGGAGGCAAGGTTCTGTCGGAGTTGCGGCACGCGCCTGGGTGACGATGACACGGCCACGGCTGCCGCGGCCACCTCGTATGCAGCGCCGACCGCGGCGGCATCCGCCGCCAGATCGTCCGACGGTGGCACCGCCGAGCGCCGGCTGGTCTCCGTCCTCTTCGCCGACCTCGTCGCCTTCACGCACTACTCGGAGGGCCGCGATCCCGAGCTCGTGCGCGAGACGCTGACGCGCTACTTCGAGGCGACCCGACACGCCATCGAGCACCACGGTGGTCACGTCGAGAAGTTCATCGGCGATGCCGTGATGGCGGCGTGGGGCGCACACAAGGCCAACGAGGACGATCCCGAGCGTGCGGTCCGCGCGGCGCTCGAGGTCACCGAGGCCGTGCGCAACCTCGGTGAAGGACTCGAGGCTCGCGTGGCCGTGCTCACCGGCCAGGCCGCGGTCACCATCGGCGCCACCGACCAGGGCATGGTCGCGGGTGACCTCGTCAACACCGCCGCCCGCCTCCAGGGCGTGGCGCCACCCTCGAGGGTGCTGGTCGGCGAGGCCACGATGCAGGCGGCCTCGGGCGCCATCGCCTTCGAGGAGGCCGGCGAGCAGCTGCTCAGGGGCAAGACCGCACCGGTCCCCGCCTGGCTGGCCACGCGTGTCGTCGGCGATCGCGGCGGACGCGGGCGTGGCGAGGGCCTGGAGCCCCCGTTCGTCGGCCGCGAGGTCGAGCTGCGGCTGCTCAAGGATCTGCTCCACCAGATCGGCCAGGAGCAGCGTCCTCGCCTCATCTCCATCACCGGCCCCGCCGGCATCGGCAAGAGCCGGCTGGCGTGGGAGTTCGAGAAGTACCTCGACGGCCTCGTGGAGAACGTCTACTGGCACCGCGGGCGGGCTCCCAGCTACGGCGAGGGCGTGACCTTCTGGGCGCTCGGCGAGATGGTCCGCAAGCGCGCCGGCCTGCTCGAGAGCGACGACGACGAGACGACGCGGAACCGCCTCCACGCGACGGTCGTCGAATGGGTGCCCGACGACAGGGATCGCGCCTGGGTGGAGCCGGCGCTGCTCACGCTGCTGGGTCTGGAGCCGGCGCCGGCGGGCGGTCGAGACGTCCTCTTCGCGGCCTGGCGCATCTTCTTCGAGCGCATCGCCCGGCACGGCACGACGGTCCTGCTCTTCGAGGATCTGCAGTGGGCCGACGGCGGCCAGCTCGACTTCATCGACCACCTCATGGAGTGGGCCAAGGGCGTGCCCCTGCTGGTCGTCACACTGGCCCGGCCGGAACTCTTGGAGCGCCGGCCCGGCTGGGGCACCAGCGCACGCTCGTTCAACACCATCGGCCTGGAGCCGCTCACCGATGGCCACATGCGCGACCTGCTCGCAGGGCTGGTGCCGGCGATGCCACCGGCCGCCATCGAGCAGGTCCTGGCCCGGGCCGACGGCATCCCGCTCTATGCGGTCGAGACCGTGCGCATGCTCGTGGCCGATGGCCGGCTGCTGGCGAACGACGACGGCACCTTCAGGCCTGCTGGGGACCTCGGCGAGCTGGCCATGCCCGACACGTTGCGCGCGCTCGTAGCGTCCCGGCTCGATGCGCTCGACGAGGCCGACCGCTCACTGCTGCAGGACGCAGCCGTGCTGGGCAAGACCTTCTCGGGCGAGGCGCTGGCGGTCATCTACGGCCAGGTGCAGTCCGAGATCGAGCCCCGCTTGCGAGCCCTCACCAAGCGAGAAGTGCTGGAGATCTCGGTCGACCCGGCCTCTCCGGAGCGTGGACAGTACGGCTTCGTGCAGTCGGTCATCCGGGAGGTCGCCTACGACACGCTCTCGCGGCGCGATCGGCGGGCCCGCCACCTGGCGGCGGCTCGCTACTTCGAGAGCCTCGGTGAGGGGGAGCTGGCCGGCGTGCTCTCGACCCACTACCTCGCCGCCTTCGAAGCCACCGAACCAGGCCCCGAGGCTGATGCCCTGCGCATCCAGGCTCGTCTGGCGCTGCGCGGCGCAGCAGAGCGAGCGGTCGAGCTCGGGGCCGCCGACCAGGCCGTGCAGCTGCTGAAGCAGGCGCTCGACATCACCGATGACCCGGGTGAGCGCGCCGAGCTCCTCGAGCGCGCCGCCATCGCGGCGGACAACGAGGGCCGCTACGAGGCCGCGGAGCGCTTCGGCTTCGAAGCGATCGAGGCCTACGAGGCTGCCGGAGACCATACGGGCACGGCTCGCATGTCCGCGCTCCAGGGTGGCATCCTCACCGACTTCTCCAAGGTCACCGAGGCGGTGGCCTTCCTCGAGTCCGCCCTGGCCAAGACCGATCTCCCGGAGGACGCGCCCCAGCGCGCCGACATGCTGGCCCGGCTGTCCCGCGCCCTGATGCGCCTGGGGCGGTCGGCGGAGGCGGTCGACCGAGCGGATGAGGCGCTGGCCATCTCCGAGCCACGACGCCTGGACCGCGTCACCGCCGAGGCGTTCGTCAACAAGGGCTCCGCGCTCGGCCAGCAGGCCCGCCTGCGCGAGCCGGCGGTGCTGCTGGGTGCGGCCATCGAGCTGGCCTCGGAGGTGGGCGACGTGGCGCTCGAGCTGCGCGCCCGCAACAACTATGCCTCCACCCTCTTCGTCGATGACAACGAGGGAGCGCTGGCCCTGGCCAACGAGGCCTACGCGCTCTCGAACCGGCTCGGGATCCGCCAGATGGCGCAGTGGATCATCGGCCTCATCACGTGGGGTGAGAAGAACGCGGCGTCGGACTGGGATCGGGCCATCGAGCGGCTGGACGTCGAGCTGGAGATGACCCGCTCGGATGCGGATCGGGAGCGCCTGCTGGGGACGCGCGAGTTCACGCTCGCCTGGCGCGGCTCCTCGGACCCGGTGCGAGGCCCGGAATACCGTGCTCTCGCCAAGGCCGGCGCCTTCCCTGACCCGGACGCCGCCGCCTGGGTCCTCATCATCCCGGCCACGATCGAACTGGTCAACGGCCGACCGGAAGCGGCCGTCGAGGGCCTCAAGCAGGGCATCGCGCTCTCCGCCCAGAACACGTTCGAGTTCCGCTTCAAGCTGGCCCTGGCAGCGCATTGGATCGGTGACCCCAAGCTCATCCGAGAGGCGGCGCACGAGGTCGAGCAGGAGACGTTCGCCGGCCGTGCCATCGATGGTGTCAAGCTCCTCGGACGGGCCGGAGTGGCGGCGGTCGAAGGCCGCACGGCGGAGGCGACCCGTGAGTTCCGCGCATCGGTCGCGGCTTTCGAGGCCGCCGGGTATCGCTTCAATGCCGCGCTCGCGAAGCTCGACGCCCTCCTGCTCCTGCCCCAGGAGGGCTCCATCGACGCCTGGGTCGAGGAGGCTCGGGCGTGCTTCGAGACCATCTCGTCCCCACCGCTCCTGGAACGGCTGGACGAGGCGATCGAGGCGCGAGGGGGTCCAGCGGCACGCGCCGACGCGTCGGTGGACGAGCCGGTCTCCTAGGCCGCTCGCCTGCGCGATTCGGGTGGCGCCGGTACCCTCACCGAGCCAACATGACACTTCGCCGTGTCGTCGCGCTCGCCCAGGCGTTGACGATGATCCT
>JBFLKP010000269.1:0-3085 GCA_040883225.1 Candidatus Limnocylindrales bacterium | reverse complement strand
GTGCCCGTCGGTCGGGCTGCGTCGGCCTGGTAGGCGGTGCAGCGGCTCCCGTCGCCGACGATGAGGCCGATCTCGTGCCCGCTGGCCGAGCCGTGGCCGGCGGCATCGATGGGCGGGTGGCTGTCGGGGTCCGAGCACATCGGGTGGCGCCTCCTGTCGCGGGGACACCACGCTAGCAGCGCGCGCCAGGCGCGGACGCGGCGGCAGCACGCAGCGACGCCGCAGCAGGAAGCCCCGGCAGGTGCGAGCATGCCCGCATGTCGTCGTCCACGCTCGCTCGCCTCGTGCTGGCCGCGGCGCTCGTCGTCGGGCAGGGGTCGGCCACGATCGCCCAGGCGGACCCGGCCCTGGATCCCACGCCGCCTCCGATCGAGGTGTCCGTCGACTGCGGTTCGAGTCCCGAGCGGGTCACCATCACGAACAACACGAGGAAGCCCCTCAAGCTCAAGCGGGTCGGCTCGACGCACCAGCAACGGTCCGGGGAGCCGTACCGGGTGAAGAAGACGCTCAAGCCCGGCAAGAGCGTGAGCTTCACCTTCGGCACGGGCAAGGGCAAGGGCAAACGGCTCACGGGCAGCTTCATCCTCGACAACGATGCTCCGGGGGAAGGCGTGCTCGTGCGCACGAACCAGGGCAAGGTCAGGGTCCGCTGCGTCGAGGGCACGAACGCGCCGCCTGTGGCCGAACCCGTGGAGGTCGTGGAGGAGCCGGTCGATGCCGTCCTCGCCGAGGAGCCGGTCGATGCGCTCGAGCTGCTGGCGACGCTCCCGGTCACACCCGAGGTCGAAGAGGGCTATGAGCGCGAGCGCTTCGAGCACTGGACCGACGACGACGGGGACGGCTGCGACACGCGCGCCGAGGTCCTGCTCGCGGAGTCATCGACGCCGGCCGTCATCGTCGGCACCTGCGACATCGAGAGCGGCACGTGGTTCTCGGCGGCCGACGGCGACACCCTGACCAACCCCGCCTCGGTCGACATCAACCACGTCGTGCCGCTGAAGGAGGCGTGGGCCTCGGGCGCTCATGCCTGGACACCGGAGCGGCGGCGAGCGTTCGCCAACGACCTCACGGACGAGCGCACGCTCCAGGCCGTGTCGGCCGGCGCGAACCGTCAGCAGGGCGAGAACGATCCCGCCTCCTGGCTGCCCGCGAACCTGGACGCTGCCTGCGACTTCGTCCGCGACTGGGTCGCCATCAAGGCGCGGTGGGGGCTGGCCGTCGATCAGATGGAACGGGATGCGATCCGGCTGACTCTCGAGAGCTGCGGCGAGCGCCAGGCGGCGGACCGTCCGAGGGGCTTCGCGGACGGTTCCCTGGTCAGGACAGGGCCTCGACCTCGACCATGACCGTAGCCGAACCTTCTGCTCCCGCGTCCGCGTCCGCGACCGTCAGCGTGAACTCGCACGTGGTCTCGGGCGTCAGGATGTCTGGCCCGATGACCAGGAACGCCGTGCCGGGGTCGCTGGTGATGACCTTGGAGTCGGTCAGCTGCTCATCGGTGAGGCAGGTCGAGGACCAGCTGTAGCCGAGGTCGTCCCCTTCGAGGCCCGTGACCGAGCCCTGGAGTGTGAGGGACTCGGTCGACCCGATGGTCTCCGGCGTCTCGCGTTCGGCCTGCTCCTCCGCCTTCTCCGCCTTGCGCGCGGCCTTGGCTTCGGCCCGGGCCAGCTTGGCTGCCTCCCGGGCGGCCTGCCGCGCGGCCTTGGCCTCGGAGCGTGCGAGCGCGCGGGCGTCCTTGGCTGCGTCGCGGGCGGCCTTGGCTTCGGCCCTCGCCTCTGCCCTCGCCTGCTTCGCAGCGAGCTGCTGCTCGTCAGGCTTGGCGGTCATCGGTGCGGCGTACGCGCCGACGGCGAAGCTGGTGATGAGCGCCGCGGAGGCGCCATCAACGGAGACCGGCGCGCTCGGCATCAGGACCGATGCCCTGGAGTCCGCCCGTTGGCAGCATGGCGCGTCCACGGTACCAGTCCGAGGCCCGTTAGCCCATCAGTCGGAGTGAAGCTCAGCTGCTGGCAGCTCCGCTCGAGGAGCCGAGGCGGCGAGGCCTCGATCGAGCGTGATGATCGGTGCGGACAGCTCGACCGCCAAAGCGATGTACAGCGCGTCCACGAGCCGGGTGTCACCCCTGCGGCCCCAGGCCCCGGCCAGCAGGGATGACAGTGGGTGTCGGGTGAAGGGTGCCTGCGCGAGAGCGTCGAGCCCACGCGCCACGACGTCAGCCTCGAGGTGACCCGCTCGGTGGAGCCGACCCAAGGCCGACAGGACCTCAGCGTCGAAATGCGCCGGCACATGGACGGCCGATCCTCGGATCCGCTGGGCGATCGGCTGGCCGCTATCGCCGGGGACCAGCAAGGGGACCATGGCCGAGGCGTCCAGCACCAGGATCTCGGTCAATCGCGGCCTCGTTCCAGCTCCTCCCGAGCCTCGCGCACGCTCGCGAGGATGGCGCGAACGTCGACCGCGGGACCCTTCATCTCGACGAGGCCATCGAGCCAAGCGTCCGTCTGCCGTGCTGCGAGTGCTTGGCGGACCGCCTCCTGGGTCAAGGCCGAGACATTCAACCGGGCGTCCCGCGCACCCGAAGCGAGGTCTTCGGGAAGGTAGACGTTGACTCTAGCCATGCGCATATCATACACACAGTCCGGGTCAACGCGCCACCGGAGCCCCAACACATGATTTCCGTGGTTGACCGCGGTGCGCGATCGAACGGGAGCTCGACCTGCAGCTCTGCGCATCTCGCGGACGTCGTCATACTCGGCCGATGACCGGTCAAGGACGCGGCCTCGAGATCCAACCGCTCGTCGGCATCCTGCTCTTCGACGACGTCGAGGTGCTCGACTTCGCCGGGCCCTACGAGGTCTGCAGCGGCACCGACGACCCGTCAGGACAGCCGTACGTGCGTGTCGTGACGGTGGGCACGCCGGAGGAGATCCGGTGCCGAGGCGGTCTGCGTGTGCGCCCCGACCACAGCATCGAGTCGTGCCCGGACCTCGATGCGCTCATCGTGCCCGGCGGCCCGGGCGCCGACGAGCGCACGTCCATCCAGGACGAGCTGGTCCTGCCCTTCCTGCGCGAGCGAGCCCGGACC
>JBFLKP010000045.1:0-20787 GCA_040883225.1 Candidatus Limnocylindrales bacterium | reverse complement strand
TCCTCGAAGGCGTAGGCGAAGCTCGTGCCGTCCATCGGTTCCTGCTCGATGCCGTCGACCGTCGTGGGCTCGGGGATACCGATCATCTCCAGGATCGTCGGCGTGACATCGATGCAGTGCGTGAACTGCCGGCGGATGGCGTCGTCGGCCTTGATGCGCCGTGGCCAGGCGACGACCATGGGGTCGCGGGTGCCGCCGAGGTGGCTGGCCATCTGCTTGCCCCACGGGAAGGGCGTGTTGTTGGCGTGGGCCCAGGCCGCGGCGAAGTGGGGCGCGGTGTGCTCACCGCCGAGCTCCTCGATGCCGCCCCACTTCTCGATCAGCTCGAGCTGTTCATCGGCCTCCAGGACCTCGCCGTTGAAGAACGTGGTCTCGTTGAAGGAGCCGGTCAGCGTGCCCTCCATGCTGGCGCCGTTGTCGCCCCAGACATAGATGATGAGGGTGTTCTCGAGCTCACCCATCTCCTCGATGGCGTCGAGCAGCCGGTTCACGTTCCAGTCGGCATTCTCGGAATAGCCCGCGAAGACCTCCATCTGGCGCGCGTAGAGCTTCTGCTGCGCCTCGCTCAGGGTGTCCCAGGCCGGGAAGAGCTCGGGCCGCTCCGACAGCTCGGTGTCCTCGGGCACAAGGCCCAGCTCCTTCTGGCGCTTCAGCGTCCGCTCCCGATAAGCGTCCCAGCCGTCGTCGAACACGCCCTTGTACTTGTCGGCCCATGCCTTGCCCACGTGGTGCGGGGCATGGCTGCAGCCGGTCGAGTAGTAGAGCATCCAGGGCTTGTCGGCCTCGTGGGCGCGGACGGCATGGATCCACTCCACGGCCTTGTCGGTGATGTCGTCGGGGAAGTAGTAGACCTTGCCGTCCTCGCCTTCGGGCACGCCCAGCGTGGAGTTGTCCTGGGTGATGACCGGGTCGTACTGGCCGGCCGCGCCGGTGAGGAAGCCCCACCAGTGGTCGAAGCCCCAGCCAAGGGGCCAATGCTCGAACGATCCCGCTGCGCCCATGTCGTGGCCCGGCGTCATGTGCCACTTGCCGAACCCGGCGGTGACGTAGCCGTTCTCCTTGAGGATCCGCGGGAGCGCCGTGCAGCTCCGCGGCCGGGTGCCGGTGTAGCCGGGGAACGGCCCGGGGAACTCGGCGATGCCGCCCATGCCCACGCGGTGGTGGTTTCGGCCGGTGAGCAGTGCGGCGCGCGTGGGTGAACACACCGCGGTGACGTGGAAGGCGTTGAAGGTCTGGCCCATCTCGGCGACGCGGCTCAGCGCGGGCGTCTCGATCTCGCCACCGAACGTGGTGGGACCACCGAAGCCCGCATCGTCGATGAGCACCACGAGCACGTTGGGTGCACCCTCCGGCGCCTTGGGGCCGGGGATGAAGGACCAGTCCGCAGCGGAGTCGGCCATGGTGCGGCCGATGGCGCCGCCGAAGGCTCGGTCCGGGATCGGCAGTGTGGTCCGGTCGGGGCTGAACTTGCCCATCGCCTCGGCCAGCGAGTCCTTCAGCGCGGCGGTGCCCGTGGCGTCGGTCACGACGACGGACTTCGCCGGCGATCCGGGCAAGGCCCGCTCGACGGCCAGACGCTGATCGCTGCTGAACGTGGCGATGATGGCTGCCGTGCCGGGCTTCATGGCCTCGCCAAGCTGGTCGTGCAGCCCGGACTCAAGCTTGTGCTTGGCGAACCTGCCCACGATGGCGCCACCAGCCGCGCCCACCGCCACGGAGGCCAGGAGCGGCGGGGCGGCCAGGCCGACGAGGAACCCCACGGCGCCGCCCCAGCCGGCCCCCTTGCGCCCGAGGTGGTCCCCCGTCTGCTGCACGCTCACGTTCCCGTCAGCGTCATGCGCCACCAGGATGGCGGCATCGAGCGCGATCGATCCGACCTGGACCTGGGCGATCAGTCCGTCGAAGTCCGCGCTGGCGATGTCGACCGCCTGGTAGCCCGCGACGAGGACATCGGTCGATCGGTCTGACATGGTGGTGCACCTCTCTGGTCTCCGGTTCGCGCGCGGATGGCCCGGACAGCGACATCCGCGGACGACCACAGACTCGCTGCCGCGGGCCGCGCTCGCATCACCCACCGCGGATGAAAGGCCAGCAGCCGTTCCGGGGCTACCACGCTGCGGAGTCGAACCTCGCAGGCCGGGCGATGCCGCCACCTCGTCGCGCGCCTAGGGTCGATCACAGAGAGACGTCGGGAGCCGCTCCGGGCGGCAACGTGTCCGCCCGTGCCTCCACGCTCAGACACAGCGCAAGGAGCCCGTCATGTACGAAGCCCAAACACGGCTCGTCGCGGCCTTCGGCACAGCGTTGGCTCTAGTGGTCGGGTCCGCCACGATCGAGGACATCCAGACCAGCACTCAAGCCGTGCAGGCGGCCTTCCAGGCACTGGAGACGGCGGCCGGCGATCTCGCGGAGAGCCAGGTCCAGGCCATCGAGGATGCAACCGACGAGCTTCGCTCGGCGATCGACGCCATCCCGGACACCGACACGGTCGACCAGGCCTTGGCTTCGCTGACGCCGCAGGTCGCCGCGTTGCGAGCGGCCATCAACGACGCTGGCGAAACCAATTGCGCCCGCGTGCTGATCGAGGCCCAGGCCGAGCAGGCCGCGCAGGAGGCGCAGGAGGCCGAGGCCACGATGGAGGCTGACGCAGAGGAGGCCGCGAGCGAGGCAGAGGCTGACGTGGAGGCTGCATTCGATGAAGCCGGGGCCGAAGCAGAGGACGCCGCAAGCGACGTCGAGGCCACGATGGAGGCTGCGGTCGATGAGGCCGAGGCCGAAGCAGAGGACGCCGAGGAGGCGATGGAGAGCATGGCGCCCGAGGTCGGCACAGACGGCTAGACCATCAGCCCTCGGACCATTCGCCGTGGTCCGGTCAGGACAAGGGAAAGCGGCCCCGGCATGACGCCGGGGCCGCTTCTCGTCCAGCGAGTGGCTCGCGGGATCAGCGGCGGTCGCGGCGGTCGTCGCGGCGATCGTCCCGGCGGTCGCTTCGGCGGTTCACGCCATGCGCCACCACGGCGGCGGTGGCGACGGTCGTGGCCGTGCGGGCGACGGGCTTGGGTCCGACCACTGAACGGGCCGCTATGCGGCGTGCTGCCATCGGCATCTCAGCCTCCTTCCGTTGTCGCTTGGCCCTCGGCTGCGTCGGCTTCCACCGCCGCCAGCAGAGCCTGGGTCGGGATCCGACCGCTGGCCACCAGTTGGCCGCCCGAGTGACGGACCGCGGCGCCGAACGGACCGGCCCACTTGTTCTCCCAGACGAGGACGGCGGCGGAGCTGCCCGGCTCAATCGCCGCGGCCATGGCCGTGACGTCTTCCGCGCTCAGCAGCATCGCCAGCTCGGCTTCGAAGACCCCGAGCTCGCCGATCTCGGCCGTCTCGAGGTCGGAGAGCTCGAAGACCTCGAACGCGCCGTCTTCGTCCTTCTTGATGATGAGCAGGTCGAGCACCCGGATCAGATCACGATCCACGAGGTCTGCCAATACGGGCGCGATCTCCCCGTTGAACCTGCTGCCGGGGAACTCCACGACGATCCAGTCGATCGGTCCGAGCTCCTCGATATCGGCGATGTCGCCCATGCTACCCTCCTCCTCCATGAACCTGGTGCTTGGTGCCGTGCGAGCACGGCTGCTCGCTGGTCTGCCGGTTCTGCGTGCATCCAACGTGGAGGCGGCTGCGGCGTCATCCCACGGAAGGGTTGATATCCGAGCTGAGCGCTGAACGACCCGTGCCTGCAGGGGAAGGTCGCGCCAGTGATAGCAACCCCGCCAGTCGCACCTCGCCGGTAGGCCCATCGCGCAGGAGCACCACGGACGATCACCGAATGGGCAGACACAGGCGCGAGCAGGCCGTCGAACGCACGGCCATCCTCGACCGGATCGAGCGCGACACGGACGCCGCTCTGGTGCTCGTCGTCGCCTCTGCCGGCTACGGCAAGTCCATGCTGCTCGAGCAGCTAGGCCAGAGGGTTCGCCGGTCGGCCTACCTGCGCATCAGCGAGCGACACCGCGACCCGACCGTGCTCTTCCAGGACGTGGCTCGGGTGATGGACGCTATCGAGCCGATGCCGGAGGACATCCTTGGGCGGATCTCGAGCCGCAGCCTCGAGCCTGGACTGCAGGCCGCCTCGCGCCTGGCCCAAGCGCTAGGGAACGCGCGCGTTCCGGTCGCCCTGTTGTTCGACGACATCCACCTGCTGCGTGATCGCCGGGCGGTGGATGCCGTGGGCGTCTTCATCGACCTGCTGCCGGATGGCATGCGGGTGGTGGCTGCGGGCCACGACGCGTCCGCCCTCCGTCTCGCCCGGCTCCAGACGCTCGGTCGGCTCATCGAGATCGGGGAAGACGACCTGGCCTTCGACGAGGACGAGGTGCGAACGCTGGCGGCACGGCTCGAGCTCGACCCGTCGGATGCCCACGTGGAGGCCATCATCGAATGGACGCGTGGCTGGCCGGTCGCCGTTTCGCTCGCCCTCGGCAGCCGTGCCATGGCCGCATCGGCACCGTCCTCGGCGACCGCCGGGATGGAGCGTTCGGTGGCGGAGTACATCAGGACCGAGCTTCTCGACCCGCTTGACCCAGAGCAGCGCGCGTGGCTGTTGCGAACCTCGGTACTCGACACGATGTCGGGCGCCCTCTGCGACCATGCGCTCGAGACCAGGGGCTCTCTCTCTCGCCTCCGAGCGCTGCACCACTCCAGTCTGCTCGTACAGGCCGTCGACCACGCCGGGACGATCTTCCGCTATCACCCACTGTTGCGCGAGCTGCTGCGGGACACGCTGGAGGCAGAACGGCCAGATGTGGCCAAGGGCATCGCCGCGCGTGCGGCGATGTGGTGTCACGCCGAGGGCGAGCCGATCGAGGCTCTCGAATACGCCCGCCGCTCAGGAGACCGGGACCTTACCGCCCGCCTGATGGCGCAGGAGGTCTGGCCTCTTCACTGGACCGGCCGGATCGCCACGCTCGAGCGATGGATCGAGTGGTTCGACAGCGACGGCGTGCGCGACCGATACCCGGCCATCGCGGTGCTCGCGGGCTTCATCTGTGCCATCGACGGCCGGCGGCACGAGAGCGAGCTCTGGCTGGCGGCAGCGGAGCACTCCCCGCAGGATGCCGAGCCGATGCCGGACGGCTCGGCCGCGGCGGCGTGGGTCGCCGTGCTGCGCGGCATGATCCTTGCGCAGGGCGTCGAGGCGGCCCAGGCGGATGCGCGCGCAGCCGAGGCGGGGATGCGAGGCGACAGCCCGTTCATGCCGGGTGTCAGACTCCTCTCCGCGGTGGCGAGCATGCTGGCAGGCCTCCACGAAGAGGCCACAGAGCAGGCGCGCGAAGCGGTCGTGCTGGCTGAGGTTCGTGGCGCCATCCCGGGCTTC
This sequence comes from Candidatus Limnocylindrales bacterium, assembly GCA_040883225.1. GTDB lineage: Bacteria > Chloroflexota > Limnocylindria > Limnocylindrales > CSP1-4 > JAFMJV01. Next base: position 15,416 of record JBFLKP010000045.1, on the reverse strand, counting down.
GCCATGGCCACCGGCCTGGAGGTCTCACTGGCCCTGCGGTCCGGCCACCGTGAGCTCGCTCGCCGGCGTCTCGAGCACGGGCTCTCGGTCATCCGCGCCGCGGGACTCGAGGAGTACGTGCTCACGTTCTGGGTGCATGCCCTGGCGGCAAGGGTGGCCGTCTCCGGCGGCTCCGCGAAGCAGGCGCGCCAGCACCTGGCCCAAGTCCACCGCATGCGCCCGATGTCGACCGCGGCCACCCCCTGGCTCGCGGTGCCGGCCAGGCTCGCCGCCATCGAGGCCCTCATCGGGCTCGAGGACGTGGCCTCCGCCCGGACGCTCATGCGAGAGGTCGACGACATCCTGCGCATTCGTCCCCGGCTGGGTTCCATCATCGCCGATGTCGAGGCCGTACGCACCCGCCTGGACCGGATCAGCGACGTTGGCGCTGCGCACTGGACGCTCACAGCGGCGGAGCTGCGTGTGCTCCAATACCTGCCGACGCACCTCACCTTCGCAGAGATCGCCGAACGGCTCTACGTCTCGCCACACACGGTCAAGTCGCAAGCCGTCGCCATCTACAGCAAGCTCGGGGTCTCGTCACGCCGAGCGGCCATCGAGACGGCCGTCGAGTACGGTCTCATCGACGGCTCCGCGCTGCGGTTCCCCCTTGGGCCGGGACTGGAAGCGGGCATCGGCTAGACCCACGCTTTCACATCTTCCGGGTGATGACCCGCACGGCGGCGCGGCCGATGGTACGTCTGGCCGAGGTCCGCTCGAGAGCTCAGCCATCACCCGGAGGAACAGCGACGTGGTCACGCCCTCGCAGGCATCGCTCCTTCGTCTCATCAGCATCGGCGACGAGGACTCGATCAACCAGGCACTCGGTGGGTCCCGCTCGGCCGACATCGGCCTTGATGGGCGCACCACGGCGCTCGTCCGGCTGGCGTCGCTCATCAGCCGCGACTCCGCCCTGCCCGCCTACCAGCGATCGGTCCAGGCAGCGCTGGATGCCGGTGCGACCGTCGACGAGATCCTCTCGCTACTGATCGTGCTCGCCCAGCCGGCCGGTTCGACCGCGGTGATCACCGCGGCGCCCAAGCTGTCGATGGCCCTGGGCTACGACGTCGAGGCCGGTCTCGAGGAACTAACGACCTAGTCTCGTGGCCAGCGATCCCCACGTGCCCGGAACGCATACGCCCCACTCGAGCGACGACGAGCTATCGAAGGACGACACCGCCAACGTCGTGGCTCGGGTTGAGGGCAGGCTCGACGACCTGGCGCACCGCTTCGACCGCAGCGACTCTATCGAGCTCGCGGCCGCCATCCTGCTGGCTGCGGCAACCGTCGTGGCCGCGTGGTCCGCCTATCAGTCGACACGATGGGGCGGCGTGCAGACCGTCGACTTCAGCAACGCCTCGGCGCTGCGGGCACAGGCGAACGACACCATGACCATCGCCGAGGCTGGGCTCGAGGTGGACGTGGAGATGTTCTCGACCTGGCTCGTTCTGGCAGCCGAGGGCAACGAACGTGGCGCCGAGGCTATTCGTGGCCGTATGCGCGACGAGTTCCAACCCGCGTTCAACGCCTGGCTCGGCGACGCACCGCTTGGGGAATTCCCCGACGGACGACCATTCGATCTGCCTCAGTACGAGCAGTTCGAGCGCTGATGGCTGCGGTCCTGTTCCTTGCCGGCCTCGGCTTCATGCTCAGCCTTCCACAGAACGTCGGCATCTAGGTGGCGGCTGCGCGTTCAGGCCAGGACGGCGTCCTCCAGCTCCAGGAACCGCGGAAGCTCGACGAGCTCCATGCGGATGCGGCCGCTGACGAGCGAGTAGGCCAGGTAGGCGCTCAGCTGACGCAATCCTCTGATCCAGTCGGGTAGGTACCGTGCCGGCACGAGCACGCCCTCGGCGAACAGGGGCTCCAGCTCGATGACGTCTCCGAGCGTCATGCGGCCCGCGAAGAGGATGGGGATCAGCTCCGGTCGCTCGTCGGCGATGGCCTTGCGCAGGAAGGTCTGGACCAGCAGCAGGCCCTCGAGATAGGCGGCGTCCTTGGTGAACGCCACACGCCCACGCACGTCGCCGCCGCGGAAGACCCGCTGCGCGGAGTTATAGGCGTCGCTCTCCGACTGGCCGCCATCGAGGTAGATGCGGAAGACGTCGATGAAGTCGGCGCCCGCCAGGGCCGCATCGACGGCCATGGCGCGGAGCGCGACGCGGCGCAGGCGGACCAGGTCGATGGAATACGTGATGAGCTCCGAGAACACGGCCAGGCCTTCCTGGGTCCGCGTGGTCCGGGGTGAGCCCAGGCCAAGGACGCGCAGATGGGGCTGCTGTCGGCCGCTGAGCGAGGTAGCCGCGTGGATGAAGGCCTCGTGGTTGAGCAGCTGGGCCAGGTCGAGGTCGGAGAAGAGGGCTCCGGCCTGGATCCTCACCCGCTTGGCTCCGGCGGCCGCCTTCGCTGACATCGCCGGGTCCACGACCACCTCCACGCGGTCCTGCGTGAAGTAGTCGTCGAGACGTCCGCGCAGCTGCTCGGCGAACTCCTCGGCCGGAGTGTCAGGCGTCGTGGTGAGCACCGTGTCCGACTGCTGCAGCGCTTCCGTGACCTCGAGGATGGGCCGGGCCGCATCGACCACCGACATCTTCTGTCGTTCGTAGACGTAGTCAGGGCGCCCGTAGAGACGGACGCTGTGCTCGGTGAACTCGGGCGTGCCCACCGCCTGCAGCATGCGCAGGGCGGTACCGTAGCTCCAGGCCGTCTTGTAGAGGTGGTCACCCATGGGATCGGCGCGATCGCACCGCGACATGATGGACTCGAGTGCTGCGACCTTGTCCCGGTGGTCCGCAGGGGCGTGCTCGACGCTCGGCAGCTCGGGTCGCCCCGCTCGCCAGCCTTCGAGGAAGCGCGACTCCAGCGCCCGCGGCCAGGTCAGGCTGCCGAGGATGTTGATGGAGCGGGCGATCGAGACGATCTCCGCATCGATGGCGTCGAAGGGCTCGAGATCCGACCGACGTGCTGACATGGCCTTTGCCCTCGGTAGTGCGAGCGGACCGACGCTGGTGCCGATCGACGACGCGCAGGCCGACTGTACGCCGCACCGGCATCAGTCGAATCGGGCGATGTGCTCCCCGCGGGCACCGCTATCGTCGAGAGGCGCTGGGAGCCCGCTCGAGGGCGCTCACGTCGCGACCTCGGGCTCGTTCGCGCGAGTCATGTCGGGCATGAGCATCAGTGCGCCGACGAAGAAGCACACGGCACCGAGGAAGGTGAAGGCGTTGGCCGCAGCCACGTTCAGCAGCTCCCCGCTCACCGGATCGATGAATGCGGCGATGGCGGAGATCCCGAAGGCGATGGAACCGGTCATGTTGACCCACGCGATGGCCGAGTCCAGTGACGGCCGCCATCCTCGCTCCAGTCCGTCTCGGACCTCGATGATGGCGAACGCGCTGGCGACGAGGAAGAGCACCGAGCCGATGGCGTCGGGCGCCCACACGAGCACCTCCTGTTGGACCACGTCGAGATCACCGCGCGTGCCGGCGAAGGTGGTGAGGTTGAACCAGAGCGTACCCAGCAGCTGGGTCGAGGCAGCCCACCAGCCTGGTGAGGACAGCCGAACGCCCAGCGGCCGGCGCGTTCGCGCCGAGCCACGAAGGTCATCGCCCTCGTTGCTCGCCTCGAAGTACTGCAGGTATGCCGCGGCCGTGAAGAAGAGCGAGCCGACGAAGAAGACCCAGACCACGGCGCCCCCGATGGCCGAGGCGAAGGCCGGCACGGAGCCAAGGGCGAAACACAGCGAGCCGATCATGAAGAGCACGGCGATCCACCAGCCTCGCCGCTGCGGTGCCCACCATGGGATACCGCTGATCCGCTCTCGTGGGGTCCCATCGATGAGCCCATGGCCCTTGCGATGGCGCCAGGCGGTGAACACGGCTTGTCTTCCATCCGGTCGCCGTAGGACCATGGAGGTCGTGAACGGCCCCACTCGGTGTCGGTCCACGATCTCCCAACCGGCTGGAGCGTCCATCAAGGAGAGCGTAGCGCCATGGTCATCAAGCGCCTGTCTGCCAGGGATCTGGCCGAGGAGATCGTCGCGCCCGCGTACACCCATCGCACCGACCTGGGCTTCATGCCCAAGTACCGGCTCCCGGACCACGGCGCCTGGCCGGACGTCGCCGAGCGCCTCGTCTACGACGAGCTGATGCTCGACGGCAACGCCCGGCTCAATCTGGCCACGTTCGTGACGACCTGGATGGAGCCGCAGGCCGAGGCGCTGATGAAGACCGCGTTCGACAAGAACATGATCGACAAGGACGAGTACCCGGCCACGGCCGAGATCGAGCGGCGCTGCGTCAACATCGTGGCCGACCTCTTCAACGCCCCGGCCGGTGGCGACGCGGTGGGTGTCTCGACTACCGGCTCCTCGGAGGCCGTGATGCTCGCCGGGCTGGCCATGAAGTGGCGCTGGCGTCAGCGACGCGAGGCCGCGGGTCAGGACACGGCCAAGCCGAACTTGGTACTGGGCTCCAACGTCCAGGTGGTGTGGGAGAAGTTCTGCCGCTACTGGGACGTCGAGCCGCGCTACGTGCCGGTGACCAGGGGCCGCTACACGGTCACGCCGGAGGATGCAGTGGCGCGAGTGGACGAGAACACCATCGGTGTCATCGCCATCCTGGGCACGACCTATACCGGCGAGTACGAACCGATCGAGGCCATCCATGACGCCGTCGTGGCCAACAACGAGGCAACGGGGCTGGAGGTGCCGGTGCACGTCGACGCGGCCTCCGGCGGGTTCGTGGCGCCGTTCCTGCAGCCGGATCTGAAGTGGGACTTCCGCCTGCCCAACATCGTCTCCATCAATGTCTCCGGTCACAAGTACGGCCTGGTCTACCCCGGCATCGGGTTCGTCGTCTGGCGGGCCGAGGAAGACCTGCCCGAGGACCTCATCTTCCACGTCAACTACCTCGGCGGCGACATGCCCACGTTCACGCTGAACTTCAGCCGCCCGGGCAACCAGATCGTGGGGCAGTACTACAACTTCATCCGCCTCGGCCGCTCGGGCTACATCAAGGTCATGGAGACGCTCCAGGGCATCGCCCAGACGCTGGCCAAGCACATCGGCGAGATGGGCCCCTTCGATATCGTCAGCGACGGGACGGACATCCCGGTCCTGTCGTTCACCGTCAAGGACGACCTGCCCTACACGGCCTTCGACGTCTCCGATCGCCTGCGGTACAACGGCTGGCAGGTGCCGGCCTACACGATGCCCGATGACGCCACCGACATCGTCGTCCTGCGGATCGTCATCCGTGAGGGCTTCACCCGCGACTTGGGCGAGATGCTGCTCGTCGACCTGGCGAAGGCGACCTCAGCATTGAACGAGGATCCGCCGCTGAAGTCAGCGACTCGCGCAGGCTTCAGCCACTAGCCTTGGAGACGACCGCTGGGGGTACCCGGGCACCCGGCTTCTGGCGTCTGCTCGGGTACGCCGCGTTGCTGGGCATCGTCGGCGTGGTCGCCGGTCTCGTCTTCATCAGCATCACGAACCTGGGTGCCCGATGGTACGGGGAGAGCGGAACCGGCTGGTTCGAAGGCCACCCGTGGTGGATCCTCGTGGCCGCCGCTGCCGGCGTGCTGGTGGGCCTCCTTCGACGCTACCTGCACATGCCTGACCAAGTGCCCGGGCTCATCGAGGACCTGCGCCTTGAGCACGTCGACCGCAGGGCGGTGCCGTCGATCGTGGCCGTCTCGGCCGTCTCGCTCATGGGCGGCGCCAGCCTGGGGCCCGAGGTCGCCCTCGGGCAGATGGGAGGCGGTGGCGCGGATCTCATCGCCAGCCGAGGGAAGCTCCACGAGGACGAGACGAAGGCACTCACGCTGGCTGGCATGGCAGGGGCGTTCGGCGGTCTCTTCTCCAGCCCCTTCCTGGCCTCGTTCCTTGTGCTGGAGGTCTCACGCACAGCGCTGAGGCGCTTCGAGCGAGCGTTCTTCGGCTCCCTCGTCGCGTCGAGCGTTTCCTTCGGCCTCACCTTCGCCATCGCCGGCAGCATCTTCATCGGCGTCTACGAGGTGCCCAGCTACGGCTATGCCGACTGGCACCTGCTGGCAGGGGTCGGACTGGGCCTGCTGGCGGCGCTGATCGTGGTGCTCCTTGGCGTCGTCGGGGCTGTGGCCAAGTCGTTCTTCGCCCGCCTGCAGGGTCCGGCCATCCTGAAGCCCATCATCGGTGGCCTGCTCTTCGGCCTCGTCGGCGTCGCGCTGCCGCTGACGAACTTCACCGGGAGCGACCAGCTCGCGGTCGTGGTCGAGGAAGCGGACGACCTGGGAGCACTGCTGCTCATCGCCACACTGCTGGGCAAGATGGTGGCATTCGTGGTGAGCACCGCGTCGGGCTTCATCGGCGGTCCGATCTTCCCGGTCCTGTTCATGGGGGGCACCGCCGGCACCATCGTCCACGAGCTGCTGCCGGGGATCCCGCTGGGCCTGGCCTTCTCCTGCATGCTGGCGGCGGTACCCGGGTCGGTCGTCGCGGCACCGTTCTCGATGGTCCTGCTGGCGGCGCTGTTCACCCAGGTCGGCGCGCTCGAGACGGCACCCATCCTCGTGGCCGTGGCCACGGCTTCGCTGACGGTCGCCGGCATCCGCGCCGAACGTGCCCGTCGGGCCGAAGCAGGCAACCAAGTCGTCACGCAGTAGCGCACGGGCTGCGTCGGCTCCCATGTGCCTCGTCCGTTGTGCGGACACGCCGTCATACGGCCTCGCTACCATGCGTCAGTGCGTCGAGTGAAGCTGCCCGAGTTCATCCGCGAGGTCATCGAGGACCCTCGACAGCGCGGGATCCTCATCGCGGGCGCGCTGGCGCTCTTCGCGGTGGGGCTTGTGCCTCGCGCGCTCTCCCCTGGTCTGCCCACGGCCCAGGAGGCCCTGCGCGCCCAGCCCGAGCTGCAGAACCTGCTCCTGCTGCTGGCCTTCGCTGCGACCGCCACCATCATCCTCGGCGGCCTCGCCAGCGACGTCCTCCGTCAGCGGTGGCTGCTGGTGGGTGGCCTCGCGACGATCGCCGCCAGCTCGCTGGTGGCCATCGTGTTCACGAGCGGACCCGTCTTCTACGCCGCGAACTTCCTCGGCGTCGCGGCCTCGGGGCTCGTGCTGACGTACGGCATCGGCTCGGTCGCCATCGCCTACGAGGGCATCCCGCGCGCCACCGCGCTCGGCTTCGTGTACGCCGCGTTCGGCGCTGGAACGGCCGTCTCGCCGGCGGTCCTTACGCTCTTTCCCCGCCTGATCCCGAGCCAGCAGCCGGGTGTGCCCTCGACCTTCGTGTTCGACACGTGGCTGGCCTACAGCCTCACGGTCGTTGCCGCGGTCGTCGCCCTCTGGGCCGCCTACCGCTACATCCCGCGCATCCCAGGCAGCCTGCCCGCGAGTCCGATGCTCGTGGCCGGCGTCGCCATCTGGGCGATGTCCGTGCTCGCCATCGTCAGCGGCATCGTGGCCATCGGGGGCGAAGGCGGCCTGGTCATTCCGCTGGTGCTCATCGTGGCCGGGGCACTCGGCCTGGCCACGCTCGGCTGGCGGCGAGCGCGGACGGCCGAGGCGGTCGAGGCCCTGCGATTGGACCGACGGGCCCTTGGAGCGGCGCTCGCGGTCGGCGTCGCCATCGGCTTCGCGCAGGCGGTTCCGCTGATGCTGCTGCCGGTCGTCTTCGAGTACCCGCTCGGCTACGGCACGCTCTTCGCCATCTTCGCCATCGCGCCCTTCGCGGTCGCCCTCCTCGTCGCGGGCCCGATCGCCGGCGCCTTGCTTCGCCGCTACGGCCCGCGCGGAATCATGGCCTCTGGAACCCTCGCTGTGGGCGTCGCCAACATCCTTCTCGCAGGGGTGCTCCTGATCATCGTCGGCTTCATCCGCGAGTTCTACCAGGACAACCCAGCCACGGCCCGCGCCGTGCTCGACGCGGCGCACTACCTGCTCTTCATCGGGCCGCTCGTGCTCATCGGCGCCGGGTTCGTGCTCGGCACCACGGTGCGGACGGCCATCGTCTTCGCCAGCACACCACGCGGCCTGCCGGCCTCGGCCGCGGCCATCAACGAGGCCTCGGTCGGCCTGGGCTCTCGCATCGGCATCGTGGCCGCGACGACCCTGCTGGCCACCACGGCCGTGGCCAGCGCCCGAGAGATCGCTGTACGAAGAGCGCCCGAGCAGGCGGGCGCACTGGTCAACGAGTTCGAGCTGACACTCCAGTCGCTGGGCACGCCACGCTTCCGCGAGGTCTACGCCGCAACGCTCGAGGGCGCGGAGCCAGCCAAGGGCGCGGCCTATTCGGTCGCCTATCTCGACGGCGTCATCGCGGCCCTCGTCCTCAGCGGCATCGTCGGCATCCTGGGCGCGGCCCTGGCCTGGGCGCTCATCGGCCGACGTGACCCCATCCAGACGGTCTTCGACCTGCAGGAAGAGCGCGGCGGCGGCCCACGGTCGGCATCGGCAGCAAGGGGGCCGAGGACCCCGTAGAGGTCGGCCCTGCTCGTGCTTGGTCCGTCCGCATGCGCCGCCGATCGTGGATGTCGCCGCTAGTAGATGTCGCCGCTCGTGGCTGGTGCGCGAGCGCGAACTCCTGGAAGATGTCCGCCACCCCGCACGGTGCCAGCGATGATGCCATGCGCGTCGGCCGCCGCGGGCCCAGACGCCTAGAATCGGCGTCGTTGTGAAACCCAGGGGCGAACGGAGGACCGATGAGCGAACCGCAGGACAGGGACCAGGAACAGGGAGCCGGCCAGCCGACAGGCGAGGGCGATGCCTCGGAGCGTGTCATCACCGGCGTGGCAGCCGGGGAGGTGGACCCGCACGGTGCGAGCATGGTCGCCGCCGTCGGTGACGAGACCGGCGTCAAGGCCGTCGCGGCACTGGACACGGACTACTTCAACACCGTGCTTGTGGCCGACTTCGCCGATGACCGAGCGGCCAACGCGGCCTACCTCGCGCTGCTCGAGGCAGACGTCCAGGGCATCCTGCGCATCGACGGCGTGCTCACCGCCCATGCCGATGACCAAGGCAAGATCAACATCGACAAGCTCACCGAGCACAGCACCAGGACCGGGGTGAAGTGGGGCGCCGCCGCGGGCCTGGCCGTGGGCATCCTCTTCCCACCGGCCATCATCGGCTCCGTCGTGGGTTGGGGGGTCGCAGGTGGTGTACTGGGCAAGCTGCGCAACCTGCACCACCGGCACCAGGTCTCGAACGCACTCGACGGCGCGCTGGAGCCCAACCACTCCGGCATCATCGCGCTCATCCACAGGGTCGACGTGGACCAGGTGAAGGCGCAGGTCCCGGAAGCCACCAAGGTGACAACCGCGGACGTCGACGAAGCGACCGCCAGGGACATCACCGAGGCAGCCAGGCAAGCCGACGAAGACCAGGCCAAGGGCGACTAGCCTGTCCTGTCCCCCGGGTGGACGCGACACCCGGGTCGGTCGCACCGCTTTGCAGCGTGCCCCGGTGAAGCCACGTCGTGGACAGCCGTCGCCGCCAGCGACGCGCTGGAGTGGACCCCGGTGTCGTCGTGGACAGGTGTCGATGGGAGCGACCGTATCGCCTCGGGGCGAGCGACGTTGTCGACACACGTCGCCCGTGTCGACCGTCGTCCACGACGCTGCCCCTGCTGGATGGACTTGCGTCGTCCCCCGCGACGGCTGACCACATCGCAGGACGGATGAGGACCACCCGCAGCGTGGGCATGCGTGGATGCCCGGTCATGGTGGCTACCGGAGTCCGTAGCGCCGACCCTGGCGACAGCTGTCCACAACGTGCCCGTATCGTCGGTGGGGCTGGCACTTGCGACCGAGGCCAGATGACGACCATGGTGGGTCACCACGTCTCTGAGGCACGCCCGATCAGGCCGGCCTCAGACCTCGCCCCAGACCGACGGGGCCGCGGCAACGCACGAACCCTGGTCGTCTCGTGCGCGCCCGGGTGATGCTCAGCGGCGGCGCGGCCGCTGCCCCGTCCGCTTGATGACGTTGGGTGTCACCCGACGGTCCCACGTGGGCTTGTCCAGCCAGCGCGCCATCCAGCCCTCGTCGTCGTCCTCGTGGACATCCTTGATGCCCGGGAACACGTCCGCGGCCGTGCCCTCGTCGATCTCGACGGGCTCCTCAGCGGCCGGCAGGACCTTCACCTCGGTCACTTCCAGCGCCGACTCCTCAGCGGCCTCCCGCCGCCCACGGCGCTCGCCGGCCTTCCGCGCGGCGGCTCGCTCGGAAGGCTTGGCGCTGGGGGTGTCGGCTGGGCCGCGCTGCCTGGCGGCCTGCTCAGCGCCGCGCAGCACGGCCACCGAGGCATCCTGCTCGAGCACGCGGATGCGGATGTCCTGGATCTCGTCGCGTAGTGCGGCGGCGCGCTCGAACTCGAGCTGCTTGGCCGCGCTCTTCATCTCCGCCTCCAGCTGGGCGACCATCTTCTCGATCTGCGCCTGGCTCAGCTCGGACAGCTCCCGCCCCTCGCCGCCCGTGGCGGCCGGCCCCGCCGCGGCCGCGAGGCGGTCGTTGATGTCGCGGATCTCCTTGACGATGGTCTGCGGCTCGATGCCGTGCTCTTCGTTGTACGCCCGCTGGATGCTGCGGCGACGATCGGTCTCATCGATGGCCACCTGCATCGACTCGGTGACCCGGTCCGCATACATCACGACCTCGCCACCGGTGTTGCGGGCCGCCCGGCCGATGACCTGGATGAGCGACCAGGCGCTGCGCAGGAAGCCCTCCTTGTCGGCGTCGAGGATGGCCACCAGCGTGACCTCCGGCAGGTCGATGCCCTCGCGCAGGAGGTTGATGCCCACGAGCACGTCGTAGACCCCCAGGCGCAGGTCGCGCAAGATCTGCACCCGCTCCAGCGTGTCCACCTCGCTGTGCAGGTACGAGACCTTCACGCCCATCTCGTGGAGGTAGTCGGCAAGGTCCTCGGCCATGCGCTTGGTGAGCGTGGTCGCGAGCACACGTTCGCCGCGGTCGACGCGATCCTTGATGCGGTCGATGAGGTCGTCGATCTGGCCCTCGGTGGGCCGGACCTCGATGGTGGGGTCGACGATGCCGGTGGGGCGGATGAGCTGCTCCACCACGCCCTCGGAGCGCTGCAGCTCCCACGGACCGGGAGTGGCGCTCATGTGCACGACCTGGTCGAGGTGGGCCTCGAACTCCTCGAACGTCAGCGGCCGGTTGTCCAGCGCGGAGGGCAGGCGGAAGCCGAAGTCGACGAGGATCTCCTTGCGCGTGCGGTCGTTCTTGTACATGCCCGCGACCTGCGGGATGGTCATGTGGCTCTCGTCGATGATGAGCAGCCAGTCCGGCGGGAAGTAGTCCAGCAGCGTCCACGGCCGTGACCCGGCCTCGCGACGGGCGAGGTGGCGGGAGTAGTTCTCGATGCCGGAGCAGAAGCCCAGCTCGCGCATCATCTCGAGGTCGAACGTCGTGCGCTGGCGCAGCCGCTCCGCCTCCAGCACCATGCCCTTCTGCTCGAGTTCGGCCACGCGCGCCTCCATCTCGGCGTCGATGTCGTCGATGGCCAGGACCATCTTCTCCTGCGGCGTGACGTAGTGCGAGGCGGGATAGACGTTGAGCTCGTTCCGCTCGGCGAGCACCTCGCCGGTGAGCGGGTCGATCTCGGTCACGCGCTCCACCTCGTCACCGAAGAACTCGACGCGGGCGATGAAGTCGTCGTAGGCCGGCTGAAGCTCCAGCGTGTCACCGCGCACGCGGAACCTGGCCCGCGACAACGCCTGGTCGTTACGCGAGTACTGCAGGTCCACGAGCTGGCGCAGCACGCCGTCACGGCGGTAGCGTCCGCCGACGCGCAGCCGCAGGACGGTGGCGCCGTAGTCGACCGGCGCGCCCAGGCCGTAGATGCAGGAGACGCTGGCCACGATGATGACGTCCCTGCGCTCGAAGAGCGCGCGCGTGGCCGCGTGGCGCAGCTTGTCGATCTCGTCGTTGCGGCTGGAGTCCTTCTCGATGTACGTGTCGCTGCGCGGGAGATAGGCCTCCGGCTGGTAGTAATCGAAGTAGCTCACGAAGTACTCGACGGCGTTGTCGGGGAAGAACTCGCGGAACTCGCTGTAGAGCTGCGCCGCCAGCGTCTTGTTGTGCGCCAGCACGAGCGTGGGCTTGTTGACCTGCTCGATGAGCCAGGAGGCGGTCGCGGTCTTGCCCGTGCCGGTGGCACCCAACAGCACCTGGTGCTTCTTCCCCGCTCGGATGCCCTCGGCGAGCTGCTCGATGGCCCCCGGCTGGTCGCCCGTGGGCTGGAAGGGCGCGTGGAGGCGGAAGTCCGGCATGGCCACGATGATACCCGAGCGGTACCTCAAACAGAACAGTCGTTCGAACGCTGGCGGGGGTCGAGTGGTCGCTCCGCCGGGGTCTGCCGCGGTGTGCCCGGGTGGGGTACAGAAAAGAGTCCTATGGGCTGCTACCCGATAGGTCCATGGCAGCCGCGCACCACGGAACGGATGCTGGCCCGTGCACGGGTAGGGCGCAGCGCGTCCTCCGGACTGCCCCCAAAGACCCGCGACTTGCGCAAGGAGCCTGCCACCATGGAGATGGAGTTCAAGGACAACAGCCGACGGCGAACGTTGGTGCTTGTCGTCGGAGTGCTGCTCGCCCTCGGAGCCGGCGCCGCGGCATTCATGCTCAGCAGTCAGGGCCAGGACGAGCCCGAAGAGGTCTTCCCCACGCGCCAGGTGGTGGTCGCGGGTGACTTCATCCCTGCGCGAGAGAACATCGGTCTCGACATGGTCACCCTGCGCGAGGTCCAGCTGGACGACTCCAACGCCGGCGCCTTCACCGACGTCAACGAGGTGGCCGGCAACGTGGCCGCCATCTCCATCCTGGCCAACCAGCCGATCACGCCCTACATGCTGGCCCAGGCCCAGGTCGCGGGTGGCCTGAGCATCCTCGGCCCGGACGAGACCATCGCACCCGACTCCCCGGTGCTGCGCGCGGTCAGCCTCATCGTGCCGCCCGATCGCGCGGTCGGCGGCTTCATCGGGTCGAGCGATCGCGTCGACATCATCGCCACCTTCCCGATGTCGGTGAGCCTGCCGGTCGATCCCGAGACCGGCGCGGTCCAGGCGACCGACCCCGAGACCGGCGAGCCCTTCGCCTACGTCGCCGGCTCCTCGACCAAGCTGATGTGGCTCGACGTGCAGATCCTGACCCGGCCCGAGGATACGTCCGACACCTACATCATTCGCACCGACCTGCAGACCGCGGAGGAGATCGCCCACGCCCAGAACCAGGGCGCGCAGTTCACGATGGCGCTCCGCCCCAAGCCGGACACCCGCGACGTCGACCGCTCGAGCTACGGCGAGACGACCGACACGCTCGTGACCCGCTACAACCTGCGCGTGCCCGAGACCATCGACGGCACGACCTACCCGCAGCCCATCGCCTTCCCCACGCCCTTCCCGGCCGAGCCCTACCTCGTCCTGGAGGCATCCCCGTCGCCCTCGCCTGACCCAGCGATCATCGAGATCGACGTCGATGAGGCCCCCACCGACGAGGGTCTGACCGACGAAGGCCTGACCGACGAGGGTGCGACCGACGAGGAGGAGCCCGCTCCCTAGGGGCGCTCCACCGGGCCCCAGATGGGGCCCGCGAACCTCGGCGCAAGTACGTCCGCGAGTGCGTCCTCGACGCGCTCGCGGACGTCTTCTCTTGTCCCGCTCGTGTCGATACGCCGGGTCGCGTGCTCGGCCAGTCGCTCGGCCAGGTCGGGCCCCTGCGTGCCCAACCGGCGCTCCACGTCCGCCCCGTCCATCCCCCGGCCCAGGAGCCGCTCACGCTGCACGTCCGGTGCGCACTCGATGAGCCAGACCTCGTCACAGCGCTCCGCGAGGCCGCCCTCCACAAGCTTGATGGCCTCGATCACCGCGAAGGGATCCGCCTCACGCGTGGCCCTCTCGAGGCGCTGCTCCACCAGCGTGCGCACGCCCGGATGCACGATGGCCTCCAGGTCTCGCAGGGCCGCCGGGTCGCTGAAGACGACCGCGCCGAGGGCCGCCCGGTCGAGCGCCCCCGAGGCCTCGAAGACCTCGTCCCCGAAACGTTCGCGGATGGCCCGCAGCGCCGGCTGGCCTGGAGCGGTGACCTCTCGCGCGAGTGCATCCGCGTCGATGACGGCGCCGCCCAGCTCGCCCAGCCAGGAACCGACCGTGGACTTGCCACAGCCGATGGGGCCGGTGAGTCCGATGATGAGGGTCATGCCGGCGCCCGCTCTTCGAGGGTGAGCCAGGCGTCTTCGGCCTGGTTGAGCGCCCCGTCGATCTCGGCCAGCTCGCTGCCCAGACGGCGGAGCTCGACGAAGTTGGACTGCACGGCCGGGTCCTCCAGCGCCGCCTCCAGGGTGGACTTCCGCTCGGTCAGGCGCTGGAGATCCGCTTCGATCCGCTCGCGCTCGCGGCGATAGGCGTCCTTCGAGAGCCGGGGTCGACCGTTCGAGGCTGCGGGCGACGTCGGCTCCGGCCTCGGGGTGGCTGCCTTCGCGGCCGAAGGCTTTCGTGCCGGTGCCTGCCCCAGGCTGCGAGCCACCGCCTCCGCTGCGTCCCAGCCCTCGGCCACGGCCGCACGCCATGCGCGGTAGCCGCGCTCGAACGGCGCCACGATGGCCGGCTCGCCTGGGCCCGCTGGCGCCACCACCCACAGTCGCTCGCAGGTCGACTCCAGCAGGCGCCGGTCGTGGGAGACCACGATGAGCGTGGCGTCCGACTCGCGCAGGAAGGCCTCGAGGGCCTCTCGTGCGGCGATGTCGAGGTGGTTGGTGGGCTCGTCGAGCAACAGCAGGTTGGTGGCGCCCACGCCCAGCAGCGCCAGCTCCAGGCGTGAGCGCTCGCCGCCGGAGAGCTCGCTCACCGGTTTGAGCACATCGTCGCCGCGGAAGAGGAAGCGCGCGAGGTAGGAGCGGGCCGCGCCGGGCGTCACCGGCGCGACCGTGGTCAGGGCCTCGAGCACGTCGAGCCCGGCGAACGGGCGGTCGCGCAGCTGCGAGAGGTAGCCGGGCATGACGTTCTTGCCGACCCGCACGTAGCCTTCGAGTGCCCGCAGCTCCCCGGCGATCGTCCGCAGCAGCGTGGACTTGCCCGCGCCGTTCGGCCCCACCAGCCCGATGCGCTCGCCGCGACGGGCCTCGAGGCGATCGACCCGGGTGACGGGCACCCCGGCCTGGCCATCGTCGGCAGGGTACCCGCAGAGCACGCCCTCGAGCGAGACGACGACCTCGGCTGAGCGGGCCGGCGCGGCGCCTACCAGGCTCGAGGCCGGCAGGCTGAGCTTGGCCGACGCGCGCGGGACCTCGCTCCGGCCCGCCCGCAGCGCCTCCAGCCGGCGCTCGTGCTCGTGCATCTTCACGTGCTTACGCTGGCTGCGGTAGCGCTGCACGAGCTCCTCCTC
>JBFLKP010000268.1:0-3135 GCA_040883225.1 Candidatus Limnocylindrales bacterium | reverse complement strand
GGCAGGTTCTCGCCGGTCGTGCCCTCGCGCTCGTAGAGGTAGGGGATGGCGTCGAGCCGGAGCCCGTCGACGCCGGCCTCGAGCCAGAAGTCGGTGACCTTGAGCAGCGCCTGCCGCACGCGCGGCTCGTCGAAGTTGAGGTCCGGCTGGTGGCTGTAGAAGCGGTGCCAGTAGTAGGCGCCGGCGACGGGATCCCAGGACCAGTTGGAGGTCTCGAAGTCCTTGAAGATGACGCGCACGTCCTCGTAGCGCTCGGGCGTCTCGCTCCACACGTACCAGTTCCGCTCGGGTGAGCCGGGTGGCGCCTTGCGCGCCCGCTGGAACCAGGGGTGCTGGTCCGAGGTGTGGTTGAAGACCAGCTCGGTGATGACGCGCAGCTCGCGCTTGTGCGCCTCGCGGATGAAGGTGCGTACGTCGCGCAGCGTGCCGTAATCGGGGTTCACCCGGCCGTAGTCGGCGATGTCGTAGCCGTCGTCCCGGCCGGGCGAGGGGTAGAAGGGCAGCAGCCAGAGCGCGGTCACGCCCAGGTCGGCGAGGTAGTCCAGCTTGGAGGTCAGCCCCCGGAAGTCCCCCATCCCCGAGCCGTCGCTGTCACGAAAGGCGCGGACATGGAGCTCGTAGATGACCGCGTCCTTGTACCACAGCGGATCGCCGGGGATGCTCGTGGCCAGCCGCTCGCGCGCCCGGCCAGAACGGCCGGAGGTCCTGCCCATGCTCGCTCCCCTCGTCTCCACACGCTGTCCCGTCGCTCGGGCAGCGTACCCGATGGGCGTCCTCAGCGAGGCTCGACCCGGCGGGCCAGCAGCAGCGAGCGCGCCGGCAGGTCGAGCTCCGACGCCGGACCATGGACCTGCTCCGGGCCGACCTCGAACGGGTGCGCGGCAGCGGTGTGGAAGACCACCGACCAGGCCGCACCAAGCCAGCCGTCAGGCAGCCTGAAGGTCATGTCCGCGTCCGTGGCGTTGAGCGCGAGGTAGAAGGAGTCACCCGCGATCGGCTGCCCGTGGCGATCGACGAGGTGATCGCCCGAGAGGTAGACGGCGATGGCGGCGGCGCCGTCGATGTGCCAGTCCTCGTCGGCCATGCGCGAGCCGTCGGGTCGGCACCACTCGATGTCGCGGGTCCCATCGGGCCCGTCCTTGGGGATGCCGACCTGGAACCAGTTCCGGCGCCGGAACACGCGGTGCTCACGACGCAGCGCCAGCAGCCGCCGAGTGAAGTCGAGCATGTCCTCGTCGACGTGTTCCCAGTCGAACCACGACAGCTCCGAGTCCTGGCAGTAGGCGTTGTTGTTGCCGTGCTGCGTGCGGCCTATCTCGTCGCCGCCGAGCAGCATGGGCACGCCCTGGCTGAGCAGCAGCGTGGCCAGCAGGTTGCGACGCTGGCGCGTGCGCAGGGCGTTGATGTCGGGATCGTCGGTGGGACCCTCGACGCCGCAGTTCCAGGAACGGTTCCAGGACTCACCGTCGCGGTTGTGGTCGCCGTTGGCGCGGTTGTGCTTGCGGTTGTAGGTGACCAGGTCGCTGAGCGTGAAGCCGTCGTGCGTGGTGATGATGTTGACGCTGGCTGCGGGCGTGCGGCCCTCCTCGGCATAGAGGTCGGCGGAACCCGTGAAGCGGCGGCCGAAATCGTGGAGCGTATCCGCTTCGCCACGCCAGAGATCGCGCATGGAATCGCGGTAGTGACCGTTCCATTCGGCCCAGTGCGGTGGGAAGTTACCGACCTGGTAGCCGCCCTCGCCCACGTCCCAGGGCTCGGCGATGAGCTTGACCGTCCGGATCACCGGGTCCTGCTGGATGATGTCGAAGAAGGACGAGAGCCGGTCGACCTCATGCAGCTCACGGGCCAGCGCCGAGGCCAGGTCGAAGCGGAAGCCGTCGACGTGCATCTCCGCGATCCAGTAGCGCAGGCTGTCCATGATCAGCTGCAGCACGTAGGGTTCGCGCACGTTGAGCGTGTTGCCGGTGCCGGTGTAGTCGGTGTAGTGGCGCGGGCTTTCGGGGTGCACCCGGTAGTAGGCCTCGTTGTCGAAGCCACGGAACGAGAGCATGGGGCCACGGTGGTTGCCCTCGCCGGTGTGGTTGTAGACGACGTCGAGGATGACCTCCAGGCCAGCGGCGTGGAGCGCCTTGACCATGGCCTTGAACTCGTTCACCTGGCCGCCGCCGGAGCCGGCCGCCGCGTACTCCGCGTGCGGCGCGAAGAAGCCGATGGTGTTGTAGCCCCAGTACTGGCGCAGGCCGCGCTCGCGCAGGAAGCCGTCGTGCACGAAGTGGTGCACCGGCAGCAGCTCGACCGACGTCACGCCCAGGCGCACGAGGTGCTCGATGGCCGCCGGATGAGCCAGGCCGGCGTACGTCCCGCGCAGCTTCTCGGGTACTCCCGGGTGTCGCTTGGTGAAACCCTTGACGTGCGTCTCGTAGAGGATGGTCTCCGACTCCGGTACACGGGGGCGGGCGTCGTCACCCCAGTCGAAGTCGCCGGCCATGACGATCGAGCGCGGAACGTAGCCGGCGCTGTCGGTCGTCTGCTGGCGGAAGGGCTCACCGGGGACGTGGCCGTGGACCGCCGGGGCCCAGCGGACCTCGCCCTCGATGGCTCGCGCGTACGGGTCGAGGAGCAGCTTGCGCGGGTTGCATCGTCGCCCCCTCGAGGGGTCCCAGGGCCCGTGGACGCGGTAGCCGTAGCGCTGACCGGTGCCGACTCCGGGCAGGTAGCCGTGCCAGGTGAAGCCGGTCATCCGTGGCAGGTCGAGCCGGGTCTCGGTGCCCGATGCATCGAAGAGGCACAGCTCGACCCGCTCGGCCACGCGCGAGAAGACCGCGAAGTTCGTGCCCGACCCATCCACTGTCGCGCCGAGCGGGTAGGCCTCTCCGGTCCACGGCTGGTGGTCGGGTGCGGTAGCTCCCTGGGCTCCCCTGGCGGTCACGATCGGCGGCGGTCCTTGTCAACAAGCAAGCCCGGCGTCTGCCGCCGGGCCCGTCAGGTGATCGAAGCGATGGTGGGCGACACTGGACTCGAACCAGTGACCTCTTGCATGTCAAGCAAGTGCTCTAACCAGCTGAGCTAGCCGCCCGAGGCCTGTCAGGATACCAGAGCCCGAGCAGCACGCCACCCACGTGGCCGGGGCACGCG